>CAJUGT010000131.1 GCA_910586435.1 uncultured Acetatifactor sp. | reverse complement strand
AGGCGTTGCCCGAGCCGAACGTAACCCCCCATGCCCCGGACGCCGTCCCTTTCGCTGCCCCCCGCCCCTTTCGCTGCCTCGCCCATTTCTCCTCCCCTGTTATAACGTTTTACTTTCATTGAGAAAAAAATTATGCTATAATGTTGACACAAAAGGGCATTGTGTCAACTTTTGATTCCATGTGCGCTGAAGCGCACGAAATCATGGTATAATGTTGACACAGAAGGGCATTGTGTCAACTTTTGATTCCATGTGCGCTGAAGCGCACGGAATCATGGTATAATGTTGACACAGAATTGTGAAAGAGAAAATGTCTGTCTTTGACCATTATTGTGTTAAACATATATACTTATGCGGAAAGGAAGGTCATATGGCAGATGGACCCATACAATGGCACCCTGGTTTTGTGGCAGCAATGAATCTTGAACTGTCCAAGAGCAGAGATGTATTGAGATTTGAGAAGGAGTATAACCTGAATGTAAAACCATTGGAAATTGATTTGCTGATTATAAAGAAAAACGCACATGTATCCCTGGACAATGAAATAGGAAGTATCTTCAAAGGACATAATATTATTGAATATAAAAATCCGGCGGAACAATTGGATATTGATGTTTTTTATAAAGTAGAGGCATATGCCTGTCTGTATAAATCTTATGGAAAAACAGTGGATGCCATAAAGGAAGAGGATGTGACGATAACTCTTGTGCGGGAGACGAAGCCCCTGGGATTATTCAAATATTTTCAGGAGCATGGTTATCGGATATGGACTCCGTGTCAAGGAATCTATTATGTGGAGGGAAATGTGGTCTTTCCAACACAGATTATTGTCACTAAGGAACTGGAACCTGCGTCCCATATATGGCTAAGAGCGTTATCCCACAGGTTGAAGAAGCAGGATATGCGTATGCTTTGGGAAAGTATGCAGCGGCTGGAGGAAAAATCAGATAAAGAATTTGCGGATGCGGTCTTGGAAGTCAGTGTGCGGGCAAACGGACAATTGGTTGAGGAATTGAAGGGAGATGAGAGTATGAGTGAGGATTTGTTGGAATTGCTCAAACCAATATTGGAACCAGCATTGGTGAAGAGGGAAAATGAGTGTATGGAACGGGCCATGCGGAAGGGACTGGAACAGGGTTTAGAACAAGGTCTGGAACAAGGCTTAGAGCAAGGTCTGGAACGAGGTCTGGAACAAGGCCTGGAGCAAGGGTTGGAACACGGCTTGGCGCAGGGAATTCTTGGGACAGTGAGTGTCTTGCGAGGATTTAAATTCAGCCATGGACAGATAAAGAAGGCCATTATGGAAGAATATTCTCTTGAAGAGGAAGAGGCCCAGAGGTATATGGATATGCAGTTTTCACAGTGCGTCTTGACAAATCGTTAAAATGGAGTTAAATTATAAATGAGAATGACTCTCAGTATAGCGAACAAGTCAGGAGGTATCAAAGTCTATATGGCAGATTTTTTTATTCTTGGGATTTTGGCGATTGTGGTATTTTTTATTTTGCGAAGCAGGCTGCGCAAGTCCAGGCAACAGGGAGGAGGTTGTCCGGGGTGTTCGGGCTGTTCGGCATGTGGTGGTCATAATAGCTGTAATTTAGAAAATAAATAGAGAAAAGGACATAATTCATGTCCTTTTTTCATTTTTAGCTTTCCCTGAAAAGAGGAATATGCTATACTACTTTTGAAAGTGTTAAAAGGTTTGGATGGGACATGGCGGATGAAATCAGGCAGAAGCCAGGAAGACAGAAGAGTGTGCGCCGATTGCGGCAAGCTTATATGCGGATGTTGGTGATAACCATTGTTATGCTGGTGACACTTTGTGCGGTTTTGATTGTCAGGCTGCGAAGTTTAGATGGAACCATAGCTAATCTGACAGCGCAGCTGGGGATGTTAAGCCGGGTGGTAGAGGATCAGAAGATGCAGATAGCGCATCTGTCGGAAGAACTTCGAGCGGCGGGAAGAAAAGAGAATTCCGAAGACAACAGGCAATCAGAGGGGCAGGAAGCCGTAAGAGGAGAAGAGACAGGCGGGGTACAGCAGACAATTTCTCAGGTCACGGCTGCGCACAAAGTTTATCTGACCTTTGATGATGGCCCCAGCAGTCATACAGAGGATATTCTTGCGGTTTTGGAACAATATGGGATAAAGGCAACATTTTTTGTTGTCGGCAAAGAGGGAGAGGCCAATAAGGAGGTACTGAACCAAATCCTGGAAGAAGGACATACTCTGGGGATGCATTCCGGTACCCATAAATATGGAGAACTCTATTCTTCTTTAGAAAGTTTTGCGGAGGATTTTACCCAGCAGAGACAATATCTTTATGATATTACAGGAGAAGAATGTACTTTATACAGGTTTCCGGGAGGAAGTTCCAATACGGTGAAGAGTCGTGGTGTTGACATGGCGGAACTGGCGGAATATCTGGAAGGGCAGGGAGTGCGTTTTTTTGACTGGAATATATCTTCCGGAGACGGGGGCAGTGTAGTGCTTCCGGTTGAGACTCTGGTGGAAAATTGTACGAAGAATATCCGTAAATATGGCACGGCGGTGATTTTGATGCATGATACTAAACTGAAAACCACCACCTTGGAGGCGTTACCCTTGATTATTGAAACAATTCAGGCTATGGAGGATACTGTAATCCTGCCGATTACGGAGGAGACAGAACTGATTCAGCATATCAAATGGAAGGATGCGTAAAGGTACTTTTATGGGACGGATAAATTGCCCGGGAAGCCGTTTGAGTTTCAGCAGCGGAGGGGGCAGGAAAGGGTGAGGCAGAAAATGCGCAGAATACTATTAAAATTAAGCGGAGAAGCGCTTGCCGGCGAGAAAAAGACTGGATTTGATGAGGAAACGGTCAGAAAAGTAGCAGCGCAGGTAAAGGAGCTTGTGGAGGATGGGATTCAGGTGGGCATTGTTATAGGGGGCGGAAATTTCTGGAGAGGAAGAACCAGCAAAAATATAGACCGTACAAAAGCGGATCAGATAGGAATGCTGGCTACGGTGATGAATTGTATTTATGTCTCTGAAATTTTTCGCTCATCAGGAATGGGAACCACTATATTGACACCATTTGTATGCGGGGCTTTCACGGAACTTTTCTCCAAGGACAGGGCGGTTGAGTGCTTTTTGAAAGGGCAGGTTGTATTTTTTGCCGGCGGCACGGGGCATCCGTATTTTTCAACAGATACCGGGGTGGTGCTGCGAGCTGTTGAAGTGGAAGCGGATGTGATTCTGCTGGCGAAATCCATAGATGGCGTGTATGATGATGACCCTAATCAGAATCCGGCTGCGAAAAAATACGATGAGATAACCATTGATGAAGTCATAGCCCAAAATCTGCAAGTGGTGGATATGACAGCTTCTATTATGGCCAGGGATAACAGGATGCCCTTGTGGGTGTTTGGATTAAATGAGGAGAACAGTATCGTAAACACTGTGAAAGGCAGTTTTAAGGGAACAAAAGTTTCTGTGGGCACAGATAATATATAAGAAAAGAGAGGATAAAACTATGGATGCCAGATTGCAGCAATATGAAGACAGAATGAAAAAGGCTTATGAATTTCTGGAAAGTGATTATAATACCATTCGTGCGGGGCGTGCCAATCCCCATGTTCTGGACAAACTTCGGGTGGACTACTACGGAACACCCACTCCCATCCAGCAGGTGGGAAATATTTCGGTGCCGGAAGCCAGAATTATACAGATTGCGCCGTGGGAGAAGTCGTTGATCAAGGCGATTGAAAAGGCTATAATGGCATCGGATGTGGGAATTACTCCTTCTAATGACGGAAATGTGATCCGGCTCGTCTTTCCTGAACTCACGGAGGAACGCAGGAAAGACTTGGCGAAGGAAGTGAAGAAGAAGGCTGAGGACGGCAAGGTGGCTGTCAGAAATATCCGCAGAGACGGCAATGACGCTTTGAAGAAGCTTGGAAAAGGTGAAATATCCGAGGATGAAGTCAAACAGCTGGAGGAACAGCTGCAAAAGCTTACAGATAAGTATATCAAGGATATGGATGCTTTAATGGAAAAGAAGTCAAAGGAAATAATGACTGTCTGACAGCGGGATGAGAATGATGGAAGAATTGAAGATGCCGCGGCATGTGGCGATAATTCTGGACGGGAACGGCAGATGGGCTAAGGCGAAGGGAATGCCCCGTAATTATGGTCATGTTCAGGGGGCGAAGACGGTAGAGGTCATCTGTGAGGAAGCCTATAAAATGGGTATCCAATATTTGACGGTTTATGCGTTTTCCACGGAAAACTGGAACCGTCCCCAGGATGAAGTGGATGCGCTTATGAAGCTATTGCGCAATTATATGAAGACTTGTCTTAAGACCGCCGAAAAAAATCGGATGTGTGTCAGGGTGCTGGGAGAGAAAGCAAGGCTGGCTCCGGATATTCGCACCCGAATTGAGGAACTGGAGGAGGCTACCAAACATAACGATGGCCTTCATTTTCAGATTGCCATTAATTATGGGGGCAGGGATGAAATTGTACGTGCTGTAAGGAAGATGGCAAAGGAGGTTGCGGCGGGCAGCCTTACTCCGGATGATATTTCGGAGGAATCCTTAAGCGGCCTGTTGGATACGGCAGGCGTTCCAGATCCGGACCTGCTTATCCGAACCTGCAATGAACAGAGAATATCCAATTTTTTGCTGTGGCAGCTTGCCTATACTGAATTTTATTTTACGGAAGTTGCGTGGCCCGATTTTACAAAAGAGGAATTGCGGAAGGCCGTAGAGGCATATAATCATAGAAACAGAAGATATGGCGGTTTGAGTGACTGAAACTAAAACCGTGCGGAAATCGGTGTGGGATTACCGGAGAGATAATCAGGCATAGGATGCGGGGCGGGTGACATCGGTGGGATGGAGCGGATGTGCTGCCGGAATGGAGGGATAGTCATATGTTTTTGACCAGATTGGCAAGCGGGGTGGTACTGATGTTGGTAGCCCTTACTACGATGAGCCTTGGGGGGTGGCCGCTGGCATTGATATCCTGGTCTGTTTCTCTGATTGCCTTTCGTGAATTGACCAATGCGCTAAAATGTGGCAGAGGGCTGGAGATATTAGGGTATGTGGGGATTACCGGTTACTATCTTCTGCTGTATTTCCATGGGAATCATACGCTGCTTTTTATGTGTATTGTGGGTGTCTTTCTGGCATATCTGTTTGCGTATGTGATAGCGTTTCCAAAATATCACGCAAATCAGGTGATGGCGGCTGTATTTTCATTTCTGTATGGTCCTGTGCTGCTTTCTTTTGTATACCAGACCAGGATGTGTACCCAGGGTTTTTATATGGTGTGGATGATTCTGATCAGTTCATGGGGATGTGACACTTGTGCCTATGTGGTAGGAAAACTGATCGGGAAGAAGAAAATTTTCCCAGTGTTGAGTCCCAAAAAGTCATTGGAAGGGTGTATTGGCGGAGTGGTTGGGACAGCATTGCTTGGGTGGCTCTATGGTTATTTCTTTGTGGAAACTGCTCTGGGCGATAAGGGCGCAGCGTGGGCGATAGCTTTGATTTGCGCTGTGGGAGCGGTTATGAGCATGGTGGGGGACTTGGCGGCGTCTGGGGTTAAGCGCAACCTGAATATAAAAGACTATGGAAAGCTGATTCCCGGCCATGGAGGGATTATGGACAGATTTGACAGCATGATTGTGACTGCGCCGATGACATATTTCCTGACGATTTTACTGCTCACATAGGGCGGCAGATACCGGGAATTATTGAGGGTTTTCCGGGCGCTTAGAAGGGATACGTATCATATGAAGAAAATAGCGATATTAGGCTCCACCGGTTCTATTGGCACACAGACCCTTGACGTGGCCAGGGCGAATAAGGATTGTCGGATTGTTGCCCTGGCTGCCGGGGGAAATGTGGCAAAAATGGAAGAACAGATACGGGAATTTCATCCTGTGGTAGCCGGAATGTGGACGGAGGATGCGGCATCCGATTTGCGTGACAGGGTGGCGGATCTGGACGTAAAGGTGGTTGCCGGCATGGAGGGATTGCTGGAAATTGCCGCTTTGCCACAAAGCCAGGTATTAGTGACGGCCATAGTGGGCATGATTGGTATTAAACCTACCATTGCGGCAATTAAGGCCGGGAAAGACATTGCGCTTGCCAACAAGGAGACATTGGTGACGGCAGGGCATATTATCATGCCTTTGGCCAGGGAGCATCATGTTGCCATACTCCCGGTGGACAGTGAACACAGCGCGATTTTCCAGTCATTGGCCGGGGAGGGAACTGACGGGAAGTCTCCAGTGGTGGAGAAAATTTTACTTACCGCTTCGGGAGGGCCGTTTCGGGGCAGGACGAGGCGGGAGCTGGAGAACATTCAGGTGGAGGATGCCCTGCGGCATCCCAACTGGTCCATGGGGCGCAAAATTACCATTGATTCATCTACCCTTGTGAATAAGGGGTTGGAAGTTATGGAAGCAAAATGGCTTTTTGAGGTAGGACTTGACAGGATACAGGTAGTGGTGCATCCTCAAAGTATCATTCACTCCGCAGTACAATATGCGGATGGGGCGATTATAGCGCAACTGGGAGTTCCGGATATGAAACTGCCTATTCAATATGCGCTGTTTTACCCTGAGAGAAGATATTTGGAAGGAAAAAGGGTTGACTTATTTGAATTGGGGCAGCTGACTTTTGAAAAGCCAGATACGGAAAACTTTCCCGGACTTGCCCTGGCATACAGGGCGGCGGAGGTGGGCGGCAGTATGCCGACAGTATATAACGCCGCCAATGAAAAGGCAGTGGAGTTATTTCTGGAAAGAAAGATTCCTTACCTGGAGATTGGGGAACTCATCGGGAAGGCCATGGACCGGCATCATGTGATAGAGAATCCTACGGTGGAAGACATTTTGGCGGTGGAGCAGCAGACTTATGAATATATGCGGGAAGGATTAAGCTGTAAATGATTACGATTATATTATTTATCGTCATATTCGGGGTGGTGGTAATAGCACATGAATTTGGCCACTTCCTTTTGGCCAAAGCCAATGGTATTCATGTGATAGAATTTGCCGTGGGTATGGGGCCAAGTATATGTTCTTTTGAAAAAGGAGGAACAAAATACTCACTGAAATTATTTCCCATTGGCGGCGCCTGTATGTTTGAGGGGGAGGATGGGCTGGCGGAAAAAGAAGGAGAACCGGGAGAAGGCTCTTTTCTTAAGGCCAGTGTCTGGGGACGAATCTCCACGGTGGTGGCCGGACCGATGTTTAATTTTATTCTGGCCCTTATCATTGCGTTTATTATGGTAAATATGACGGGAATCATTGCGATTCGTGATCCGATTGTGACACAGGTATCGGAAGGCGGAGGAGCGGAAGCTGCCGGGCTGCGGGACGGAGACAGAATTATTTCCATTAACGGAGAAAAAATATGTCTGTATCCGGAGATTTCCTTGTATATGCAGGCCAGTTACCGGGGCGGTGACGTGGAAGTGGTGTATGAGCGTGAAGGGGTCAGAAATAAGACCATGCTGACACCTCAGTATGATGAGGCTTCCGGAATTTACCTTCTTGGGGTGATGAATGCTGATTATGTGTCACCACAGGGATTTGACACATTAAAATACGCATGGTATGAAATGCGGTATTCAGTGAAGGCCACATATAAGAGCCTTGGAATGATGCTGCAAGGCAGGGTTCGCCGTCAGGATGTGGCAGGTCCGGTGGGGATAGCGGTCAACGTAGTGGGCAAAACCTACGATGAGGCTAAAAACTATGGATGGCAGAGTGTTTTATTGAGTATGCTGAATATTACCTTGATGCTGTCTGTGAATCTTGGCATTTTGAATCTGCTCCCCGTTCCGGCACTTGACGGCGGAAGACTGGTATTTTTGCTGTTGGAAATTCTTCGGGGAAAACCCATTCCTCCTGAAAAAGAAGGAATGGTTCACTTTATAGGCTTGATGTTTTTTATGGTTTTGATGGTGGTTGTTTTCTTTAACGATCTGGCGAATATATTCATGAAATAAGGCGGAGAAATTGGATTCCTGCCGGAAACTTCTTTGCTTCTCATGTGATTTTGCCCGGGGCGTGACAGGATTGTCCCGGGCTGTGTCAGCAAGAGAATCTGTTTTTCAAGAATTTATCATTTCTAAAATAATTCAAATATTTCGATATACATTATCTCCTGAATGATTTTTATGGGATTCCTTATGAAGGAACTGTTCAAGAATAACTTTTTATATTGCCTGTTTTTCTCTGATAGCATCGCCCCAAAATCGGTTACATAGCCCGCTATGGGTCTTATTTTCGAGCAAACCTTTGAAGAAAAATCATGCATACCATTTAAAAACTATTTCTTAGCAGTTCCCAGGAACGCAAACAAAAAAATATAAAGAAAAAGAGGAATAAGTATGGAATTGTTATCCACATTTTACTATCAGCAGGAAAATAACAGGATTTCATTATTGCTGCAACAATATCATTACAGGAAGGTTAATGTATTATTTTCCTGTATTTGTTCCGGCAGAGGGGAATTGGCAGAAAGGGCGGCCAGGTATATGACAGAGCAGCTATTGCGGTGGTTTCGCAGCCTCCCGTTAAGTAAAATATGTCGGAGAAAAGGGAAGGAATTGGCAGGAATTGGGGAAGACCTGCGCAAAGTGATTTGGAGGACGGACAGAGAACTGGAAAGTAGCAGGATGATGGCAGGGAGGGATAAGATCGACTTGACAGGAATTTTCTGCCTTCAGGACAGATGCCTGATGCTGCACAGAGGAACAGGTCATATCTGCCTGATTAATAAGGCTTTTGGTCGAGTACATATTCATTCTGTGTATGAAGATATGTGTGGAAGTAAACATCTCAATCATAAAATTCAGGAGCAGGATATTTCAGCAGAAAATACAGAATTGGGGAATAAAAACAGTCTGTCAATAGATATGGAGGAGGCGTTTCTGGAATCTGATATTGTATTATTACTTGCGTCGGCATCCTTTTGGATGGGAGTGACAGAGGAAATGATCAAGGATGGATTGTCGGCGGAAGCGGTGGGGACGGAAGAACAGATGGAGAGGCATTTGAAGGAAATAGGCAGGGAAGCAGAGAGGTGCGGAGGCGAGAATATGGGAGCGGTGCTTTTGAGGACATGCTGAAGACATGGGAAAGGAAACTTGGTTTGCCTGTGGGGATACCGCAGGAGAATCCCTTTGCCTGTGTGGTTTACGCAGGCGGAAGTCCGGATTTGTATAGTTATGGAGGATGCCATGCAAACAGAGCAGGAAAAAAGAATATTTGCCCGCAAGGGATATATTTGCCGTGGAATGGTGGGAGAGGGCGCGTTTTCCAGGGTATATTGCCTGGAGGACGGGCATACCCAAAATGTTCTTGCGTGTAAAGTCAGCAGGCAGGAGGATTTGCTTGAAAGGGAGGCCCGGATTATGTCAAAATTCTTTCACCCATTGTTTCCAAAATACTTTGGAATGTGGCAGGAGGCGGGGCAAGCTTTTCTGTTGATGGAATATGTGCCGGGAAGCACGGTGGAGGCTTTCTTGAAAAGAAGGGGAAGTTTTGGTATGAGAGCCGCCGTGCGCATTGGGATGGAACTGGCAGGAGGGCTTCGGACACTTCATGAAAACCGGGAACCCTATGTGTTTCGGGATGTCAAGCCGGCCAACTGTATGATACGGCAGGATGGCAGAGTGAAGCTTTTGGACTTTGGGTGTGCGTGTCCCATGGGAGAGAGGGGATTATCCCGTGCGGGGACACCGGGTTTTGCGGCGCCGGAACAGCTGAGGAAAGACGAGATTCTGACAGCGGCCTGTGATATATATGGATGGGGCAAGACAATGGAAAGCATTATAGGACTGAAAGAAGCGCAGCCGTTGAGAGATGCCGGGGGGCGCTTACAGACAGCGAAAAAAGGGCGAAAGGCAAGCGCTGCCAGGAAGGGCAATCTGTGTCGGGAATGGAAAGAATGGGAAGAATGGAAAGAGAGGAAGGGGATGGAATCCATAAGGCAGCTGTTGGAAATGTGTACATGCGGCCTGGCTTCCGGACGCATACCTGACATGCGGGGGATAATTGAGGTGCTTATGTCCCTTTGCCCGGAACAGGAGGATCATTTCAGGCATAAGAGAGTCTTCTGGCAGGAAGGAATTCGCAGTGATAAAAATATTATTATGATGTAAGAGAGTTGATACAAAATTTTTATGAATATCTTGATGTTTGCCTGCTGATTCAGTATACTGTAGATAAAGGTATTCCCGGGCAGAAGACGGGAGTATACATAAGGAAAAGAAAAGGAGAGATTGTTATGCGTTTTTTTATTGACACTGCCAAGGTAGAGGACATCAGAAAAGCAAATGATATGGGAGTCATCTGTGGTGTCACCACAAATCCTTCACTTATCGCCAAGGAAGGCAGAGTATTTGAAGAGGTGATTGCGGAGATAGCTTCTATTGTTGACGGGCCTATCAGCGGTGAGGTGAGGGCTACAACGGTGGACGCCGAAGGCATGATTCGTGAAGGCAGGGAAATTGCCAAGATACATCCCAATATGGTGGTTAAAATTCCCATGACCGTGGAGGGGCTAAAGGCTTGCAAAGTACTTTCCTCCGAGGGAATCAAGGTAAATGTCACTTTGATTTTCACTGCGAATCAGGCATTGCTGGCAGCCCGGGCAGGCGCTGCGTTTGTATCGCCTTTCCTGGGACGTCTGGACGATATCAGTCAGAGAGGAGTGGACTTGATTCGTGAGATAGCCGACATTTTTGCGGTAACGGATTTGGAAACGGAAATCATTGCGGCAAGTGTGCGTAATCCCGTACATGTGACAGACTGCGC
>CAJUGT010000130.1 GCA_910586435.1 uncultured Acetatifactor sp. | reverse complement strand
AGTCGGGGAGAATTTTCTGCCGCAGGTGCGTCAGTAAATCCTCCCGGGGCTTGTCTGGTCCGTTGCTGTTTTGAATGCTTATAGCATATATATTATATTACTATAAGCATTTTGTCAATCTGTTTTTCTCTGGGGAATCCCTTGTCGTTACAGTGAACGAGAGAAACAGCAACCCGTTTTGGTTCGTCTGTGGTAAGATTCCAGCAGCACATCTGGCAGCCCCCAATAGCCGCTCTGGACTCCATATTGACATTTTCCTGTTTTAATTGTATTCTTTCTGTAAAAAGAGAGGCACACATTATGACACTTGGCAATCGTATCAAGAAAATCAGAATAATATCCGGCTTAACACAGGCGCAATTTGCGGAACGAATCGGTTCCGTCCAAAACGTCATAGCCAGATATGAGAATGACCGGCGAAAGCCTTCCGCATCTGTGCTCGCCCTGATATGCAGAGAATTTGGAGTGAATGAAGCGTGGCTCAAAACAGGGGAGGGAGAAATGACAATTTCCAATTCTGAAGATGTCCTCAGACAGTTGGCCCAGGAATACCACCTCTCCCGGAAAGCCTGTGCCATTGTAGAAAAATTTGTCAAGCTGCCCCCGGACGCGCAAAATATTATTATTGATTTCTGCACAGACCTTGCGGAGTCACTCTCATCTAAAGATGAGTGACTCCCCTTCATCATCCACAGACACAGAACACTGCAAACCGCACACAGATGCGCATCAAGGGAAATTCACCATAAAAACTGTACAATATGGATAATCAGAAGGATATACACTGTGACAGAACAGCAGAATTGGACATTTTGACAAAGGGATACTTGAGGAGAATATGATATGTTAAAAAAATACAAGTTAAGTTTTGAAGTTTGGGGATTGTTCTTATTCCTGATGATAATGATACCGAATTTTATCTGGTTTGCGGTCCCTGCGCCTGATGATATTCTAAGAACTGCTTCCATTACGAAAGAGATTGATACCATAGCTTCTGTATGTCAGGTGTTGATGATTGCCGCTATAAGTATCTTAAGAAACAAAGAAAGCAAAAAACTGTGTTTCACCCTTTTTACTGCCATTGCGGCGGGCTGCTGTTTGCTGTATTTTATAAGCTGGATAGTTTATTATGCCGGTATGGTAAATCCGTTTGTTATATTAGGACTGACCGTTCTGCCATGCCTTGCGTTTTTATTTTTTGCCATTGACAGAAAGAACGGAATCGCAATCATTCCAATTACAGTTTTTACAATCTGTCATTTCATATATGGAATGGTCAACTTCATAATAATCAAGTAGGGGAACATCCCATCTCCCGCTTGCGAGCCGGTCGTCCGTCAGCTTCTGCCGGCATTTTGCTTTGGACGCCCGTGTGCATAAAGAAGCCGCCGCACCGTTGACTGGCAACTAACGCGGCAGCTCTTTGATACTTCTTTATTTTTTTGCGTTTATTTTCATGGTCAGGCTGATTCTCTTCTTGGCCTCTTCCACGCCCAACACCTGTACTTCCACAATATCCCCCACGCTTACTGCGTCCAGAGGGTGCTTAATATACCGGTCGGTAATCTGAGAGATATGAACCAAACCATCCTGATGAACGCCAATATCCACAAACACACCGAAATCTATCACATTTCTGACAGTACCTTTCAAAATCATACCCGGCTTCAAGTCCTTCATATCCAGAACATCACTTCGCAATATGGGCCTGGGCATATCATCCCTTGGGTCACGGGCTGGTTTTTCCAGTTCTTTCAAAATATCCGTAAGCGTTATCTCGCCAATGCCAAGCTCTTCTGCCAGCTGCTTCTTATCCCGGATTCGTTTT
Organism: uncultured Acetatifactor sp.; assembly: GCA_910586435.1. Lineage (GTDB taxonomy): Bacteria > Bacillota > Clostridia > Lachnospirales > Lachnospiraceae > Acetatifactor. Next base: position 9,153 of record CAJUGT010000130.1, on the reverse strand, counting down.
CCAAGCCCGGAAGATACATCCAGGCTGCCGGAACGCATCTCCTGTGTTCCGTTCTGCATTCCCTGGCCCTCCGCCGAAGGGGTGCCAGAAGACATATTCTGGTTCTTGTCCCCTGAAACCTGGGCTGCCTTTTTCCCGGACTGTCCTTTTCCCCCATTCTTTCCGGAAGCATTCTCCGGAAGTACTCCCATAGCCGCAGCCAGAGCCTTTCCCATGGCCGTATTGGTATTCGCCACACGCATTGTCTTCTGAGCAGGTTTCTTCTGAGATTTCCCACCGGCAGGAACTGCGCCGCCGTTTCCGGCAGAAGCCGAGGATTGTTTTCCGGTGGTCTGAACGGCGCTCTTTTTTTCCGCCGCTTTTTTCTGCGCCGCCCGGACATCATCCATGGTAAGCCCCAGTTTATCAAGAAGCTTCATAGCGGCTTCATAAGACTCGGGATGAACACTGGTGGCATCTAAAGGATTATCCCCATCCAGAATGCGCATAAATCCGGCGCATTGTTCAAATGCCTTGGGTCCTAACTTAGCCACCTTCAAAAGCTGTCTTCTGTTCGTAAATCGCCCGTTGGTCTCCCTGTAATCCACAATATTTTTTGCTATGGTCTTATTAATGCCGGATATATATTCCAGAAGGGAAGCTGACGCCGTATTCAGGTCCACTCCCACTTTATTCACACTGTCTTCCACCACACCGCTTAAGGCATCGCTGAGCTTTTTCTGGTTCATATCATGCTGATACTGGCCCACACCGATGGATTTGGGATCAATTTTCACCAGCTCCGCAAGTGGGTCCTGCAATCTTCTGGCAATGGACGCTGCGCTTCTCTGCCCCACATCAAAATTTGGAAATTCTTCCGTGGCTAGCTTGCTGGCAGAATACACACTGGCGCCAGCTTCATTTACAATCACATATTGCACCGGCCTGTCCAGCTCTTTAAGCAACTCCACAATAATCTGCTCCGATTCCCTGGAAGCCGTACCGTTTCCCACACTGATTAAGTCCACACCATATTTGCCGATTATTTTTTTCAAATCTGCTTTGGCTTCCTCCACCTTATTCTGAGGCGCCGTAGGGTAAATTACCTTTGTATCCAGCACCTTTCCAGTGGGATCTACCACTGCCAGCTTGCAGCCCGTCCGAAACGCAGGGTCCCATCCCAGCACTACCTTCCCCGCAATTGGCGGCTGTAACAACAATTGCTCCAAATTCTTTCCAAATACGGATATGGCGCCGTCTTCCGCCTTCTCTGTCAGGTCATTGCGAATTTCACGCTCTATGGCGGGGGCAATGAGTCTGTCATAGCTGTCTTCAATGGCTTCCTGCAATACAGGGCCTGTATAGGCATTGTCGGATGTAATGGTCTGCTTTGCCAGAAAACGCAGGATACGTTCCGTGGGCGCGTTTACCTTAACGGTCAGAATCTTCTCCGCCTCCCCCCGGTTCAAAGCCAGAACTCTATGACCTGCCATCTTCTTTACCGGCTCCTCAAAATTGTAATACATCTCATATACACTCTGAGCCTTTTCATCTTTTGCCGTGCTGGTGATAATCCCTTCTTCCATTGTGGCCTCACGGATATAACTGCGGTAATCCGCATTGTCGGAAATGCTTTCGGCAATTATGTCTTTTGCGCCTTGCAGCGCCTCCTCCGGTGTCTTGACCCGTTTTTCCTCTTCTACCTCTTCTCCTGTGACATATTTGGCCGCTTCTTCTATCACAGGCGCCTGGGCATCCTGGGCCAGAATGTACTCCGCCAGCCCGTCCAGCCCTTTGGCTTTTGCCACACTTGCTCTGGTTTTGCGCTTGGGACGATATGGCCGGTATAAATCCTCCACTACCACAAGGGTCTGGGCAGCCAGAATTTTCTCTTTTAACTCCTCCGTAAGCTTCCCCTGCTCCTGGATGCTGCCTAACACCTGCTCTTTTTTCTCTTCCAGATTGCGCAGATACACAAGCCTGTCATAGAGATCTCTAAGCTGTTCATCATTCAGAGAACCTGTGGCTTCTTTTCTGTATCTGGAAATAAAGGGAATGGTGCTGCCTTCGTCTATAAGCTTCACCGCAGCTTCCACCTGCCATTTTTCCACATTCAATTCTTCCGTAATTTTCTGATAAATATCCATACAAACGATACCTTTCCTTTCCCTCCCGCCGCCTTCACTAAAATCCGGTTCCTTCGGAACTTCCTTATGCCGACGCCGTTCTTCTATAAACTGACTGCCAAAATATGGCATACTATCCTTTCCTGATTATACTGAAAAAATAAGGAAACTGCAATGAAAATGTCTCTTTTTTTGGCACAATTTTGCCCTCCAGGGGATGGCATCCGCCGGCCCTTCCGCCCCGGCCCCTGGCACTGTCAGAACTAAACCGCAACGCCCACTGTATTTTTCTTAAAATATTTTTGACAGATGCTATGGAAAATGGTAAAGTATAGGTATCATACGTGAAAACCAGTTCTTCATCGGGGTATGGAGGTTTCGATATGGATTACAACCACCAGAATCAGAATAACAACGGTCAATGGGACCGGTGGAACAGTAACGCATCCAACAGCAGTTACTACAATCAACCCACCCACAGGCCATACGGACAGGGCTTCATGATTGCGTCCGGAATATGCGGAATGCTCTCCATAACGGCCTGCTGCACCGGCATCCTGTCACTGCCCCTGGGCGCGTTGGGAATCCTCTTTGCCGCGCTTACCTACCGAAAGGGAAAGAAAATGAATTCAGCCTGCCTGATAGGAATCATCTCCTCCTGTGTGGGCATTTTCTCGGCCCTGCTCCTGACGGTTAATTCCTTTCTCATGCTGCCCACAATGCTGCAAAACGATGCTTTCCGAGGCCAGCTTGACGCTGTCACGCAGCAAATGTATGGCATGGATTTTAAAGATTTTATGGAAGAATTCTATGGATATTCCTTTGACACATCCGAAGGAGAAATGAAATAGCAGCGCCGCAGTGCGGACACAGAACAATTTCCCACAGAGCAAGGCGCACCGCAGAACAAAATCCCACTTGAGGGGCAAGTTCCCGCAAATGGGAACTGATACATTGTTATGAACAGGAGGTCCAATATGATGATTACACCAATCAACAATTTTTACACCAGCCCCTATGGAACTGCCGGAATGGGCTTTGAGGGGGCAAATCCCTCCGCCGCTTCTCTTCCCGGCGGCAGAGAAGTGGACGGCAGACAGCTTCCCGGAATGAAAAAGGGGGAAGAAGAGAAAAATTCAGGCATAGGCAAAGACCCTTCAGAGGAATGCCAGACCTGCAAAAAGCGTAAATACCAGGACGGCTCCGATGAGATGGTTTCCTTTAAGAGTCCGCAGCATGTTTCCCCTGAAAGTGCCGGTTCCGCAGTACGAGCCCATGAACAGGAACATGTTTCCAACGCATACAAAAAGGCCGCTATGAATAACGGCAAGGTTATCTCGGCCTCTGTGTCCATTCACACGGCGGTCTGCCCGGAATGCGGACGCACCTATGTGGCCGGCGGCACCACCCATACCCAGATAAAATACTACAATGAAGATAATCCTTATCAGAAAAGTTTGAAATCCGCCGACCGGGCAAAATACGAAGGAATGAACCTGGATATTGCGGTATAAAGAAATCATTGTGTCACATGTCTCAGGGAGCGCAGTTTTTGGACCTTCCCTGAGACATATAGAAAATTAGCCCTTATCATTAGCGGCAGGCTGAGGAGGCATTTGTCTTGCATGAAACAGTACAAGAAAACCTATGAATTGAAAAACATTGCCAAGGACAGGCTCGACGGAAAATACACCAACGCAATACTTATCTTCTTTCTGAATACCATAATTGCGGGGGCTGTTCATTTGTTCATCAGCACTGTGGCCAGCACTACAATCAATACCATATATTTCAGCACGGGTTCCGAAAGCGCCTCCACAGTCATATCCTTCCTGTTTGATCTTATTTTGCTGGCCGCCAACATTGTCTTAAGCGTCATGAACGCAGGAATCACCTTATATTTTTTAAATATTGCCTGCGGACAACAGTTTATGATCAGAGATCTCTTCTATGGGTACCGGACGGATTCCTCCAAGATTTTAATCATTGCCAGCGTCATGGTTCTATGCCAGGCGGTTTGTCTGTGGCCTGGTCAGTACCTTGCCCAGAATTATCTCACCACCAGGGAACCTTTGTGGCTGATCTATGGCGCTATTGCCTTTGGGGCGGGCTTATGCGTTTATATCCCGGTCTTCCTGGGAATTGAAATGTCCTTTTATCTGATGTTGGACTTTCCGCAATATTCCGCACGGCAGGTTCTGTCTCAGTGCTGGCGCATTATGAAAGGCCAGCGCTTAAGACTGTTTTGCCTGGAATTAAGCTTTTTACCCCTGCTGTTATTGTGCATTCTCAGTTTTGGCATTGGTTTTCTATGGGTCAATCCCTACATGCAGATGACCTATACCTATTTTTTCCTGGACTTAATGAATCCAAAGGAAACCTCTAATTCATAAGTCCAGAGGTTTTCTGCTGCAAAATCCCAGACAGCGTCCTGGACAAGGGTAAAACAATATTGGAATTGCGCCGCCCCTGCGCTGCATTGGCGGCATACTTTTTCTGCATGCCTGTTTGTAAAAGGAAAGGGATGCGTTCCTAAACAGAAAACGCATCCCTTTATCATATCAACCATTTCTCTATGTGGTTTGTTCAACAATTATATGCCCTTCCTGCATCTCTTTTCTAAAAGGGCCACACATCCTCAGAATATCGCAAAACGCCCTGGTAGGGATTTCTTAATCCTCCGAACTCTTCTTCGTACTCATCCATTTCAAATAACCGTTGATGAGGACATCCAGCCCTCCGTCCAACACGGCGTCCACATTTCCTGTCTCCACCTCGGTTCTGTGGTCTTTCACCATGGTATATGGCTGCAATACATAGGAGCGAATCTGATTTCCCCAGCCGATTTCTTTCACCTCACCACGAATATCGGATAGTTTCTCCACATTGGCCTCCTGTTTCAGCAAATACAATTTTGCCTTCAGCATTTGCATGGCTTTGTCCTTGTTTTGAAACTGGCTGCGTTCATTCTGGCACTGAACCACCGTGCCCGTAGGTATGTGGGTGATTCTGATAGCCGAAGACGTCTTATTGATATGCTGCCCTCCTGCGCCGCTGCTTCGGTAGGTATCAATACGCAGATCCTTCTCATCAATTTCCACATCCAAATCCTCATCTATGTCAGGCATTACATCCAATGACACAAAGGAAGTCTGACGCTTTCCCTGTGCGTTAAAAGGAGAGATGCGCACCAATCTATGCACACCCTTTTCCGATTTGAGATAGCCGTAGGCATTGGTACCGTTTACCTGAAAAGTCACCGACTTGATGCCCGCCTCATCCCCATCCAGATAGTCCAGCACTTCCACATCAAATCCTCTGCGCTCCGCCCACCTGGTATACATCCTGTAAAGCATTCCGCACCAGTCGCAGCTTTCCGTTCCCCCCGCCCCGGCATTTAATTTCAAAATTGCGTTGTTTTTATCATATTCTCCCGAAAGAAGAGTGTCAATGCGCAGCGCCTCAAACTCACCGACAAATTCATCCAGTTCCGCCCTGATGTCGGGAATCAGCGAAGCGTCATTCTCCTCATATCCCATCTCAATCAAGGTGAGAATATCCTCATACTGACCGGACAGTTTGTTACAGCCTTCCACAACAGCCTTCAGATTCTTCAGTTCCTTCATCTTCTGGTTGGAACGGTCTGGATCGTCCCAGAAGCCGGGGGCCTCCATTTCCATTTCCAGTTCTTCTATCCTCTTTGACTTGTTTGCCAGGTCAAAGTGAATCCCTCACTTCCGCTAATGGAGTTTCGTATGACAAAATTTCTGTTTTCATCTGATCTAATTCTACCACTTAACGTCACCTTCTTTCTGTTATTATCATATACTTTATTTCATACTTCCACACGACTCACAATCTCCGCCGGCCCCTGCATAAATGGCCTCCAGGACGCGGATTGGTATCTCTTTGCAGCTTTGTGTCCGCAGCACCGATGTATTTTTACCCCTTGCCCTCTGCATTACCTGTTTTTTGCTGTCTGCGCTTTGCGTCCATGGCATTACCTGTACTTTTGCCATTTACGCTTTGCGTCCGTGGCATTACCTGTATTTTTGCTGTCTGCGCTTTGCGTCCATAGCATTACCTGTACTTTTGCCACTTACGCTTTGCGTCTGTGGCATTACCTGTATTTTTACTGTTTACGCTTTGCGTCCATGGCATTACCTGTACTTTTGCCTCTTACGCTTTGCGTCCGCAGCATTGCTTGTATTTTTTGCCGCTGCCGCAAGGACAGGGCGCATTGGGATATACTTTCACATTGCTGCGCTTTGCAGGCGTCTTTGCCAGGGAATCATCTTTATTGGTTCCTGTTTCCTTTGCCACCTGCTCTCGTTCCACTTTCTGTTCTACTTTGATATGGAGCAGAAGACGGACGGTTTCTTCTTTGATGTTCTGTGTCATCTCATCGAACATATCATAGCCGCTCATCTTATATTCCACCAGCGGATCTCTCTGGCCATATGCCTGCAAACCGATTCCCTGCCGGAGCTGTTCCATGTCATCAATATGATCCATCCACTTTCTGTCAATCACTTTCAGAAGAATGACCCTCTCCAGCTCACGGATGGATTCCGCATTGGGAAATTCCGCTTCCTTGCTCTCATACAGCTTAACGGCTTCTTCTTTCAGCTGCTGCTTCAGGCTGTTCTTCTTAGGTTCCTGCACACGCTCCTTGGATAATGGCTCAAGGGGAATGGTTGGCAGCAGAAGCGTATTCAATTCGTTAAAATTCCACTCTTCCACTTCCGCATCGTCGTTAATGCTTATATCCACGCAGTTTTCTACAATGTCGGTAATCATCTTATAAATGAAATCCCGCATACTTTCGCCATTTAATACTCTGCGGCGTTCTTCATAGATGATTTCCCTCTGCTCACTCATCACCCTGTCATATTCCAGCAGGTTCTTACGAATACCAAAATTATTGTTCTCTATCTTCTTCTGGGCTGACTCAATGGCATTGGTCAATGCCTTATGCTCAATTTCCTGCCCCTCCGGCACACCCATGGCATTGAACATGCCAATCAGTCGTTCGGAACCAAAGAGCCTCATAAGGTCATCCTGCAAGGAAATGTAAAATTTAGATTCCCCGGGATCGCCCTGACGTCCGGAACGTCCTCTCAGCTGATTGTCAATACGTCTGGATTCGTGACGCTCCGTACCTATGATTTTCAATCCGCCCGCCGCTCTCGCTTCCTCATCCAGCTTAATATCCGTACCACGCCCCGCCATATTGGTAGCTATGGTAATTGCGCCGTGAAGTCCCGCATCCGCAACTATTTCAGCCTCAAGTTCATGGAATTTGGCATTCAATACCTTGTGCTGCAAACCTCGCTTGGACAGCATCCTGCTCAGCTCCTCACTGGCCTCAATGGTAATGGTGCCAACCAGTACGGGCTGCCCCTTGGCATGGGCTTCTTCCACTGATGCCACAATGGCATTAAGCTTCTCTGCCTTGGTCTTATAGACAGCGTCCTGCTGGTCTATACGAAGTACCGGCACATTGGTTGGAATCTCCACCACATCCATACCATATATCTCACGAAATTCCTTCTCCTCCGTAAGCGCCGTACCGGTCATTCCACACTTTTTCTCAAATAAGTTAAAGAAATTCTGGAAGGTAATGGTGGCCAGAGTTTTGCTCTCCCGCTTCACTTTTACCTTTTCCTTCGCTTCAATGGCCTGATGAAGACCATCCGAGTAACGCCTGCCGGGCATAATACGCCCTGTAAACTCATCCACAATCAGAACCTCATCGTCTTTTACCACATAGTCCTGATCCCGGAACATAAGATTATGCGCCCGCAAAGCGAGAATAATATTGTGCTGGATTTCCAGATTCTCGGGATCGGCATAGTTCTGAATATGGAAGAAATCCTCCACCTTTTTCATACCTGCCGCAGTCAGGTTGACAACCTTGTCCTTTTCATTGACAATAAAATCTCCCGTCTCCTCCTGAACCACACCCATAATGGCATCCATTTTGGTCAGTTCCTGCATGTCCTCACCACGCTGCATACGCCTCGCCAAAAGGTCACACATTTCATACAGGGCGGTGGATTTACCGCTCTGTCCCGATATAATCAGCGGGGTTCTGGCCTCATCAATAAGTACCGAGTCCACCTCGTCAATAATACAGAAATGCAGATCCCGCAGCACCAGCTGCTCCTTGTAGACCATCCTGTTATCCCGCAGATAATCAAATCCCAGTTCATTATTGGTCACATAAGTAATGTCACACTGATACGCCCTCTGACGCTCCTCAGAACTCATGCTGTTGAGCACAACACCCACGGAAAGTCCCAGAAATTCATGCACTTGTCCCATCCACTCCGCGTCACGCTTCGCCAGATAGTCATTGACCGTCACCACATGGACTCCCTTGCCTTCCAACGCATTCAAATAAGCCGGCAGAATGGCCGTCTGTGTTTTTCCTTCCCCGGTGCGCATCTCGGCAATACGTCCCTGATGGAGCACAATCCCCCCCACCAGCTGCACACGATAATGCTCCGAATTCAGCACCCTTCTTGCCGCCTCCCTGGCAGTAGCATATGCCTCGGGCAATAGAGCATCCAGGCTTTCCCCCTCGGAAACTCTCTTTTTATACTCTGCCGTCTTAGCCCTAAGCCCTTCGTCGGAAAGTTCCATCATGGCCGGCCGCAGCGACTCAATCTTATCTACCAGCGGCGCAATGCGTTTCAACTCCCGATCACTGTGTGTCCCAAATATTTTATCAATTACTTTCACGGATTTCCATACCTTTCTATGGCCTGTTTCTAAAGAACGGTTGCATCATAAAACCATAACCGCAAACTTACAGTCTATTGTAACAGATTTATCCCACGGATTCAACACCAATATTCCAGATTCCCCTGAACTTTTTATAAACTGGTTACTGTTCAGAGCCAATGGTGGCAAGTGGCGTGCCTTTGGGCGGCAAGAGGGATTGCGAAAGGGATAGCGAAAGAGACAGCGAAAGGAACGGCGAAAGGAACGGCGTCCGGGGCATGGGGGGTTACGTTCGGCTCGGGCAACGCCTCCGATGAAC
>CAJUGT010000129.1:7832-10997 GCA_910586435.1 uncultured Acetatifactor sp. | reverse complement strand
CAATCCATGATACCGTTCATGAGATGGCAAGAGATGAGGCAAGACACGGCAAGGCTTTCGAGGGACTTCTCAAGAGATACTTTAGCTAAGAAAACGCTTGTTTTTAAGAGCTTTTGAACATTTAGGGAATGAATCAGAAATGGTTTGTTCCCTTTTTGAGGTAGTGTTTTTAATTTTGTGTTTTTGACGGCCCTTTTCTTGTCCTGTGTCACGCTCCTATTTTGTCCCATAAATACTCCATTTTCAACTACATCACAGGCGCAGGCCGTATCAAATCAGAATATCCAAAAGCAAAGGCAACAGCACTTTTCTATTCACAATGCTGCTGCCTATTGTTTTATCACTTAATTATTTTATTGTTTTACTGTTTTATTACTTTATTGTTTTACTACTTTATTATTTTATCACTTTATTGTTTTGTTACTTTATTGTTTTACTGTTTTATCACTTTATTGTTTTGTTACTTTATTGATTTATTGCTTTATTACATCTTTGCGTTTTTACGTTTTCTGCTATGTACGAATCCATTCTATTGATTGCCGTCTTTTTCCTCTCGCAAAGCTTTCTTTTTATACCATTGACAATCCATTGGCTTCTGCTTCCCTCTCGCCGCTATATGCGGCTTCTGCTGTCCTATTTGTTTTCCTTTGTTTCCACCAGATAATTTGCCCGCTCCAATGCCATGTCAATGTGCTCACAGAAATTGTCCTCTCCAACCTTCTCACTGAATCCCGCCTTTTCCATAACTTTCTTCGGCTGTTCATTCACATGGGACAATATTATCTGAATTTTCTTCCTGTTACACATATCATAAAGCTGGTCCAGAGAATGCATTGCGGTTGCGTCAATGGCATTCACACTCCTCATGCGCAATACAAGGCATCTGGTATCCTCCCTGACAGATATTTTCAAAATCTTATCCGCCGCCGCAAAAAACATCGGGCCTGAAATTTCGTAAACCAGAGTATGTTTTGGTACCATTCTCAGGGATATACTGTCCGGATCATCTTCTTCCTCCACATATTTCCACCCCTCTACCTCTGTCACATCACTCATTCGCTTCATAAACAGAATCGCCGTAAGCAAAATGCCAACTTCAATGGCCACAACAAGATCGAAGACCACTGTAAGCGCAAAAGTCAGAATCAGTACAAGTACATCACTTTTAGGCGATGATTTACACAGATTGACAAAAGATTTCCATCCGCACATATTGTAAGCCACCATAAAAAGGATTGCGGCAATACAAGGCATGGGAATCAAAGCCGCATATGGCATCAGCACCACCAAAATCAGAACCAAAGTAAGAGCATGAACCATGCCTGCCACTGGGGTACGCCCACCGTTTTTAATATTTGCGGCTGTTCTGGCAATTGCGCCAGTGGCCGGAATTCCTCCAAACAATGCCGAACCGATATTACCAATCCCCTGCGCAATCAGCTCCATATTGGAACGATGCTTTGAATTAATCATACTGTCTGCCACCACACACGAAAGCAGCGACTCTATGGCCGCAAGAATCGCTATGGTAAACGCATCCGGGAAAATCTCTCTGATACTTCCAAGGGTAAAAACAGGCGCCTGCAACACCGGCAGCTTATTGCTTATCTCGTACAAGTCCCCTATGGTATTTACATTCATCTGTAAGAATTGTACCATACAGATACCTGCAATTACCGCAAGCAGCGAGCCAGGTATGGTTTTATTGACATATGGCCACAGAATCAAAATCGCAAGACACACCACTCCCACCGCTACTGCCTGCCAATTAACGGTAGCAATATTTTTGATAACTGCCTCCAATTTTTCCATGGTTTCAATTGTAGCCGTTCCTGCCGGATAAGTCAGTCCAAGAAAGTCCTTCACCTGCCCAATTGCAATGGTTACAGCGATTCCTGCCGTAAAACCGGTAGTAATGGTATACGGAATATATTTAATCAGATTGCCCAGGCGCAGGACTCCCATCAACACAAGAATCATACCGGCAATTACCGTGGCCAATATAAGCCCTTCCATGCCCTTCTCCGCCACAATCCCGGCAACAATGGTTGCGAACGCCGCTGTGGGTCCGGCAATCTGTACTCGGCTGCCTCCAAAAAACGAAATCAGAAATCCTGCCACAATCGCTGTGTAGATACCCTGTTCTGGCCCAACCCCTGACGCAAGCGCTAACGCTATGGATAAAGGAAGCGCAATAATCGCAACAATGATACCCGCTATCACATCCTTAATAAACTGTTCCTTTGTATATGTTTTCATAACAGAAAACAATTTCGGCTTCAATTTTTCCATGTACCTTTCCACCCTCCCATAAATCACTTTATCCTATGTTTTATAAAATCCTTACCATCATAGTACCTTATTCCACTTTTTTCAAGCAAAATTTACACTCCGGGTCAAAATAAACCAGAAGAAATCCTTCTGTGCTGGTACCCTGGGTGCCTGCCAGCTATGCTGCCAGCCTTTCTCTGCGTTCTTGTACGCAATTTCCCATCGCCCCGGACTGCCTTAGGAGCATATTTCCTCCCCGATTCTTTTTCTGGTTGTCCGTACGCAATCAAGTAGGAAAGAGGCTCTTCCCCTATTCGCGCGCCGGGCATCCATGAGCTTCTTCTGGCTTTTTTCTTTGGACACCCCTGCGCAATCAGGCAGGAAAGGGTTTCCTTCCTCTGCACGGGCCTCTGCATGAAAAAAGGATGGCCCAACTTCCGGCCATCCCTATTTAATGAATTATTTACCACATATAGTTAATTCTGCATCCATATCCATTATGGCATCTTACCATTTCGCTTCTGTTGAAACTTTCCTCAGAATCCGCTGACGTTGTGGTCTGCAACATGGTAGTCCTGGCACCGGTTCCTGCCACTTCCTCATCCGTAGGCACCACAACCGCTCCCGCATATGGACATACCCCATTGTTATGATAATGGGCTTCATGGCCTCCGCAGTAGTAATACCCTCCTGCCGATCCTACATTTTCTCCCGCATACGGACATACCCCGTCATGATGATAATGGGCTTCGTGGCCTCCGCAGTAATAATACTCTCCTGCCGATCCTACATTTTCTCCCGCATACGGACATGTTCCGTCATGATGATAATGGGCGTCATGGCCTCCGCAGTAATAATACTCTCCTGCCGATCCTACATTTTCTCCCGCATACG
>CAJUGT010000129.1:0-7732 GCA_910586435.1 uncultured Acetatifactor sp. | reverse complement strand
CCGCATACGGACATGTTCCGTCATGATGATAATGGGCGTCATGACCTCCGCAGTAATAATACTCTTCTGCGGCTCCTACATTTTCTCCCGCATACGGACATGTTCCGTCATGATGATAATGGGCGTCATGACCTCCGCAGTAGTAATATTCTTCTTCATATGGACATACCCCGTTATCATGACAGTGGGCCCCATACCCTCCGCAATAATAATATGTCACATTGGAGGCACAGCCACCCCCTCCTCCATGGTGTCCGCCTCCACGATGCCCATGGGCAGACACTGTCATACTTGCTACCGGAGTCAAAATTAACACTCCCGCCAGCGCCACAGACATAAGACAGCCTTTCACTCTTCTCATTTTTTCCTCCTTACTTTCCCACCAACAGCTTTTTCCCATCTGATACACAAATATTACATCTTTTCTTTATTATATAGAATCGCCTTTACAAAAGCAATCGACAATAGCGCCAAAGAATCCTCATCCCCTTTGGCATATGTTGCCAAATGTCACAGCGCAGCGTCCTCACTGCCTGAAACTTGGCAGTCCGCAGCCCATGTAATTGAAAATTTTTCCATGCTGCCAACTTGTAAAACAATGATTTATTCCCCACAAAACACTGCGACAATTGGCACAGAACAAATTTACCCACAGCCTGAAACGATTTTCCCCATGACCGCAGACCAATTGACTTTGAATAAGTAATTGGTATATAATTTTACAATAGAACGTGTAAGAAAGGAAATGGGTGTTTACAATATGTTAAATATTGCGATAGTGGATGATGAGCCAGCCCACAGGGACATCCTTACAAAATATATAGAAGAGTGGAAAAATCATAAACATCTAAACATCAGCCTGGAAACTTTTGACAATGGCGAAGCCTTTTATTTTCTATGGTGCCAGGAACAGCGTTGTGATGTTTTATTCTTGGATATTATGATGGACAAAGGCAATGGAATCAGCCTGGCCAGGAAACTCAGGGAAAAAGGCACTGCCATTACTATTATCTTTACCACAGGAATCGCGGACTATATGCAGGAAGGTTACGAAGTAGAAGCAATGCACTACCTTTTAAAGCCTCTTGATAAAAACAAAGTATGGGAATGCCTTGAAAAATGTATGCGAAAAAAATCCTCCGACACTCAAACACTCCTTCTTCCGACGGAAGACGGACTCATCAAAATCAATACGGAAAAGCTTTGCTATATAGAAGCCATGGATCGTTACTGTCACCTTTCTTATGAGAATGAACCTCTTAGAGTTAAAGTGGGCATTCGTGAAATGGCTGCAAAACTAGAACAGACAGCGGACTTTATGTTCTGTCACCGTTCCTATCTGGTGAATATTCGCAAGATTTCAAAAGTGGGCAGACAGGATTTAATCATGGACAACGGCGACTCCGTACCTGTGAGCCGGAGACTCTACAAAAAGGTGTATGAGCAATTTATTAAAATAATGATAGGAGATAACCACTTATGAACATTCTGTTGATTGCCTTTTTGACCGGACTTGCCCTATCCGCCGCCTTCTGGGGAATCCATCTATATATCCGTTATTCGGTTGAACGCCAATTGGCCAGATTCCAAAACGATTTGACACACAGACATTGTGAAGAAGTAGAAAATATGTACCATCAAACCAGAGGATGGAGACATGATTTCAAAAACCACCTTCAGACCATGCAGGCATACCTGGAAATGGAACAATTTCCGCTTCTTGCGCACTATATATACGAACTGGCAGAGGATTACAATCAGATAGATCTCTCCCTGAAAACCGGAAATGCCATGCTGGATGCCACTTTAAACAGCAAGCTCTCCATACTCAAAACAAAGGAAATTCGGGTGGACGCCACGGCTTCCGTGCCCGCCTCCATTCCTGTTTCAGATGTGGACTTAAGCGTAATGATAGGCAATCTGCTGGACAACGCCATGGAAGCCTGCATGAAGCTGCCTCCTCAGGAACGCTTTGTGAGAGTCTACATCACCAAGGCAAAAGAAAATCTCTACCTCTATGTCATGAACTCGGCGGATGGCAGTTATCGCAAACGATTTGGAAGCTACCTTTCTACCAAAACCAAAAGAGATCATGGCTATGGGCTGCAGCGAATCGATAAAGTCATCCGAAAATACAAAGGCTACTGCAATCGCCAGGACGAAGGCACCGTATTTGCCACGGAAATCTTACTCCCCCTCTGATACTCCCCTCGCCCTGCCTTTCAGAAAACCACTGATGTAAAAAAAGGAACCGTTCATGTCAAAACGGGTCCTTTTTTCTGATTTTGAAGTATTATCATATTCAGCGAGTACCCTCTGCCAACACAGGACAGATAAAAACTGCTCTTACAATGATACCCCTGTCCGGAAAGGAATCCCTTAATGAAAGAAGAACATAAACCACACTACTCCATTCTCTCCAACATCCTGTATTTTCACAAATATGCTTACAGAGAATATCCACGCCTTGCCTTTTACCATCTGACGCTTATTGTCTGCGACAGCATGCTGCCTTTTTTCATGCTCATAATGCCTGGAATCATACTTGAAATGGTTGTTCAGGGAAATCTATGGAAAGGACTCGGAATCATTGCCGCCGCAGGATTGCCAATGATCCTTTCCCGCTCCCTTCTCTTACAATTTACATGGAAAACTTACTTTTGGGAGAATACTCTCCGAACTGTCATGCTCGGCGATGCCATTTTGAAAGGAATGAAATGTCTCTATAAATATGTGGAATACGGCGAAGAGAAAAAAATATCAAAACGAGCTTATCAAAGCATGACGGCCGGTGACGCTGCTATCAGTTACCAAATGTTAGGACTTCCACGGCGATTGCTGATCAACATCATTTGTTTTATTCTCTATTCCACTGTATTGAGTATACTGAACCCCTGGCTGGTGGCCTTGATGATAGTTTTATCCCTGCTAAATTACGCAATCCTGAAGCTTCGGAACAAATGGGAGCTTGCGCTGAAAGAGGAATTCGCACAGTCAAATCGTGAAATCAACTATTTAAACAAAACTTTCCAGGACCCACATATGTCCAAAGACATTCGTATCTTTTCCATGAATAACTGGCTTATGCAGTTCCGGCATATGATGTTTCAAAAACGTGTGAAACTGGAAAAGAAAAATAACCGCAAACGTATTCTTACAGATTTTCTTCAGCAAATATTGTCCTTTCTCAGAAATGGGTTTGCATATGGATACCTGATTTCTGCTGTTTTACAAGGAGAGCTTTCCGCGTCAAGTTTTCTGGTATACTTTGGCGCCATTACAGGTTTTTCCAGTTTTGTGACAGGAATTGTGAACCTGTATTCCTCCCTGAAGGCTCAAAACATAGAGGCCTCTTACTACCGTGCCCATATGGAACTGCCTGAAATCAATAACTCAGGGATGGTTCCCCAGGAAGTATTCAGACAGCCTGCGGAAATTGAGTTCAGGGATGTAAGCTTTTCTTATGGAAATCAGAAAGTATATGAACACTTTAACCTGTTCATTCACCCCGGGGAAAAGGTCGCCCTTCTTGGAGTCAACGGCGCCGGCAAAACAACCCTGGTCAAGCTCCTTTGCGGACTTTACGAACCGAACGAGGGCAAGATATTTATCAATGGCGTTGACACCTCCACATTACCCAAACGAACACTCTACGACCTCTTTTCCATTGTCTTTCAGGAAAGCACCATCCTTCCCTATCCTGTGGGCTGCAATCTTTCCTTTAAGAGACTTTCGGAAACAGATGAGGAAAGAGCCTGGACCGCTTTGCGGGAAGCCGGACTGGAAAAGACACTTCGGGAAAAAGGTGTGGGACTGGATACTTTCATGACCAAGGCAGCCTTTGACGATGGCCTGACTCTTTCCGGTGGCCAGACCCAAAGATTTCTGCTGGCCAGGGCATTATACAAGAACGGAAACATCTTAATCCTGGATGAACCCACCTCCGCCCTGGACCCCATAGCGGAAAGCGAAATTTATGAAGAGTACGTCAATATCAGCAAAGGAAGAACATCCCTCTTCATATCCCATCGCCTTGCAAGTACAAAGTTCTCCGACAGAATCCTCTATCTCGAAAACGGTAAAATCATAGAAGAGGGCACCCATGAAGAACTGATTGCTCTGGGCGGAAGCTATGCCCATATGTACAAAATTC
Source organism: uncultured Acetatifactor sp. (assembly GCA_910586435.1). Taxonomy (GTDB): domain Bacteria; phylum Bacillota; class Clostridia; order Lachnospirales; family Lachnospiraceae; genus Acetatifactor. The sequence goes on along the minus strand of CAJUGT010000129.1, from coordinate 3,579 downwards.
AATCCCACTACTATACAGAGACACCCTGCAACTTAAACAGTCTCGAAGCGTAGAGACGGCAACTAACACAGTCTCGAAGCGCAAGCGCCGGGAGGAATTTCTGACGCTTTCTGCGGCAGAACATTCCTCCCCTGGTTAGGGCGCTGGAGCGTAGAGACGGAACTTAATTAGAGGAAACCCCCATGCATGATGATTTGACAACGAAAATCTCCTTCCGAGAGAATTTATCCAACATAAAAAATTTAATATCTTATATCTATAAAATAGATAAGTATTCCTATTTCCTGCCAGCGCTGAGAATTCTACTCAATACCATAAATTCAGCCGTTTCCCTGGTGCTTACCGCCGATATTCTGGAGATGCTCTATCAGGGCAGCCCCATAAAAGAAATTGCCAGGCCGGTTATTCTTCTTTTGGCGCTGACCTTTCTGCTCAATATGGCTGCCTCCGTCCTTCAGGAAGAATTCATCAATCCCAGGAGAACCAATGTCAAACGGATTTATGATGGAAATCTTGCCGCCAAGTTCCAGCAAATGGACTATTCCCTTGTGGACAGTCCTTATGTAAAAAAATTACAGGAGCGAATTGAAAAGGACAATAACTGGGGTTCCGGGCTGAATAACCTGTTTTGGGATTTTGACGCAATTGTAAAGGGGATTTGCAATTTTTTCTGTTCCCTTATCATAGCCCTCCCCCTGCTGAAAATCATAATTGCCTCACAAAGTTGGCTGATGTATTTGGGATTGGTCCTGTTAATTTTGCTTCTTTATCTCCTGACCAGGAACGCCGCCAAAGCTGAAGCTGCCTTTACCCAACTTTTGTTAAATGATTACCTGGAACAATATCCCCTAGAAATGCAAAAAGAATATACCAGCCTAATTTGGGTCTGGCTTTCCCGCTGCCTTGGAGGCGAATATGAATTTATTAAGGATATTCATCTTTATGACGGGCTTGACCTGATGAATAAATATACCTCAGAAAACCGCAGAGAACAGGAGAAAGTAATGCCCTGGGCAGCTGCGAGAGGAAAATTAAGCGGAAGACAGGGGCTTCTGGAAGGGGTTACTGGCAGCTTCATCATTCTGGCAGGCTACCTGATCTCCGCCGGTTATGCGCTGATAGGGGCATTCCCCATTGGAAGCACTATCAAATTTGCCGGTTCCATCAGCAATATTATGGAAAGTCTCCAATCCATTGACTCCAACTACCGCAGTCTCTCCCTTACAGCACGCAAACAAGCCAGCACTCTGGAAATGCTGAATATCTGCGATGAAATGTATAAAGGCAAGCTTCCCGTAGAAAAGCGTATGGACCACAAATACGAAATTGAATTCCGCAATGTGTCCTTTCAATATCCAGGCACCCAGGGCTATGCGCTGAAAAATTTGTCCTTAAAACTCCGCATAGGCGAACGTATGGCCATTGTGGGCATGAACGGCTCCGGCAAAACCACCATGATAAAACTCCTCTGCCGCCTGTATGACCCGCAGGAAGGTGAGATTCTGTTAAATGGCGTGGATATACGCAAGTTTGCCCAAGACGAATACATTAAGTTATTCTCTGTGGTATTTCAGGATTTCAAATTATTGTCCCTGCCCCTGGGCCAGAACGTGGCTTCCTCCACAGAAGTGGATACAACCCTTGCTGCGGAAACTCTGCGTCAGGCCGGCCTCACCAAACGGCTGCAACAGCTGCCAAAAGGCCTTAATACATTTCTCTATCAGGATATTATGGACGATGGTGTGGAAATCTCCGGCGGTGAAGCACAGAAGATAGCCATTGCCAGAGCATTGTACAAGGATGCTCCCTTTGTCCTCCTGGACGAACCCACCGCAAGCCTGGACCCTCTTTCAGAATACGAAATTTATTCAGGCTTTGACGCCATGGTTGGAAACAAGACTGCCATTTACATTTCCCATCGGCTCTCTTCTTGCAGATTTTGCAATGATATCGCCGTCTTCCATGAGGGCAGCCTTGTCCAAAGAGGCAGTCATGAAGAACTGTTAAGAGACGAAAAGGGAAAATACTACGAACTTTGGAATGCCCAGGCCCAATACTACACATAATCCAGGAATACCCTTGCCCTGCTGATCTGTCTCATGCAAATAGAACAAAATGCGTTACTGCCAGCGAAATGAACAGCAAGTCCTGAAATCCTCCAATAAATAGTTGACCTTCCTTGCAAGATTTGGTACAATATTGGCGATACTTATTGCAAAAAATGAAAAGAATAGAGCGGCTTCGGACTGAACATTTCATTGCTGAATCCGTAGAGAAAGGGGCAGCACAATGAAACAATTCTTTGGCATGAGCAGACAGGGCAATTTAAAAGAAGCAGCACAGGGTCTTCACCAGCCTCAAATGATCATGTTACTTTCCAACAGTGAACAATTCCAATCCCACGTCCGGGAATTAGAGTCTCTTTATCCCGGTGTCCCCAGCATTGGCTGTATCGGAATGGGTTATCATACCCAGGTTGCGGAACAGGGCGTCGTATTGATTGCGTTTTATGATGGCGTCATCGCAACAGCCAATGTCCTTGAGCAAGTATCCACAGTTCCCGTGAAATACATACAACGTTTAGAGCAGGATTTGGACCAGGTGGGGGCGGCACAGCAAAATACAATCTGTATTGATTTCTGTTCCGGCAATGATGCCTGCGTGCTGACTACAATGTATGCTGCGTTACGCCGCAAAAATATCTCCCTTGTGGGTGGTACCGGCGACGGAGGCAGAGTATCCGCCAATGGCCAGATATATGAAGATTCTGTGGCATATGCCCTGGTGCGCAACCAACATGGAAGAGTCCGGGCGTATAAGGAAAATATCTATCAGCCCATGGGCAATTATCGTTTCATTGCGTCCCAGACAGACAAGTCCAAATACATACTCGGCGCCCTGAACGGACAGCCTGCAAAGCAGGTCTATCAGAACATTTTGAAAGTAACCGAGCAACAAATTCTGACACAAACTTTCCAAAATCCCTTTGGCAAACTGAACGGAAACGACACTTGCATTATTTCCATAAAAGAAGTCCAAGGCAATTCTCTGGTTTGTTTTCGCCAGGTCAACGATTCCGATGTTCTTCTGCTGTTGGAATTGGCAGACTATAAGGCCACTGTCCGGGATACCATCCGCAAAATTCTTTCCGACTTTCCCAGACCCTCGGCAGTATTTTCCATAAACTGCCTGTTTCGCTACAAGCTGTTCAGCGAAAGGGGCTACATGCAGGACTACCTGAAGGACATGTCCGCCCTTGGCAATCATGCCGGTCTCATCGGTTATGGAGAACATTACAATAACCAATTTGTCAATCAGTCCATGTCCTGTGTGGCTTTTGAGTAAATTGACATGAGTCAACAACCCCGCTGCAAGCAACGGGGCATCAAGCTTGTAGCGCTGCAAGCAGCGGGGTATGTGACCCTTGCGGCATTCGCCAAATGAATGCTGGCACATCCGCTTGGCTCATTGCCCGCAGGAATCAATACTGTAATTAGTTTGGCTTGGAAATATCATGAGGAAATTTAAAAACAGTCTCGGAACGAAGGCGCAATGTGTCTTTCAGACACATGGAAGGAA
>CAJUGT010000128.1 GCA_910586435.1 uncultured Acetatifactor sp. | reverse complement strand
AGCATAAGAAATATTGCTGATTACGCCTGTGCGGATACCTTTGTTTTTCAAATAGCCCAAAAAATCTTTGATACCCTTTGTAGGCATTCCCGGAGCAGCGGCATTCCAGAATACAGTATCAATTTCAGAGTTGCTTAACGCAATTTCTATTCCCTGCGATTCATAAAGGTAAGGTGTAAACATAGTATTTGGTATTTCTATCTGAAATAAGTATCTTTTCTCAGGGTCAAACCTCCCGAATTCCCGATTGATTTCATTTGCTTTGGCTTGCACCTGCTCTGCCGACAAATGATACTTATTTCTCGTAGCATACTGTAAAACAGCCTCTGTTCCCTTTACGCCGTCAAATTTCTGTTCTGCAATAAGTGTCTGACCATAATCAAACAATATCATTTTAGGTATATTCATGTAATTTACCTCCACTTAATTTAGTTCCGCAACTTGCCTCCCGGGGCTTGTCCGGTCCGTTGCTGTTTTTTCATATCCCATTTGACACTACCTTCAAAATATCCCTCTTGTATCAGTAATTCTAATACAAGCGCCTCCCGTTCCAACATTACCTGAGCGAAATCATCCAGTATCGTTTTCCTGTTTACATCTATTGCAAGTTGCGGCTTCAAAAATTCAAGCGTAAAGCCTTCATCCGCTTCATACCTGTCCAAGTTTTGTTGTTCTATATCCTTTTTCACGCTGCACAGGAAATAATAATTATCCTGTATAAAAATATCCTCTTTTGTGCCTTTCTGAATGCGATGAACCTGTCCATATTCCTGAATGGAATCTCTAATAACACATAACCCCGTCTCCTCTAATACTTCTCTTATCAATGCGTCTTCCATACATTCATCAGCTTCTATGCCTCCACCCGGAAATTTGTAATAATTATATTTCTTACTATATACCATTGCTATTTTTCCATCCTTAATGATGACAGCCCTTGCAGAAGGTCTGCAAAAAACGCTCCCGTCAGGAACATAATCTTTTTTGTCTATTTCAAATAAAATACGCACTTTTATAATTCTCCATTCTCGAAAGTCACTTTTACCTGTTGCATTCACCCTCTCGCCCGTCATCTTGGCTTAATCTACAATATAATGCCGTAAATTCTTCCCGCTGTCTTTTCATAAAGCTCTCCTTTCCGGCAGCAGACACGGTATTGTGGAGCGCAGGTACAGTGTACCACATCTGCCCTAAACCTTCAACGCTTTAAAGTGATAATTCTTCCGCTGCCTGTTATTCCCCGTCATCATCAACCCAATTCTCCTCATCATAAAGTCCATATCCCTAATACCGCCCACCGAACCTCATTTTTTTATTTGGTGGGCGTTTGCCTTGAAACCTTTTAAATAGAAAAGAGCCAATAAACCTGTGAATTACTCACTTGTTCATCGGCTCTGCGTCTGTGCGCCTGGCCCTGTGATGATATATTGTCCTACCCGATAAACAGGGTTTTCATATCAACAGGATAAAATCATTTGTCTTTATCTTGGTTTTATCTCATAGTTTTTAAAAAACCACTTGACCAAAAGAATAGCGGCAGAGTTTTTACCCTCTGCCGCCGTGTTGCCTATGCGTAACTGATTTCCTTGTTCACAATCTCCATTGCGCAAGCCCGTATGTTATTCATCCTCCCGACCCATTCTAAGGCGTTTTCAGCCTTTAGCTGTTCCGTGCTTTTCTGTGGATACCCTGCGCATGCTTCATGTCCTCTATAAGCCGTTCAAGGCGTTCCTGCTTTTGTGAATACCCTGCGCATGCTTCATGTCCTCTATAAGCCGTTCAGGGCGTTCCTGCTTTTGTGGATACCCTGCGCATGCCTCATGTCCTCTATAAGCCGTTCAAGGCGTTCCTGCTTTTGTGATACCCTGCGCCTGCCTGTCAATGTCGGCAAGGTAGGTCTTCGTCTTAAATCATGCCGATTTTCCATAGCGCCTGTCACAAAGCCCCTTCCTGTTCCTGTCCCCCTTTCACATGGGCAAACAGGGCAATTATCTCATGGGCAAACAGGGGCGCGGCAGCCAAAATACCCAACCGCAGCCATTCCCTGCCAGACAGGGACGCCGTGCCGAAGGCATTTATCAAAAATGGCACTTCCGTCACCGCAAATTGCAGCAAAAATCCCAACACACAAGCCCCCATCATAAGTTTATTCTCCAAATGGTTCATTTGAAAAATGGACCTCCGCATATCCCGCATTCCCACCGCATGGAACAGCTGAGACATCCCCAGCACCGTAAACGCATAGGTCTGAGCCTTGGCCAAAACGGAGGGACTTCGCAAAACCGCAGCCAGATTCCCCAGACTGACTGGCTGCCCGTTTAACCGCAGCAGCGCGCAGGGAAGCATCAGAAACGCTGTAAGGCTTATTACGGCAATCAATGCTCCATAAAAACAAGTGCAGGCCAGCCTTCCGCCGGAGAACAGGCTTTCCTTTGCTTTCCTGGGAGGTTGTTTCATCAGACTTGCGCCATCATTTTTATCCACCCCCAGAGCCAATGCGGGCAGAGAATCCGTAATCAGATTAATCCACAGAATATGACTGGATTTCAGAGGGGAAGCCAATCCGCAGATGACTGCCAGGAACATGGTAATAATCTCCCCCAGATTGGATGAAAGCAGGAAAATAACAGATTTTCTGATATTTTCATATACACCCCTCCCCTCCTCAATGGCACGCCGGATGGTGGCAAAATTATCGTCTGTGAGAATCATATCTGATGCCTGCCTGGCCACATCCGTTCCCGACATTCCCATGGCAATGCCAATATCCGCTTTTTTCAGAGAAGGGGCGTCGTTTACGCCATCCCCGGTCATAGCCACAATCTCCCCTCTCTGCTTAAATCCATCCACAATGCGTACCTTTTGGGCAGGGGAAACTCTGGCAAACACCCTGATACCGTCAATTCTTTCGGCAAGTTCCTCCTGGGACAAATGCTCCAGCTCTTCCCCGGTCATGCACTGGCCGAAATATTCCGCAATTCCAAGCTGCCTCCCAATGGCGAACGCCGTGTCCACATGGTCCCCGGTAATCATAACCGTCTTCACACCGGCTTCCTTGAAATCAGCCACTGCCCTTGCCGCTTCCGGTCTGGCCGGGTCCCGCATTCCTACCATTCCCAGAAAAATCAAATCTTCCTCCTTCGCTTCCGTAATCTGTGTCCTCATGGCCACGGCCAAAGTCCGCAATGCCTCCCCGGACATTTCCTCCACCGCCTCCTTTATGCGTCTGCGGTATTGCTCTGTAAGCCTGATTATCCCACTCTGTGTAAATATTCGGGTACATCGCTTCAATACCTCATCCGGGGCTCCTTTGGTATAGGAAACCATCCGGGAAGCTCCATTCGCTCCTGCGGCTCCGCCGCCGGCACTTCCAACGCCATTGGTGTAAGAACCTCTTCGGGAAGTTCCATACTTCCCCATGCCTGTGGCCATGGAGTCCATGGAAAATTCCGCCGCCCTCAGCTCCCCTCTGCCGCCCATTCCCAATGCCGCTCCCCGTCCGCTTCTTCCTGACGCAAGGGACGCCTCCCGCACGCTGTCCTGTCTGTGCATGGTAGTCATCATTTTCCGGTCGGAATCAAAAGACAATTCCCCCATCCTTGGCATCCGCTCTTCCAGCGTTTCTTTCACAATGCCATGCCCGGCAGCCACATCCAGCAGAGCAAGTTCCGTGGGATCTCCTGTCCTGCTCCCTTCTTCCAAAACAGCGTCATTGCAAAGCACCATACCATAAAAAAAGTCCCTGCAAACGGCTGGGGAACAGTTCTCCGCCCGCAGCATCCTTCCATCCAGCCAGCATTTCTCCACCGTCATCCTGTTCTGGGTCAGCGTTCCTGTTTTGTCAGAGCAGACCACACTAACCGCTCCCAGGGTTTCCACAGAAGGCAGCCTTCGCACTATGGTATTCACCTTTACCATGCGAGTCACGCTCAATGCCAGACAGATTGTCACCACTGCGGGCAATCCTTCCGGAACAGCCGCCACCGCCAGGGAAATGGCTGTGATTAGCATTTCCGGTATATTGCGCTTCTGTAATACGGCAATGACAAAGAGACCGGCGCAAAGCAGCAATGACAAAAGGCTCAAAATCTTTCCCAATTCCCCCAAACGCTTTTGCAGGGGCGTCATTTCTTCTTTGCTTTCCGTAATCATGGCGGCAATCTGTCCAAGCTCCGTCCCCATTCCGGTGGCAGTGACAATTCCCTCCCCCCTGCCATAGGTGACAATGGTGGACATATATGCCATATTCCTTCTGTCCCCCAACGGAAGCTGTCTGCCCCTGGGACCTACAAATCCTGCGTCCTTCTCCATGGGAAGGGATTCTCCCGTCAATGCGGATTCCTCTATCTTGAGATTTGCGGACTCAATCAAACGCATATCTGCCGGCACCTGGCATCCCGCTTCCAGACACACCAGATCTCCCTTTACCAGCTCTGCCGCCGGTATCTCCATATGCCTGCCTTCCCGTATCACCATGGCTTTCGGACTGGTGAGTTTCTGCAAGGATTCCAGTGCCTTCCTGGCTTTGCCTTCCTGAAGCATTCCCACCAGCGCGTTCATGACCACCACCACTCCGATTATCACTGCGTCACTGATTTCCCCAAGCAATACGGAAACCACCGCCGCCACTATCAATACATAAATCAACGGATCGTTTAACTGTTCCAGGAAAGATTCTATTGGCGTTTTCTTTCGGGCGGCTTTCATCTCGTTTCTGCCGTCCCGGCGCAGCCTCTCCCCCGCTTCCCGCCTGGTCAATCCCTCCCGGCCATCACTTTTTAATTCTTCCATGGTCTGTCCAATGCTGTACTGTTCAAACACAAAATACCTCCCCTGACTGACATCTTAATTTTCGAGACTGCTTAAAAGGTTCCTTCATAGCTATGGTTGATAACAATCTATGCTTTCGGGAAAAAAAGTATGTCCTCTCTTATTATTTTCTTCCATGCGCCCTTCCCCATATGTATCCAGGAAAGCAAGTCCCTGTCAAAACAATTTATTTTGCTTTCCTGTTCGGCACTGTTTTTATAATTCTTCCATCAAGGCTTGCAACAGCAGGATATGATACTCTTCGTCCTTGATAATCCTCAGCAGCACGGCGTTTACACAGTCGTCCTTTATCATACTGATATGATTTCGATACTGCATAATTGCCCCCTTCTCAGATTCTATTCCCGCACAGAGCATCTTTCTGATATTCCCTGAAAGCGTCAGAAACGCCGGCGTCCACAGTTTTTGCTTTCCGCTTGGCTGCATGGCCGAGTAATCCACTTCTCCCCCCAGCAGGTCGATTAATTCCCCCAGCTTTTGCAAATGCATCATTTCGGCCATGGCAATTGCCAATATCATTTTCGCGAAAGAACACTTTTCACAGGCCATTCTGTTTTGGTTGTTAATATATTGTGTGATTGCGCTCAGTTCCGATACGGCACCACAGTAATCTACTTTGAGCAGCTCGGCATAATCTCTGTTTCGGCATCTGACCTGAATGAGAGGATAGGGCAGTTCAAGCATTGCGGGCTTTATTCCCGCCATAGCACAGTCATTTGTAATAACACCTGTATTCTTTGCCATATAAACCATCCAATACATACTTTTTCTATAATATATTCCGCTGCTTTGGCCTTGTGACTTTTACATCCTGAGATTTGTTCCTCTGCGTCCTTTCGCCCGGACTCCATGTCGCTTCTCCCGTAAATGATGCAAAAATGCTTTAATTTTGATGCAGTTTTTGTGCATGGTCAATGTACTATAAAAAAACAAAGGCTGAACATTTTGACGCCCAGAAGGATAGAACACTTGGAGGTACCCTAATGAAAACAATGCCCAAAGCACCAAAACCAAAAGCTCTGTTATGTCAATTGCTTGCTGTGCTCCTTTTTTCCGCAAGCCCTCTCACCACATATGCCACAGAGGCGGAGGAACAGGAGGAGCCGCTTTTTGCCCCCTATTTTGTGATACAGGGTACTGGGGAAGAAGATGAACCTGTAGACTTCTTTCCTCTGAAATCCACAGACGTTATTACGAATATCAATGGGGTAATCGCAGAGACTTATGTATCACAGACTTATACAAACCAAGGGGACGAACCCATCAATGCCAGATATGTATTTCCTACGGCGCCCGATGTCACTGTCCATGGCATGAAAATGGAAATCGGCAACCAGATAGTGACTGCCCGGATAAAAGAAAAAGAAGAAGCCAAAGAAGAGTTTGAAACCGCAAAGAGCGAAGGGAAAAGCGCTTCTCTTCTGGAGCAGAAACGCCCCAATGTATTTACCATGGATGTGGCAAATATTATGCCAGGAGATACCGCTCGCATAGAACTGCATTATACACAGCTCATCACCCCCACGGAAGGAATTTATGAATTTGTATTTCCCACTGTGGTAGGCCCCCGCTATGCCGCGCCTCCCGCCGCCAATACTGACGCTTCCTCCGATATTGAAACCGCCGGAGACACTTCCTCAGCGCCTGCCCCCAATGAAGACAGTGACAATAACAGCCGGGAAAACCAGAGTACTGACAGCAACGATACAACCGAAAATGAGACTGATACAAACAGTAACTATACTATCCTCCGTCACACCAGATATGTCCGCAGTGATAATAACCGGAATGACAGAATCAACCTTCTTGCGGAAGAAGGCCACGTCTCCCCGGAAGATTCCTCTGACAATGAAAACGAAGGCAATTCCCATGATGCTCCCGCAGAAGGAAATTCCAACGACAACAGCGGCAGCGCGTCAGACGAAAACCCGGACGACTGGGCAGCAAGCCCCTACCTGCCTGACGGCACGGTTCCCCCCGGAGAATACCATATTACGGTCAATTTATCCACAGGGGTTCCGCTTGCGGATCTTTCCTGCAAAACCCATGACATAGATATCGCAATGGATGGGGATTCCAAAGCCAGGGTCACTCTGGCCAATCCGGAAGACTATGCTGGAAACCGTGATTTTATCCTAAAATACAAACTCACCGGGGAAGCGGTGCAAAGCGGTCTGGTTCTGACCCAGGGGGAGAAAGAAAATTATTTCATGCTTACCATTCAGCCTCCGGAACACTACACACCACAGGAAATACCCCCACGGGAATATATTTTCGTACTGGATGTGTCAGGTTCCATGTATGGTTATCCTCTCGACACCGCAAAAAAGCTCATCCATGACATGGCCGAAGGCTTGCGGGAGGATGACACATTCAACCTGATTTTATTTGCCAATGACACCATACTGTTCTCCGACGCTTCCCTGCCCGCAACCCCTGAAAATATCAAGGCAGCGGTGAATCTGGTGGACGAGCAGAAAGGCGGAGGCGGAACTTCTCTGCTCCCTGCCCTAAAAGATGCCATCCATACTCCCAAGACAGAAAATACAGCACGAAGCATTATACTGATTACGGACGGTTATATCACCAATGAGGAAGAAATCCTCACCACCATAGACAAAAATATGGCCTCAGCAAGCTTTTTCCCCTTTGGCATAGGAGATTCCGTCAACAGTTACCTGATTAAGGGTATCGCAAGCGCAGGAATGGGAGAGGCTTTCATCATCACTGATTCCGAAGACGCGGAAGAATCCGCCAGGCGATTCAGGACCTATATAGAATCTCCTCTCCTCACCGATATTAAGATAGATTTTGACCATTTTGACATTTACGATGTGGAACCCTCTACTCCCTCCATATTGTATGCGCAAAAGCCCATTGTCTTATTCGGAAAATGGAACGGCTCTCCTTCCGGAACCATCACCATATCCGGAAAATCCGGCGCCCAGGACTATCTGCAAGAGATTCCCATCGCCGATGTAACCATTGACACGCAAAATACTGCTCTGCGGTATCTCTGGGCACGCACCCGTCTGGACAGACTGGCCGGATTCGGCAGCACCAGAAACGATTCCTCCATAAAGGAGGAAATCACCCAATTGGGACTGGAATACAATATGACCACTCCCTATACTTCATTTATCGCCGTGGTGGACACCATCAGAAATACCAAAGGGAACAGCACTGATGTTGACCAGGCCCTTCCCCTGCCCCTTCATGTTACCAATCTGGCTGTGGGCGGCGGCTATACCGCATACTCGGAACCTGGTGAAATCCTCTTTGTCCTGTTTTTAGCGGGTATGGCAATGATGGGTTTATGGAAAACATGGAATACAGCACGAAGAAATAAGAAGCATCATCAAAGTATGTAAAATAAAGGAGTCACCCTATGAATCTTCAGGAAGCACGCCGTTTTCTCCGCCAAAACTTCATCTTCTATTTTACTGGCGCTTTGGCGGTTCTGGGTCTGAAATGCTTTTACCGAAACGCCGCCTGCGAAGATCTGATATGGATACTTGCTCCCATTGCGAAATGGGTTGAGATTCTCAGCGGTATTCCTTTTGAATATGCCCCGGGCGCAGGCTATGTGAATCATAGCCTGCGCCTCCTCATCGCCCCTTCCTGTTCCGGTGTTCAATTTATGATTATCACCTTTGCCATGCTGACCTTTTCATTTGTTCATCGATTTGTTCATCGCATTCCCCAGGCAGAGCCCAACAAATCCTCCATTCTGCCAAGCGGGCTCCTGAAGGGCTTTTTTTGGATCATTGCCAGTATCCTTATTTCTTATGTGTTCACTGTTTTGGTAAATGGTTTCAGAATACTTGTGGCAATCTACCTCCCTCAGATTCTTGGTTCTGTTGTTTACTCGGGCTTCCTGACACCAGAGAGACTTCATACCATGATTGGCATTGTGGTCTACTTTACTGCGCTGCTTGCCGTCTACCGTCTGGTGGAATCCTTATTTTCCTGGATAACCACACTCCGGGAAACCAAAGGGCAAAGAAATTCCCTTCAAACTCATCATAACACTGCCCCCACAACACAAAAAGAGCAGGCGCAATCCCTACAAAAGGAAGTACGTCCGCCCCATTTTCTGCGCAAATGCCTTTCTCCCATATTCTGGTACTTTACCATTGCGTTAGGCATCCCGTTTCTGAACAACGCCGGACGTAAAACCCATGGGAAGTTTTCGGAATTCACAATCCTTATCCTGTGCTGCTGCACGGTTGTTTTGACATTATATGGACTTATATCATTCTTAAAGAGCCTTTTTAAAAAGATTCTGCCCAAAGGGACCGCCGGCCAAAAAGGCGATTACAGCAAATAGTTGTTTTCACGATTGGCAACTTGAAAACCAACTAATTTATATGTCGCAAATCCTCCTGTCACCAGAGGTTCCCTTTTACACAGCTCTTCCGCTTCTTCACGGCTGTCCGTTTTCAGAATATACATCCCTGCCATCCCCGGATAGCCTTTTAATACGCCGCAGATTTCAAGCTTCCCCTCATCGTCAAGCTGTCTGATGTTTGCCACATGTTCCTCCACCACCTTTTTCGTCAGCTTGTTATAAGTCTTGCTCTTCTCAATCATCATCAGATACATTTGCTTCTCCATACGAATCTCCTCGCTGCTTTTAATTTTCTCCATTATACAGCATATCCCTCCAAAAGTCACCGAGTATCTGCTGAAAATTCTTTCCAGCATAAATTATCCGTTGCTGTTCAGACTTTATAGCGCTAGGTGGCTTGCGGGGTTGTTCTATGGCAGCAACAGAGACGGCGGGTAGGGTGGGGGAATCGCTGCTCGGCCCGGACAACGCCTTTGGTCTAAGGGCGCCCTTAGACCAAAGATGGAATCCAGCGTCTATGGAGGCTTGAACACAGTACTTTTGTGCCCTGGCCGGAGTTGACGCTTAGTTCATCGCAGGTATTGCCCGAGCCAAACGTAACCCCCCATGCCCCAGACGCCGCCCCTTGGAGAAACAAAGCATCTGCAAGCCACTTGGCGCCATCAGGTCTGAACAGTAGCAATTATCCTTCTAAGAAGCCATACTGGTGACTGCGGCAACCCCAGGTTGCGAAAAAGAACTTTAAAATTGGTGGTATCTGTCACGAATACCATGTATTATATTATCAATGACTAAATAGTCCAGCGAAACATTTATCATAAATGTCAAGCCATTTATGATAAATGTTTCGCTGGACAGGTGGGGTTGCGAAGGTACACGAGAGCAAATTTCATGAGACACTACTTAGTGTCTCTGGGTACTTCCGAATGAACTTTGTCTCTCCTGTGTGCGCCGAAGGAACCTCACCCTTTAGTGCCGCCTGGCAGCGACTTAAAATAGGGAGGTGATGAACACGAAGTTATCAGAAAAAATAATTGAACTGAGAAAAGCCAATGGGATGACCCAGGAGGAACTTGCGGCGATATGCAATGTCAGCAGACAGTCCATATCCAAATGGGAAGCGGATATAGCGCTGCCGGAGACAGAAAAACTGTTGCTGCTGGGAGAAATCTTCCATGTCTCCATGGACGTTCTGCTAAAAGACAGTCTGACACTAAACGAAACAAAAGAAGTACACTGCTGCGGCACAAACGCAGTTCAAAGCAAAAAGCAGGAAGTATATGAAGGAGTGCTCATTAAAGAAAGTATATCTGACGATACTGTCATTGACCTCCTGCACATCCACAAAGTGGAACTGTGGAATACAGGTGGAACCCCCAAATACTGGACCGCATTATTTTTCACATGTGACCGGAAAGATTTTCCGGAACAGATTTCCAAGGTTATCATTTCCAATTCTGAATATGGGCGAAACTGGTTTGTTGATTTTAAATCAGGCAATGAAAAATACATTGTATTCAAGAATAAGATTTTAAAATATCAAATTGGAAATCAGGTACAAAAGGACATTATCCGCTCGGAATGCCGAAAAATGGGCATTCTCGATGAACAAATGCACTGGCCGGAATGACTTCATATCAATTATCAAGCCACTCTTCCCAAGTAGGAGCACCGAAGTGCAGAGACGGAACAATTTCCCGCAAGCGGGAACAGGAATAATAAAATACAGTCTCGGAACGGGGGTGCAATGTGTCTTTCAGACACAGGGAAGGGTTTTCAGACGCACTAGTATAATATCTTTTAAATAACTCGACTATATATAAAACCCGTGCTATAATGT
>CAJUGT010000127.1 GCA_910586435.1 uncultured Acetatifactor sp. | reverse complement strand
GCGATTCAACATTTACAAATTGTTTATAGATTGTTCATTCATGCGTTTGTCGTGATGTAGCTGAAGTTTCTTGACGCTTTCCTTTTTTTGCTCTATACTGGAAAAGAACGGCAGGTTTGGAAACAGCAATGCCGTGAAATGCTGTTCACAAATAATATGATGAAAAGAGGGTAAGATAATGCTGCGTAAAATTTCAACAGAAAAAGCGCCGGCGGCCATTGGGCCTTATTCACAGGGGATAATTGCCAATGGTATGCTTTTTGCGTCAGGTCAGATTCCTATTAATCCCGCCACAGGTGACATTGAAGGAGAGGACATTACCGCACAGGCAGAATTGGTAATGAAAAATGTGGGAGCGCTGCTGGAAGAAGCAGGAACAGATTATGGCAATGTGATAAAAACCACATGTTTTTTGGCAAATATGGATGATTTTGCGGCGTTTAATGAGGTCTACGCAAAATACTTTACGGAAAAGCCGGCCAGAAGCTGTGTGGCGGTAAAGACACTGCCTAAAAATGTTCTTTGCGAGGTGGAGGTAATAGCTGTTGTGTGATGCCGGATTTTGGCTGCTGTAGAGTGGTCTGGGAACAAACAGCGGATGACACATATTTTTCAGAGTTTGGTTCATACTAACCATAACAGGGAAGTCTTGTGGGGCCTCCTTAAAGCATGAAAGGTGGATGAATCAAATGATGGATTATGTAAACGCCTTTTGGGTAGGCGGGTTGATTTGCGCGTTTGCGCAGATTTTGATGGAGAAGACCAAAATGATGCCCGGACGGATAATGGTATTGCTGGTAGTTACGGGAGCGGTAATCGGTGTATTCGGATGGTATGAGCCCTTTCAGGAATTTGCCGGGGCAGGAGCTTCCGTTCCTTTATTGGGATTTGGCAATGTGCTGATGAAAGGCGTGAAAGAAGCAGTGGATGAAAAAGGACTTTTGGGGCTGTTTGCCGGGGGCTTCAAGGCCGGAGCAGTGGGAACTTCCGCGGCCCTGATTTTTGGCTATTTGGCGAGTCTGGTATTCAAGTCCAAGATGAAGAGCTGATGAGGAAATTAGATTTCGTCATAGGAGATTCCTTTTCCATCAAGATATTTTCGCAGTGCCCGATCCCAAATAATATCCGGTTCCCTTGACAGCAGAAAAGTATGATAGGCCGTGCCGGTGGTAAGCACTGCTTTGGAACCGTCATAACGGATATTTAATACAAGGGCTTTTACCTGTGAAGATTCTACATCACAGTGTTCCCGTTCCAGCAATGCTGCCGCCTTCTCAGGAAGCAAATGCAGTACAAATCGAAAAAAGAGGGGTGTGTACTTTCCTTTTATGAGGTCAAAGCACAGCCCTTTTAATTCGCCCCAGGAACGGAATTCCTGAAGAGGGGCGGCTTCGGTATCGCTGCCAAAAAAATCCTGATTGATGTGTCCGTCTATGGAAAAGGTATTGGCGGTACTGATGACAGCTTCTTCCAAAAGAAAAGGTTCAAAGGTATCCGCCACCAGAAGGTGGTTCATAAACTGTTTCATTGAAGAAATTTGTAACGCTATCATATATTTTTACTTCCTTCCATTGCATAAATTCGTATCAATACATATTTGTATTATAGCAGTTAATATTTTTTGTGTAAAGATGCAAAACCCCTTGATTTCTTCGCAAAACAGTATTATAATTGGCAAGGTATATAAAGGTAAATTCTTCGGGGCAGGGTGAGATTCCCTACTGGCGGTAAAGTCCGCGACCCACGGCAGAGAAAAGGTTTTGCTGTGGCTGACTCGGTGAAAGTCCGGGACCAACAGTATAGTCTGGATGAAAGAAGAATATCGGTGAATGGGAGCGGCTGGAAGTTTCCACAGATTTTGCAGCGGCAGGTATGGATTTCACTGATAGGCGTATGAAAAGTTATGCCCCGAAACTATGGTTTCGGGGTGTTTTTTGCTGTATGGAGAAATTGCGTTGGACGGTTAATTGTATAAGTTCACGCAAAGGACAGGGCTTTTTGTATGTGAGAAGAATTTTCCTGCAAAATTAACAGGCCATCAGGCCGGAATATGGAGGAAAAATATGAACGAACTATTTCAAAGTGTGGCAGAAAACGGATTGTATGTCCTGAGTTTTCTGCTGATTATTCTGGGGCTTTTTCTGGTAGCGGTAATGCTGGAAAAAGTGGCTCAAAAGAAAAATGGGGTCAAAGAGCCCATGTTTGGTGTGAGAAAAGTTGCCATGATCGGAATGTTCTCAGCGGTTGCCATGATTTTAATGCTGTTTGATTTTCCGCTGCCTTTTGCCCCGGGCTTCTATAAGTTGGATTTTAGCGAACTTCCTATTTTGGTAGGGACCTTTGCGTTTGGACCGGCGGCAGGGGTCATGATGGAATTTGTCAAAATTCTGCTGAAACTGTTTATTAAGGGCACGTCCACGGCCTTTGTGGGAGACTTGGCTAATTTTGTAGTGGGATGCAGTTTTATTCTGCCGGCCTCTGTGATTTATACGTTTCGGAAGAATAAAAAGAATGCCATAATTGCCTGTGTGGCAGGAACCTTGATTATCACTTTGTTCGGAACATTCTTTAACGCGGTTTATCTGCTTCCCGCATTTGCGAAACTGTATGGTACGCCAATGGAAACGCTGTTGGCCATGGGAAGCGAGGTGAATCCGCTGGCAAAGGAAGGAGATATTGTCAGCTTTGTGGCGGCCTGTGTGGCGCCCATGAATCTTATCAAAGGCTTGTCCGTATCAATTGTCACATTATTGATTTATAAACCCTTAAGTCCCATTATTAAATCAGGACACAGGGAATAATATTCCAGAATCACCAGGGCGGCATCGCAAAGCTTTTTGGAGCTTGTGATGCTGTTTTTTTGCGGTCAGGCTATATTTTGTAAAAATGGTATTGACAACAAAAAGAGTCTATTGTATTATCTAAACAATACAGCGATACAACTTTTGGGTTCGTATTGACAGGGCGGCTGCCGAAGGGAGCCAGGGGGTAAAAGAATGGGTACACTGGTAGAAATCAGGGACATATGCAAAATATACAATCCTGGGGAAAATGAAGTCAGGGCATTGGATCATGTGAGTGTAAAGATTGAAGAGGGGGAATTTGTGGCAATCATCGGTCAGTCGGGAAGCGGCAAGTCCACATTGATGAATATGCTGGGATGCCTGGATGTGCCTTCCAGCGGGCTGTACCGGCTGCATGGGCATGATGTTTCGGAATTGGATGACGATGAGCTTTCGGATATACGAAACAGAGAAATCGGTTTTATTTTTCAAGGGTTTAATCTGATTCCCAATCTGACGGCCCTGGAAAATGTGGAATTGCCTTTGATATACAGAGGTGTGGGTAAGTCGAAGCGAAAGGAATTATCCAGAGTGGCATTGGAAAAAGTGGGATTGGGACACCGCATGGATCACAAGCCTTCCGAGATGTCGGGAGGACAGCAGCAAAGGGTTGCCATAGCCAGGGCCATAGCGCAGGCGCCTCCCATAATCCTGGCCGACGAACCTACCGGGAATCTGGATTCACGTTCAACACAGGAAATTATGGGAATCCTGAAAGAACTTCATAAAGAAGGAAGGACGGTTATTTTAATTACACACGATAACGAAATTGCGGCACAGGCCAAGCGGGTGATTAAAATAAAAGACGGACACATTGAAGCTGATACCGCCAGTCAGGCGCCCCTTGAGCTGACGGAAGAGGAACAGAGGGCGGCCGGGGAATATGAGACTGCAATGGAAGACAAGACGGAACAACATTCTTGAACATGACAAGAAAAATCAAAAATTGGAATGTGGTACCTCTTTGGGGATTATATTATAAAAAAGGAGATGGCATAGGAAATGGCAGAAGAAAAGACACAGGCAAAGAAAAAAAAGAGCAGGAAAAAACACAGGAAACTTCCCATTGTCATTGGGGTCATTGTGGTTGTATTTATTGGGTTTCGGGTGGTTGGGGCAATGGGGTCCGCCCAGCCGGGAGCGTATGTAACCACCACAGGGGCGGTCAGGGGGGATTTGCAGGAAAGCATTGACACCAGCGGAACGGTTCTCAGCGAAGAGGTTAAGGTGATTTTTGCCCCGGTGAGCGGTACATTGGCAGAAGTGAATGTGGAAGCCGGCAGCGCGGTAAAGGCAGGGGAACAGCTGATTAGCTACGATATGGACAAAATGGAAAAAGTTTTGCGGCAATCAGCATTGCAGTTGGAAAAAAGTGAGGCGGGGTACGATGATGCCCTGGAAAGGGATTCGCAAAATCAGGCGGATTTGAAGGAAGCCACGGTGAATCTTGAAGTTTTGAATCGTCAGATTGAGGATAATAAGGCATACTTAAAGGATTTACAGGACAATCTCAGCCAAAGTCAGCGTGAAACCAGCAATGCCCTGGCTGCGGAAAGCCTGGAGTTGCAGGAACAATTGCGTCAGCTGACACCGGGAACTGAAGAATATAACAATGTGTCAAATGAAATAGCACGTAACAGTTATTTGCAGCAGATAGTCGGTTCTTCTGATTATGTGGCTCAGATGCAGAAGGAAATAGGGGATGTTCAGGAGCGTATTGCAGGGTATGAGGAGTATAAGGCCCGCATGGAATCACAGAAGACTTCCAGTGAAGCGGCAGTGATGAATTCTTATGATAAGACCAGACAGGATGCGGATAATGAACTGGCAAACCTTACTTATCAGGAGACGGAGGAAGAGTATTACATAGCCAAAAAAGGAATTGTGGCGGAATTTGACGCCATTGTAACGGAATGCGCGGCGATTCCGGGAGCGGGTGTTAGCAGCGGGACGCAGCTTTTGACTTTAGAGGACAGCCGGAATCTGAAAGTGTCTTTTGAGGCATCCAAATACGACATTGAGAAATTGGAATTGGGTCAGAAGGCAGATGTGGTAATCTCGGGGAAGACCTATCAGGGCCAGGTAAGCAAAATAAATCGTATGGCGGTAAAGAATGCGTCAAATACTCCCATGGTGGGTGTGGAAATTCATCTTTTGGAGACGGATGATACGATCATACTCGGCATGGACGCCAAGCTGACCATATATACCAAAAAAGTGGAAAATGTTCTGCTGGTTCCCGTAGAAGCCATCAATGCGGACAGGGAAGGGGATTTCCTGTATGTGGTAGAAAATGGGGTGGTGGTGAGAAAGTCCATTGTATGTGGTATTTCTTCCGATGTATATGCGGAGGTGAAGGAAGGGCTGACGGAGGAGGATGTAATTATTCTTTCTTCCTATTCCAACCTGGAAGAGGGTATGACGGTTACGGTGATGCCCACACAGCAGCCGGCGCAGTAAAAGAGCCGGAGTGTAAAGGAGAAGAGCAGCCCCTGGTTTTGGGGATGAAAAGGAGCGCAATATGGCACAGATTTGGGAGTATATTAAAATAGCTCTGATGAATATTAAGAGCAATAAAGGGCGTTCTATCCTGACTATGCTGGGCATAATCATTGGCATTTCCTCCGTAATCATGATCATTTCCATCGGCAATGGACTCAAAGGCGGGATCAACAGTGAACTAAACGCCATCGCCGGGGGACAGATATATATTTATTCCTATGGAAATAATGAGGAGGGCATCAGTGTTGAATTTACGGACGAAGACATTGAAGCCATTATGGAGAAAGTCCCTAATGTAAAAGCCGTGACGCCAAGCTGGAATATGCAGGGAACAGCGTCGGGCAGGAAAGGAATGTTTACCGCTGCGGCAAGCCTGGGGATGCCGGGATTGGAATATGCCAGCAATGACCCTATTATCAAGGGGAGATACTTTAATGACAGCGATTATTACTCTGCCAATAAGGTATGTATCATGTCGGAGAGCAGCGCCAAATTGTTGTTTGGAAATACAAATGTGATTGGGATGACGGTGGAATTTTCCCTTTATGGTGTGTCCCAGGATTTTACCATTATCGGAATCCGTAAAGATAACGCATCCATGCTTTCAGGAATTATTACAGTGGAAACGGCATCCCTGGAGATGCCGCTCTCGGTAATATCATCCGTTTATGGATTCAGTATCTCAAACGATGCGCTTTTGATTATAAGCGAAGGCTCGGAATATGCGTCTCAGGTGGCGGCAGACGCAGTGCGTCTGATGGAGAACAGGCATGATGTACGGGGAAAGGGAGCAATTCAGGTAGAAAATTTTAATGATTATCTGGGGCAGATTGATCAGATACTGAGTTATGTCACCATTTTTGTGGTATTTGTCGCAGCCATTTCACTTTTGGTTGGAGGCATTGGGGTTATGAATATTATGCTGGTGTCCGTGACTGAGAGAACCAGAGAAATTGGCATTCGCAAATCTCTGGGGGCAAGAACAGGTTCCATACTGTTGCAGTTTCTCTCCGAATCAGCGATAATTACTCTTATGGGCGGGGTGATAGGAATTATTCTTGGGGTGGCCGGCGCTTCAGGAATATGTTCCCTGGCAGGATTTACGGCCAGGGTAAGTGTGGGCACGGTGCTGGGGGCAAGTCTTTTTTCTTCGGCAGTAGGAATATTTTTTGGCATTTATCCCGCGAAAAAAGCAGCTCGCCTGAGTCCCATTGAGGCATTGCGCCATGAATAGAGATGGAATCTCCGGCTGGGATTTTATCTCTTGCAATTTTTATTTTTTTAGAGTAAAATAGGTAGGAAATCAGTCGGAAAAAAGGAAAGCCAGGGGACGGAACATGCTTAAGTTGACCATTAAGATAGAAGCGGGAGATTTATATGATTATATGCTGATGCATTCTTATAACAGTCCTGCGGGCATATTGGGAAGTGCTTTTGGCGCAGTTCTGATTCTTTTTGCGTTTGCTTCTGAACAGTGGATGTTTTTGATACTGGGCGCAGTGATGCTTTTGTACCTTCCGTGGACATTGTTTATCAAAAGCAGACGGCAGATTTTAAGCAATCCAAGTTTTCAGGCACCGCTGCAATATACTCTGGACGAAGAAGGGCTGACCATTTCTCAGGGTTCAGAGGAGGCACAAATGGCCTGGGAGGATATGCATAAAGCGGTTTCTACGGGACGGAGTATTATCTTATATACCTCCCGTATCAATGCAACCATTTTTCCCAGACATCAGCTGGGAGATCAGAAAATGGCAGTGATTGAAATGATATCCACCCATATGCCTCCTGCGAAGGTGAAGATACGTGCTTAAGTGCCGATAAAGATAATGTTGGACCTGAGAAAATGGAAGGATGTATGAATGGGGATGGATGCTGAAGAAATTTTCAGGAAACTAAATATGGAGGGCATGGCTGTCGTGGAGTCATATTCACCGGAAGAAACCTTTGCCGTTGGAGAGACGGTGGGGAAAATGTGCTCTCCGGGGCAGGTCTATACACTTACAGGTGATTTGGGCACAGGGAAGACAGTATTTACCCAGGGGGTTGCAAAAGGTGTCGGCGTCACCGAACCGGTGAGCAGTCCCACATTTACTATTTTACAGATTTATGAAGGGGGGCGTATGCCCTTTTACCATTTTGACGTATATCGCATAGCCGATGTGGAAGAAATGGAGGAAATAGGATGTGACGATTGTTTTTATGGGGAAGGTGTCTGTATGATAGAATGGGCGGAACTCATAAAAGAGATTCTGCCGGAACAGTACATGAAAATTACCATTGCCAAAGATTTGGACAAAGGTTTTGACTACCGTAAAATTGTGATGGAGAAAAAATGCGGAAAAGGTCGTCATATACAGGGATAGCATTATGAAGATATTAGGTTTGGACAGTTCGGGACTTGTGGCAAGTGTTGCGGTGGCAGAGGATGATGTGCTGCTGGCGGAGAGTACTTTGGACTATAAAAAGACACATTCCCAGACTTTGCTGCCTATGCTGGATGAGCTTAGGCACAAGCTGGATCTGGATCTGAATACATTGGACGCCATTGCGGTTGCGGCCGGGCCGGGATCTTTTACAGGTCTGCGCATTGGAGCGGCTACGGCAAAGGGACTGGGACTGGCCCTTGGTAAGCCCTTGGTGGCAGTGCCAACCCTGGAAGGATTGGCATGGAATCTCTGGGGGGCGGACAGACTGGTATGTCCTCTTATGGATGCCAGAAGAAATCAGGTATATGCGGCTGCCTATGCGTATGTGGCTGAAGAAGGGGGAGTTTTCTCACTTCAGGCGATGATTCCGCAGATGCCGCTGGACATCACGGAATTGCTGGCCAAACTCAATGAGTTGGACAGGAGCGTATTCTTTCTGGGGGATGGAGTTGCGGTGTATCGAGGAGAAATCGAGAAACTTTGTAAAGTGTCTTACGCCTTTGCGCCTGCCGGCAGCAACAGGCAGAAGGCATCCAGTATTGCGGCCCTGGGGGCTGTTTATTACAGAGCTGGAAGGGCAATATCCGCAGAGGCATTTCGTCCGGAATATCTGCGCAAGAGCCAGGCAGAGCGGGAGGCAGAACAGGCGGAAACGGATAGAAAAGATGGAGATTGAAATCAGAGAACTACATAGAGAGGATATTGAAGAACTGGCGGATATTGAGTCAGAAGCATTCTCCATGCCGTGGTCAAAACAGGATTTTGAAGCGTTGTTAAGCCATTCTTACTGCTTTTATCTTGTGGCCCTGGCGGATGGACACATTGCAGGTTGCTGTGGTTATACGGACAGCTTTCATGAAGCCACCATAGATAATGTGGTGGTGGCAAAAGCATATCAGAATCAGGGTATAGGGCAGGCAATGCTGGGAGAATTGATTAGGAGGGCAGAAGCGTCAGGTGTGGTTGCGTTTACATTGGAAGTTCGTGTGAGCAATCAAAAAGCCATCCATATTTATGAAAAAGCAGGTTTTGCGTCAGAAGGGATTCGGCCGGGATTTTATGAAAAACCCAGGGAAGATGCCATGATTATGTGGCGGCGCTGATGTGGAACTATGGGATAATGATAGAATAAGGCAACAATTACCAAACGTATTTGTGTATATTTTTAGTATAATGGTTGTAGCGGTTCGGCTGAAAGCTGAAAGCAGATTGTTATACGGCATGGTTCAGCTGCCAGAGTTGGGTTATTGGGTGCGGAAAATGCGGAAGGAGAAAAATATGCGTAGATACGAAGATGGACAGGACAGAAAGCTGATGAAGGTCGTATGTAATAAATGCGGCAGAAACCTGAAAATTGTGGACGGATATTTGAAAGAGTATTGCTTTACGGCGGACACAGTGTTTGGCTATTTTAGCAATAAAGATGGCGTGGAGCATCATTTTGACCTGTGCGAGGAGTGCTATGACATGCTGACATCGCAGTTTCTGGTGCCTGTGGAGGAAATGGAGTCGGCAGAGTTGCTGTAAGGGATTGCCCCAAAGATATGATGATAGAAAAGGAAAGAAGAAAATGCTGGATGTTAGCCTCTTGGGGACAGGGGGGATGATGCCGTTGCCTTATCGCTGGCTCACTGCTCTGATGCTCCGTTATCATGGAAAGAGTATATTGATTGATTGTGGGGAAGGAACGCAGATTGCGCTGAGGGAGAAAGGGTGGAGTCCGAATCCTGTGGATATTATATGTTTTACCCATTATCATGCGGATCATATCAGCGGACTGCCCGGTATGCTGCTGACCATGGGGAACGCAGAGAGAAAATCGCCTCTTTTGCTCATAGGTCCCAGAGGGCTTGTCAGGGTGGTTACGGCGCTTCGCACCATTGCGCCGGAACTTCCCTTTGAAGTTCGATGTGAGGAAATTGCGGAGGATGAGCAGGTATTTTCTTTTGAAGGATTTCAAATAAAGTCTTTCAAGGTGAATCATAGTGTGGTATGCTATGGATATAGTATGGTGGTGGAGAGGAAAGGGCGTTTTGATAAGGAACGCGCCCAGGAGCAGCAGATTCCCATGAAATTGTGGAACCGGTTACAGAAGGGTGAGGTGATTACTGAAAATGGTATTACCTATACGCCGGAGATGGTGCTGGGGGAGCCAAGGAAAGGATTGAAAGTTACATACTGTACGGATACCAGGCCTACGGAAAGTATTGTATCCAATGCAGAAGGAGCTGATTTGCTGATTTTGGAGGGGATGTATGGGGAGCCTGACAAGATTGCGAAGGCAAAAGAAAACAGGCATATGACCATGTATGAAGCGGCTGCGGTGGCGAAAGCCGCACAGGTTCCGGAACTCTGGCTGACACATTACAGTCCGTCTCTGCTGCGACCGGAAGAGTATTTGGGAAGTGTCAGGAAAATATTCTCCAATACCATAGCCGCAAAGGACGGAAGGACTGTGGAGCTGAAATTTGAGGAGGATTAAAAGATACTGTCCGCGTATTGCGGAGAGAGAAAGGGAAAGTTTTTTAGTAAACTTTCCCTGCTATAAATTCCGGAAATAGGAGTTTATTATTAAGAATATGGATTATTATGGGCATTGAAGCTCATAAGGGGGGTATAAGCATGAAGAAAAAGACCACAATAATAGTCATTTGTTTATTTGCAGTGGTAATTGGTGTAGTTTGTCTGTATGCGTATTTGTCAACAAAGCAGAGGAATGCCATGGCGGACGCCAAGCTTTCGGAAGTGGAGATGATTTTAAGCCGTGACTTGAGTAAGGACTATCCTCCTACGGTGAAACAGGTGTTGTCTTATTTTACGGAAATCCAGAAGTGCCTGTACAATGAGGACTGTACAGAGGAGGAGATAGAACAGCTGGGAATGCAGGCAAGGCTCTTATTTGATAAGGAGCTTCAGGACAATAATGAGGTGGCTACTTATTTGATACGATTGAAATCGGAAGTCAATGCCTTTCGCGAAGCCAGTTATAGAATATATAGAATTTCCATTGCCTCCAGCAATAATGTGGAAACCTTCAAAGAGGATGGATATGAGTTTGCGAGAATCAGCAGTACTTATTATGTATCTGATAAGGGGCGTACCGGATACCAGGATGTGGTATACCTTATGCGCAGGGATGAGAACAGGCAGTGGAAGATTTATGGTTGGGACCGGGCTGTAAATGTGAATATGGGCACGGATGCCGTGACGGAATGACAATGTTTACCCGCGGGCAATGAGCCAAGCGGCCGTGCTTGCACGGACAGTTGGCGAATGCCG
>CAJUGT010000126.1 GCA_910586435.1 uncultured Acetatifactor sp. | reverse complement strand
TCCTAGCCGAAGTTGACGCTTAGTTCATCGCAGGCGTTGCCCGGGCCGAACGTAATCCCCCATGCCCCGGACGCCGTCCCTTTCGCCGTCTGCAACCAGGAAGCAAGCCACCTGGGACGATTGGGGATGAACAGTAACTACAAAATGGCCCCTGTTCATAACGAACGCGAAAAAACGGCCATATCAGCCGTTTTACGCAGGGCCTGAACCTGGGTGCGGGGTTTGCTTTTTGGTTCAAGCCTTTTTATATGTCCAATGTGGGCGGTATGTCCATCTCTTCAGAGACATATTTTCCATTTTTCTTACGCTGCCGTACACATTCTGTGAGCAGATATTCAATCTGCCCATTTACAGAGCGGAAATCATCTTCCGCCCAGGCAGCTATTGCGTCATAAAGTTTTGGAGACAATCTCAAGGGAATCTGCTTTTTACTGTCCGCCATAACTCACCTCCATTTCAGCAGTTTCACATTTCGAGGCCGAACTCTCTAGTAAAGACTCCCTGAGTTCACTATGGGCTGCGCGTCGCGATTCCCGCACAGAACCACCAGCAGATTGGATACCATGGCGGCTTTGCGCTCTTCATCCAATTTCACCACATCCTTCTCATTGAGTCGCTCAAGAGCCATTTCCACCATTCCCACTGCGCCGTCCACAATCATCTTACGGGCGTCAATGATGGCTGAAGCCTGCTGACGCTGCAACATTACCGCAGCTATTTCAGGAGCGTATGCCAGATAAGTAATTCTCGCCTCAATAATCTTAATCCCTGCCTCTTCCACTCTGACCTGTATCTCATCCCTTATCCTTGCCGCAACCACTTCACTGGAGCCCCGCAGACTTCCTTCGTCCGCAAGCCCGTCACCGGTGGTATCCACATTTGGCGCCACATCATAAGGATACAGGCGAACCACATTCCGCAGTGCGCTGTCACATTGCAGCGAGAGAAATTCCTTGTAATTGTCCACATTGAACACCGCTTTGGCAGTATCCACAATCTGCCATGTAACCGCTATTCCGATTTCAATAGGATTTCCCAGACAGTCATTGATTTTCTGACGGCTGTTATTTAAGGTCATCACCTTCAATGAAAGCTTGCTGGATGAAAACTCCACATTAGCCGTGGTCTGCGCGGAACCCATGACCAACGCCATGCTGTTGGCTTCGCTCACATCCCCGCTTTGGTTCAGCTTGGTCTTGGCCGCAGGATTGATTGCGGAACAGAAAGGATTCACATAATAAAAGCCATGCTCTTTCAATGTCCCTATATATTTACCAAACAATGTAAGCACCAGCGC
Organism: uncultured Acetatifactor sp.; assembly: GCA_910586435.1. Taxonomy (GTDB): domain Bacteria; phylum Bacillota; class Clostridia; order Lachnospirales; family Lachnospiraceae; genus Acetatifactor. The sequence continues at coordinate 10,030 of CAJUGT010000126.1, read as the reverse complement.
TTCCTGCGGCTTTAACACTTTTAGTCCGCATAAGAAAATCCATGCAGTGAGAAGTACAAAAATACTCACCCCCATCCCCACACCAGGAAGGCAGGTAACTGCCTTGCCAAGATAGATACAGGAGATTACAAGAACAACCACAGCGATTACATACGCCAGCAGAATCATGAGCAATGCTCTCATTCCATGTTTTTTTCCTTTTAAAATTTTCTCTTCCATAACGATACCTCTTCTTTCTTGTGAATCAAAACAACTTTATTTGATATCATTATCATATCATCAAGAAATGATTTTGTCAAGAAACTATTTATAGTAATCCAGTAAAGGAATATCTCTTCCCCTGCTCCCCTGTACGGCCCGTGCGCCGCTTTAGCGGCAAACTTCTATTGCACGGGCCTACGCAATAGAGTAGGGGAGGCTTTTCACCCCTACCCGCGCGCCGGGCACCCGTCAGCTTTTGCTGGCATTCTTCCTCTGGGTGCCCGTGTGCATAAAAAAACAGTTCAGGTTATACCTGAACTGTCAGCAACCAAGCAGGGAAGATTTCCCTCCCCTATTCATGTACCGGGTGTCCGTCAGCTTCTGCTGATACTTTTCCTTTGAACGCCCGTGTACCAGACAGGGACGTCATTCCGGCGGATTTCCCACCCGAATATCCATTCCTTTGTATATATTACGTATCACTGCTTTTTTATGGCTGCCCCCGTTTTCCCCATCCAGAGTCCACGCCACCGGTTCTTCTGATTCTAAAGATAACTCTGATGTTCTGAAACAATACATGGCATCAGTGTCAATATTGCGGTTCAGCAGAGACAGCATGATATTATTCAGTTCCACCGGATTCCTGGGACTTTTAATCAGTGTAACCTCAAAAACACCGTCATCCAGCTTGACATGTTTGCCGGTAATATTTTTAAATCCACCCACCGAAATAGAATTGGTAATCATGCCAAATATAAAATCTTCCGTAATTTCATTCCCTTCCCAACTGACTTTGATAGTGAAATGATGTATGGAAGACAACCTCTTCATTCCTTCCAGCAGATATGCCATGTATCCCAGAATATTCTTCATATCCTGCCCTGTCTCATAGGAAACATCTGTAAAAAGCCCAAATGCCGCTATATAGACAAAAAAATCATCGTTAAAAGCCCCCACATCACAGGGAAAATTCTTTCCCCTCACCACCGTCTCCGCCGCTCTGACCATTTTCTTGGGCAGTGCAAGACTTCCGCCAAAATCGTTTGTACTGCCTGCGGGAATATAGCCAATGGGTGTCCGAACACCGCTTTGCATCATGCCTGTCACCACTTCGTCCAGTGTACCGTCGCCGCCGCTGCACACTACAAGTTCATAGCAATCTCCCCGTGCCTCCACAGCTTCTCTGGCGTCACCGTTTTTTTGTGTGGGTATCACAGTCGTTTCATACCCCGCCCTGGCAAATATATCCAGAATATCTGCCAGTTTATTCTTAATTAATGCCTTCCCCGCTTTGGGATTATATACAAAAAGGAGCTTTCTGCCCATTTGCGTCACCCCTTACCTTATTTTCAAGAAACACTCCACCCCATACATTCTTTCTGTTATGCGCCTTTTCCGCTGAGGAAACCATCAATCCCTTCCACTGCGGCCTGCTCATCCTTACCGTCAGCCGATACTTCCAACTCTTCCCCTGCGCTCAGCCCCAGGCTCATCATACCCATAATACTTTTGGCATTCACTCTCCTTGTGCCTGACCGGATATAGATAACGCTGTCATATTTGCTGGCCTCCTGAACCAGCAGAGCTACCGGCCTGGCCTCGGCGCCGTTTTCCAGTTTCACAAGAATATTTTTCTTAGTCATGGCTTGTTCTCCTTCTGCCCCAAAAGGGAATAACTTTTTCATATTCAGGATAATAGAATCCCTTACACTACTCAGGCCGCAAGTCCCTGATTTTCTCCGCAAGCTCACTGAGTTTGCGCAATCTGTGATTGACGCCCGATTTACCAATAGGCGGATTGAAATATCCTCCCAGTTCTTTCAAAGGTACGTCCGGATTTTCCAGACGCACATCCGCCATCTGACGCAGAGCTTCCGGCAGATTTTCATAGCCGTAATGCTCTTTCAGATACTTAATGTCCTCGACCTGCCTTGATGCTGCATTCACCGTCCGAGCGATATTCGCTGTCTCACAATTCACACGCCTGTTTACGGAATTACGCATTTCCTTTACTATGCGGAGATTCTCAAAACTCATCAGGGATACCGGCGCTTCGCAGACATTCAATAAATCCACAATCCCGGCCCCTTCCTTCAGATACACCACATAATATTTTTTCCGAAGTATTATCCTGGCTTCGATGTCAAATCCTTTTATCAGCTCCTGTAACTGCCTTGCCTTCGCCTCCTGGCAGCAGTCAAATTCCAGATGATACCCCTTTGCCGGGTCACTCATAGATCCTATACCCAAAAAAGCGCCCCGCAGAAAGGCCCTCCGGCAACAGGAGTTCTTAATCAGCAAGGGACTTACCGGCTCTTCCAGATTCCCAAGCTTTGACAATACCTCCTGTATCTTTTGACCTTCTAACGTAGTATCCGTATCTATATTAAAGGTTTTTCTCAATAATGTAAAGCCTTTTCTGACAACAGCTTCATTTTCTGTCTGAAAACCAATGGTATAGCCCCCTTTTATGTCCCCTCCATACTGCCCGCAGAAATTCATAATGGCTGCCAGCTCCGCAATCTGACAATGCCTCGCCGGACTGATTCGCTTCGCCAGCTCATTTTTTACCTCACTGGAAAATGACATATGCCATCTTAGGCCCCCTTCCATCCGCTTTCACGGCTTACTTGCCCTGCTGGGTCACATCTCTGTGGTATAATTTCATGCCATACTTTCCTTTGTCTTTCATCCTTTTGTACAGTTCATTGGCAAGGGTTACACTGCGATGTTTACCACCCGTACAGCCTATGGCTATCACCAGCCGATATTTTCCCTCCTTGACATAATTTGGTATGAGAAACTGTACCATGTCGGTAAGTTTTACCATGAACTCCTCCGCCTCGGGAAAACTCATCACATACTCCTGAACCTCACCGTCATTGCCCGTCTTGCACTTCAACTCATCTATATAGAAGGGATTGGGCAGGAACCGCACATCCATCACCAGATCCGCATCCGCCGGAATGCCATGCTTAAACCCGAAGGACATGACCGTTACCATAAGACTATTATATTCTCCGTTCTCTACAAAAATACGGTCAAGTTCTTCTTTTAATTCTCTGGTCAGCAGATTGGTGGTGTCAATCACATAATCCGCATGTCTGCGAATATTTTCCAACACTTTCCGCTCTGCTCTGACCCCGTCTTCCACACGCCCGTCCAAAGCCAGAGGATGAATGCGTCTGGTTTCCTTATACCTCTTGATGAGCACATTTGTCCCCGCATCCATAAACAGAATCTCAAGCTTACATCCTTCCTTTTTCAGCTTTTCCAGAACCCTGGTGGCATCCTCAAAAGATTGGTCCGAACGTACATCCAATCCCAGCACCACCTTGCTGACTTCGCTGCCCGGCATGGAAACCAGCTCCACAAATTTCTCAATCAGAGACACGGGAAGGTTGTCCACACAATAAAAACCCGCGTCTTCCAACATTTTCAGGGCGGTGCTTTTACCACCGCCGCTCATCCCTGTCACAACTACAAATCTCATATGTCCTCCCAGCCCAAAAATACCACTTCCGTCTCCAGATCCACATGGAATTTTTCTTTGACCCGCTTCCGGATTTCCTGAATCAGCTCCCTCACATCCTCTGCCGTGGCCTCCCCGGTATTGACAATAAATCCGCAATGCTTGTCAGACACCCTGGCTCCTCCGATTTGAAAACCTCTAAAACCCGCTTCCATAATCAACTGTCCCGCAAAATGTCCTTCCGGACGTTTAAAAGTGCTGCCTGCGCTGGGATACTCCAATGGCTGCTTCTCCCTGCGCTTTGCCCCCAGTTCATCCATTTTGCTCCGAATTGCCTCTGCGTCACCACGTTCCAGACTGAAAGTAACTTCCGTCACCGTAAAAGGACTTTGGCGTATTACGCTGGTGCGATAACCAAATTCCATCGTGGCATTGTCCAGTTCCAATATCTCCCCTTCACCGTTCACCACTGTCACCATTGTGACCACCTGGCTCATCTCGCCCCCATAGGCTCCGGCATTCATAACCACGCCGCCGCCCACCGTTCCCGGTATCCCGGAGGCAAATTCCAGTCCCGTCAATCCATGTTCCAGCGCCGCATGGGCCACCTGGCTCATTGTCGCTCCTGCCTTGGCCACAATCCTACAGCCCTGCACTACAATTCTGCTCATCTTCTGGCCAATCTGAAGGATGACGCCCCGATAACCATCATCTTTTACCAACAGATTGCTTCCGTTTCCCAGGACAAAAAACGGGACGCCCACCTTATTCAGATAGTTCTGTGCTTTCTTCAGCTGTTCTTCATTCTCCAACTGCATAAAGCAATCGGCAGGCCCTCCTATCCGAAAGGTAGTGTGGCCTGCCATGGGCTCCTGTAAGCGTATGTTTTCAACGGGTACAAACTTTTGTAACGCCTCAACCACTGCTCTACTAATCATTGAATTCCTTTTTCCTTTACAACTTTCACTTTAATTTAAGATAATCAGCCCTGCCGCTCCATAGATGCCGGCGTCATTTCCCAGTTCCGCCAATGCGAATCTTGCCCCTCTGCACTGGTGGAAGGCATATTTCTTATAAGCCGGCTCCACAAACGACAGCAGAATTTCCCCTGCCTTGGATACGCCGCCGCCGATGACAAACACTTCCGGATTCACCACTGCTGCCACCACAGCCAGCCCCTTTCCCAGGTACTCTCCAAATTGTTCCGCAATTTCAATGGCAACTTCGTCCCCTGCCTTTACAGCGTCGAATACACTTTTGGCAGAAAGATTCCTTCCCCGCAGCAGACTTGGCTTCTCATCTTTCTCCAGGCGCCTCTCGGCAAGACGTGCAATTCCCGTGGCCGACGCATATTGCTCCAGACATCCCCTGTTCCCACAGCCACAGCTTTCCGTCTCTCCATCCACCAGATGGATATGTCCTATCTCGCCGCCTGCGCCGGTGGCGCCGTTCAAAAGACTCCCGTTCACCACAATGCCGCCGCCCACTCCTGTACCAAGGGTAACGGCCACCATATTGGCGCTGCCTTTGCCGCCTCCCTGCCACAATTCGCCGTAAGCAGCCGCATTGGCATCATTGGCTGCCTTTATTGGTACATTAATATATGCGCCCAAGGCCTCCGGTATGTTAAAAGGTTTCCAGCCAATATTGACGGCTCCCCCTACCAGAGTGCCTTCCTCATCCACCGCTCCCGGCGCTCCCACGCCGATTCCTGCCACATCCTCTTCCCGGATATGCCTCTCCTCCATTTTCCCTTTGACGCTTTCGGCAACATTCGGCAAAATAGAGGCTCCCCCATTTTCTTTTACTGTGGGAATCTCCCATTGTTCCAGCAGTACGCCCTCTTCACCGAACAGCCCCAGCTTCACGGTAGTCCCTCCGATGTCAACGCCAAATACATACCTGCCCATACTACTATCCCGCCTTTCACGCTTACTTACATGCCTCTCCGGCACTTTCTATAGCTCATCCCTTTTCCTGGCAAGGGAGTTCTGCACTCTGTTATACAATTCCTGAGCCGCGTTATAGCCCATTTTCTTCTGACGATGGTTCACCGCCGCCGACTCACAGATAATGGACAGATTACGCCCCGGGCGAATGGGGATATTATGACAGACAATTTTATTGCCCAGGTATTCCGTATAATTTTCTTCCAGCCCCAGTCTGTCATATTCCTTGTCCTTATCCCAATCTTCCAGGTTGATGACCAAATCGATGTTCTGGGTATCCTTTACGGAAGACGCTCCAAACAGAGCCTTCACATCCACAATTCCAATGCCCCGCAGCTCAATAAGATGCTTGGTCACATCCGGCGCAGTACCAATCAAAGTATCGTCGCTGACCTTTCTCAATTCCACCACATCGTCCGTAACCAGACGATGCCCCCTTTTCACAAGCTCCAGAGCCGCTTCAGACTTGCCGATTCCACTCTCTCCGGTTATCAGAACCCCTTCTCCAAACACATCCACCAATACTCCGTGTACGGAAATACACGGCGCCAGCTTCACATTCAGCCACCGAATGGACTCCGCCATAAACGCAGAGGTGGTTTTCCTGGAAGAGAGCAGAGGTATCCGATGCTTCAGGGCCATTTCACAGAAAATAGGATCTGGCTTCAGCTCACGGCAGAATACCACAGCCGGAACATCATACTCCATAAATTCTTCGTAAACCTCTCTCTTCCTTTCGTCGGATAAGCCCTCCATATAAGTATACTCCACAAAACCGATAATTTGAAGGCGGGTGGCTTCAAAATGCTCAAAATACCCTGCCATCTGAAGCGCCGGACGATTGATATCCGGCTGGGTAATGTGGATGCCCTCCACCTCGATTTCCGGGGTCAGGTTCTCCAGTTTCATTTTCTCAATCAGTCGGGTGAGTGTAACGCTATCCATAGTATCCTCTTCCTCATTTCTATGCGGCATCTTCCGAAATATGTCCGCCCGGACTGCCCATCCGCCATCCTGTCCCCATCAAAACAACCAAATACGGCCAAGACCCTGATTACAGCCACTCAAACGGAAATAGCCCGCCCCTCTGCGCTGCCACACCTGCGCAGACGTTCGGGACTGACGAGGCTCTTTCCATGCCTCCCACAAACCTTTAGGAATATTTTAACACACCACAGGCCCAATGTCTAAGGCTCTTGGTCTTTTTTTCGGAAAAATCGGTAAATTTCTTCTGCCGCCCTGCTGTTTATCTCCGGTAATTCCGCCAATTGTTCTGCCGATGCGGCCTTGATTTCCTCAATGGACTTAAAATGCCGCATCAAAGCCTTCCTTCTGGCAGGCCCCACACCTGGAATGTCATCCAGAACAGATTTCACCTGCGCTTTGCTTCTGAGGGAACGGTGATATTCTATGGCAAAACGATGGGCCTCATCCTGCACTCTCGTTATCAGTTTAAACCCCTCCGAGCGAGTGTCAATGGGAAGTTCCACATTATTAAAATATAGTCCCCGGGTTCTGTGATTGTCATCTTTCACCATACCGCATACCGGAATGGTTATCTTCAGTTCATCCAAAACGGCCAATGCGATATTGACCTGCCCCCTGCCCCCATCCATCATCAACAGGTCAGGAAACTTGGTAAAGCTTCCGAATTCCCTGCCAAGTTCTTTCTCTTCCAGTTCTTTGCTTTCTTCCATGCCGTGAAGGAACCGCCTTGTAAGCACTTCTCGCATACATGCGTAATCATCCGGCCCGGACACGGTTCTAATACGAAATTTACGATAATCACTGGGTTTTGGCTTGCCCTTTTCAAATACCACCATGGAACCCACATTCTCAAATCCATTGCTGTTGGAAATATCAAAAGCCTCCATACGGTCAATCTGCCCCAGCCCCAGAAGCGAAGCAATTTCCCTGACAGCGCCTATGGTTCTTCCTTCCTCCCGTTTCAGCCGCTCTCTGTCTTGTTCCAGAACATGCTTTGCGTTCTGTGCCGCCAGCTCCACCAATTTTTCTTTGGCTCCCATCTTTGGCACACGTACATAAACCCTTCCCCCTTTGCGCCCGGACAGCCATTTTTCTATCAGTTCCCGGTCCCCTATCTCATATTGCAGCATCAGTTCCCGTGGAATAAAGGGCGTTCCCGCATAAAACTGCTTTACAAAGTTTTCCAGTATTTCAGGCTTGCTGTCAGATGATACATTTGTCATATAATAATGTTCTCTGCCGATCATCTTGCCGTCCCTGACAAAAAATACCTGAACCACCGCTTCCCGCTCATCCTGGTACAGTGCAATAATGTCCTTGTCTTCTCCCACACTGTCCGTAATCTTCTGCTTCTGGGATACCTGTTTCACGCTGTTATATAAGTCCCTGTAGCCTGCCGCAGCCTCAAAATCCAGTTCTCCCGCCGCCGCTTTCATCTTATTTTCCAGGTCACTTAAAATCATATCATATTTACCATTGAGGAATTCCAGCGCCTGGGCCACCTGCTCTCTGTATTGCTCCTTGCTGATATACCCCTGGCAGGGGGCAAGGCATTGCTTAATATGATAATTCAGACAGGGCCGCTCTGCCCCAATGTCCCTGGGCAGACTGCGGTTACAGGTCCGCAGGGTATAGAGTTTATTCAGCAGCTCAATGGTATCCTTCACCGCAGCAGCACTGGTATAAGGCCCAAAATATTTTGACTTATCCTTTTTCATGGTCCGGGAAAACACAATACGAGGATACTCTTCCCCCACAGTTACCTTGATATATGGATATGTCTTGTCATCCTTTAGCAATGTGTTATACTTCGGTGAATTTTCTTTGATTAAATTGTTTTCCAACACCAGGGCTTCCAGCTCTGAATCCGTGACAATGTATTCAAATCGGGCAATCAATGACACCATCTTGTCAATCATGGGCCCCCGTCCGATATTCTCTCGAAAATACGAGCGCACTCTGTTATGAAGATTCACGGCCTTTCCCACATATAAAATGACATTTTTGTCATCTCTCATAATATAAACCCCGGGTTCCCTGGGCAGCTTTTTTAATTCTTCTTCAAAGTTAAACATTTTTCTCACCCTATATTTTCACGACATTTTATGTGTTTCATCGCCAATTTCCCCATTGGACCGCATTTCATACTTCCTTATTGGGATTTTGATATATTTTTCTATACCGCAACGGGGACACTCCATAATATTTGCGAAAAGTCTCACAATAATAACTTGCGCCTCCAAATCCATATTCATAGGCAATGTCCGTAATCTGTCTGTCCACATCCAACAACGCAGTAAGACTCCTTCTCAATCGGAACTTTGTCACATAGGAAATGGGGGTATCCTTGAGATATTTTTTGAACAGCAGTGCGCATCGGCTTTTACAACAGGCTCCCGCCGCCGCAATGTCATTCAATGCCATATGTTCCATATAATGTTCTTCCACATAAGTAATCATAGTTTTCAGCAGAGAAATCTCCAAGGATTCCTTTTCAGGCGTCCGGGGACTTGCCGGAAGATTCCGATACAATATTTTCATAATGGATACATATGCCGCCATAACGTCAAAATATCCCCCGCTCTCTTCCATGGCTTCATCCTGCCAACAGGCATACATTTGATTTAATAACTCCAAAACGGAAGCCTGCCATCCGTCATTGCGCAGTACAACATAAGGATATGATGTATTTTCCGTAACACATTCAATACAGTTTTGATAAAACCACTCATTTCCCTTTAACAATTCCGGCGACACGATTACGCATATAAATTCACATTCCTGACACTCCGGCGAAAATCCATGGTGTATCTGTCTGCTGTTAATCATAATCCCATTATTTTCCTTAAGTTCCACCAGTGTCCCATTCACATTGTAAATCATCCTGCCCTTTTTCACCAGAATAAACTCCAAATCCATATGCCAATGGCTTATGGCGGAATATCCTGGATAATGGGATAAAATTCCATAGCGCACATAAACGGGAAACAATGGGTTGTTATACGCCACCGTTTCGGAATCATTCTGGGATAACGCGGAACAATATTGTGTAACTTCCTTTCTCTCCATCTCTTTCTTCCAGTTTCCTGCTTTATTTCTCCCTTTCGGTCTTCCGCTTTATTTCTTCATTTCGGTCTTCTGCTTTATTTCTTCATTTCGGTCTTCTGCCTTAATTTCCATTCCATCCCATCTTATTTCTCCATTCCAGTCTGGGCAATAGAATATTGTTATAAAATTATACACTATTTTGGAAGAAATTTAAAGAGAAACATGATATTGTTACAGAGAAGTAGTAACTCTTCGTCTCGACAACGCTTGGAAGCGGCGCTGTGGTTTTCCAAAAAAGGGGGCGGCGATAGGGACGGTGGGTGGGGTGGGGGAATCGCTGCTCGGCCCGGGCAACGCCTCCGCCGGACTAACC
>CAJUGT010000125.1 GCA_910586435.1 uncultured Acetatifactor sp. | reverse complement strand
GCTGTCAGCTTGGTTTCAGGCGAGCCTTTTCCCCATATATTGTTATCATGGTATATGTCCATTCTGTGTGCCTCCTTGAGTGTTCAATGAGGCAATTATACCACGGATGCCAGGATATTTCCAAATCTTTTGATCTTTTATAGGACTAATCAAAAAGTATATGAAAAATCGTGGAGTATGGCAAAAAATCATGTGATATAGGAAAAATCATGGGGTTTAAGGAAAAATCACGGGGTATCGGTAAAAAACCATGGAGTATAAGGCAAAATCAAATTGTATCAAAGACACCATTTACATAGATGACGGATACAGCGGAACGCAGACAAAAAAACGTACAGCTTTTAATGCTATGATGGAAGAAGCCATGCGTGGGAGTATTGATTTAATCCTGACAAAAGAGGTGTGCCGTTTTGCGCGAAATACCGTGGATACGCTTTATTATACCAGAAAACTAAAAGAAAAAGGAATCGGAGTTATTTTTACCATTGACAATATTGACACCAGGGATTCCGACGGGGAGTTACGTCTTACATTAATGGCCAGCATAGCCCAGGAAGAAAGCCGTAAGACATCGGAACGAGTGAAGTGGGGACAGAAACGCCGAATGGAACAGGGGATTGTATTTGGCAGAGATTTGTTGGGATATACGGTTCAGGGAGGTACTCTTGCGGTAAATGAGGAGGAAGTTCCCATTGTACGTGCCATATTTCATAAATATGCTAATGAAGGAAAAGGAATTCATGTGATTGCCAGAGAACTGACGGAAGAAGGAATGCGCCCGAAACAGGCGGCTTTCTGGTCGGATACCACAATACTAAGGGTGCTGCGGAATGAGAAATATGTAGGAGATTTGTGCCAGAAGAAAACCTGTACCCCGGATTATCTTACCCATACCAAAAAATACAATCGGGGTGAAGAGGAAAAGATTTATCTAAAAGACCATCATGAACCGCTGATAGAGCGGGAATTATGGGAACGTACCCAGGAGAAACTTGACAGGCGCTCAACAGGGAAGAAAAAGACGCGGACGGAGAAGGGAACGGAGGACAAAGCAGGGCTGGGGACCCGGTACTGGTGCAGTGGAAAGATTTACTGCGGTTTGTGTGGAAAACGTTTTGTCAGCAGGACGAAAGGATTAAAAAGCGGAGGCATGTACAGAGCCTGGCGGTGCCATGCCGCCGCAAACCACGGAACGGTCAGAATTCTGGAAAGCGGACAACGGACTGGCTGTGAGAATCAATCTGTCAATGAGCGTTCCCTGCTTGCGTGTCTATCTCACTGTGTCAGAAAAATGGCCATTTGCCGTGACACATTGAGAGAAGAGGTGATACGGGAACTGCAAGCGCTTAATAACAGGGCCGCAGACTCCGATGCGGAAAAAATACAAAGCAAAATGGAGGCGTTATGCCATAAGAAAAAGAAAGCCATTGACCTTATGGTGGAAGGAGTGATAACCCCGGAAGACTTAAAAGAACAGTTAAAATGGTATGAAGAGAGGGCAGAGAGGTTGTCAGAACAGCTGGAAGAGCTCTGTAAGGCCCAAAATGCGATTCCCATGGGGGATAAAGATTCCCAAGTGGCGGAAGAGATTCTAAATGACATTATGTCCTTTGATGAAAGCAATGTGGAACTGTATGGTGAGATTTTGGATAAAATGATTATATATCCGGGCAATAGAGTTTTTATATGGATAAAAAAAATCCCGTTTGGTATTTGGCTGACATTTGCCGCTCACGGAAGGAAAGAAGAGTATGTGACAGAAATTCTTGACATGAAAATTGAAGAAAAGGTATAATAGGATTTACATAGTCCAGCTGAGAAATGTCAAGAGGAAATTTAAAAACAGTCTCGGAACGGAGGCGCAATGTGTCTTTCAGACACAGAGAAGGGTTTTCAGACGCATTAGCGGCTGAATAACCCTTCCCTCATAAGGGCACCGAAGTGGAGAGACGGTACTGGAATAATAAAAAACAGTCTCGGAACGGAGGCGCAATGTGTCTTTCAGACACAGAGAAGGGTTTTCAGACGCATTAGCGGCTGAATAACCCTTCCCTCATAGGGGCACCGAAGTGCAGAGACGGTACTGGAATAGGAGGATTTTATGCCAAACTCTACCAAAATTGCCCTTGGGGCGTCGTTGAAAAAGTTGTTACTACATAAAACTCTTGACAAGATTACAATAAATGACATTACCACGGACTGCGGCATCAGCCGAATGTCCTTCTATTATCATTTCAAGGATATTTATGATTTGGTGGAGTGGGTCTGTGTGGAAGACGGAAAAAAAGCCTTGCAGGGCAAGAAGACCTATGATACCTGGCAGGAAGGCATGTGCCAGATTTTTGAGGCGGTTTTGGAGAATAAGCCTTTTATATTGAATGTGTATCGTTGTGTCAGCAGGGAGAAGATAGAAAATTATCTGTATAAGCTTACCTTTGATCTGGTTGCCGATGTGGTGGAAGAGAAGTGTACGGGCATGTGCGTGGCGAAGGAGGATAGGGACTTTATTGCGGAATTTTATAAATATGGATTTGTGGGAATTATGCTGGATTGGATAGCCCGGGGAATGAAAGAGGATTACAGGGAGATTACGGAGCGGTTGGGAATTGCTCTTCATGGCAATATTGCCAATTCCATCCAGAATTTTGACCAGGCACAGAAATTCATGTAATGGTTTTGAATGGAATTCTTACTGATTTTTATCAAAACAGGAGGGATGATAAATTTTTTATCATCCCTCCTGTTTTGTAAGTTGGAAAAAAGATTTAACATTGTAAAATGGAATTATCAGAAAGAGGAAAACATATATGGAGGATTCGTTTTCTCTAAAGACATCATATGTGACAAAGAAAGGAAAAAGCAGTATGGCTAAGAACAGAACTCTTAAAATCGGGGCAGCCGCAATTGCGGCAGGCGCAGGCGCAACGGCAATTGCTGTCAGAAGACGCAATATGGCAAAGAATAAGAAGGCGAAAAGAGAGGAAGCGGAGGAAAAGCTGCGGTCATTTCGCAATACGGAAATTGGAAAAAATCAGAGAAACAGCAAAGGAATCTACTATAGCAATGGTAATTATGAAGCCTTTGCCAGGCCGAAAAAGCCTGAAGGCGTGGATGAGAAAAACGCGTATATTGTGGGAAGCGGTCTTGGAGCTTTGGCGGCGGCATGTTTTCTGGTGAGAGACGGGCAGATGCCGGGTTCCCACATCCATATTTTGGAAGCAATGGACATTTCGGGAGGCGCCTGTGACGGAATTTATGACACTTCCAGAGGCTATGTGATGAGGGGTGGCCGTGAGATGGAGAATCATTTTGAATGCCTGTGGGATTTGTTCCGCAGTATTCCTTCCCTGGAGACACCGGGGGCCTCGGTGCTGGATGAATTTTACTGGCTGAACAAAGAAGACCCCAATTTCTCCCTTTGCCGTGCCACGGAAAACCGTGGACAGGATGCCCATACGGATGGCAAGTTTCGTTTAAGCCAAAAGGGATGTATGGAAATTATGAAATTGTTTATGACAAAAGATGAAGATTTGTATGACAAGACCATAGAGGATGTATTTGATGAGGAAGTATTTGATTCCACATTCTGGCTGTATTGGAGGACCATGTTTGCGTTTGAAAACTGGCATTCTGCTTTGGAAATGAAATTGTATTTTCAGAGATTTATTCACCATATTGCAGGGCTGCCGGATTTCAGCGCATTGAAATTTACGAAATACAATCAGTATGAGTCTCTGATTCTGCCCATGCAGAAGTATTTGGAAGAGGCTGGGGTGGATTTCCGGTATCGAACGGAAGTGACAAATGTAATCTTTGAGTTTGAAAAAGGCAAGAAGATAGCCAAGGCCATAGAATGCAAAGTAAACGGCGTGGAAGAAGGCATTGTGCTGACAGAAAATGACCTTGTATTTGTCACAAACGGAAGCTGTACGGAAGGCACCATATATGGAGATCAAAACCATGCGCCCAACGGTGACGCGGAAGTTCGTACCAGCGGCTGCTGGAATTTGTGGAGAAATATAGCCAGACAGGATTCGGCCTTTGGGCATCCTGAGAAATTCTGCTCCAATGTGTCCAAGACCAATTGGGAATCCGCTACCATTACCACATTGGACGAAAAGATTCTTCCCTATATCACAAATATCTGTAAGCGGGACCCCAGGAGTGGCAAGGTGGTTACAGGAGGGATTGTAAGCTGTAAGGACTCCGCATGGCTGTTGAGCTGGACCATTAACAGGCAGGGGCAGTTTAAAGAGCAGGATAAAGATAAAGTATGCATATGGGTCTACGGTCTTTTTACGGATGTTCCAGGGGATTATGTCAAAAAGCCCATGCGGGAATGCACAGGAAAGGAGATTACACAGGAGTGGCTCTACCATATTGGAGTACCGCTGGAGGAGATTTCGGAGCTGGCAGAGCACAGTGCTCTGTGCGTACCTACCATGATGCCATATATTACGGCGTTTTTCATGCCCAGGACAAAGGGAGACAGACCGGATGTGATTCCTGACGGCTGTGTAAACTTCGCTTTTTTGGGACAGTTTGCGGAGACGCCCAGAGATACGGTATTTACCACGGAGTATTCCGTGAGAACCGCCATGGAAGCCGTGTACGGACTCCTGGGTGTTGACAGAGGCGTGCCGGAGGTATGGGGAAGCGTATATGATATTCGGGAGCTTTTGGACAGCAGCGTAAAGCTGATGGACGGCAAGTCTCCGCTGGAAATAGAATTGCCCGGCCCTCTGAATGCGCTGAAGAAGCCCTTGCTTCACATGATCAAGGGGACAGTGATTGAAAAGGTGTTACGGGAACATGATGTACTGAGATAGTGTCTTTGGCATAGAGCAGCCTCTGTTGGGGCTGCTCTGTTTTGAGAATAAAAAGTGGAAATAAAGGATAAAAAGGCAATGACAGAAATGACGCATTGATGTATAATGGTGTTGTAAGTCAGTAGGTCAAACTCACGCAAAAAAGAATCTGAACAGGAGCGGAGAATGTTTACAATCAGGTCAATCGAAAGAGGAGATTTTGAAGAAGTGCTCGGGATGATGAGGGTTTTCTATGCTTCCCCGGCAGTATTGCACAAAGCTTCGGATGAAATATTGCGGCAGGATATTGAGGACTGCCTGGGAGACATGCCTTTTATTGAGGGATACGTCTTTGAGGAAGAGGGCGAGATTGCCGGGTATGCCATGGTGGCAAAGGGGTATACCACGGAGTATGGGGGAGTGTGTGTCTGGGTTGAGGATTTGTATATGAAGCCGGAGTTTAGGCGTCGGGGGCTGGGGTCACAGTTTTTCGCTTTTCTGGAAGAGGAATACAAAGGAAAGGCTGTCCGATTTAAGCTGGAAGTGGAGGAAGAAAATGAAGCTGCCATTGAGGCTTATCAAAAGAACGGGTATCGGATTTCACCTTATTATGAGATGACGAAGGAAATGTCATGAAAAGGAACAGGAAGAGAATACTATTGATTGCCACAGGGGGTACCATTGCATCCTGTTATACGGAAGAAGGGCTTGTGCCAAAGATTGCCGCAGAGGATCTTCTGCGATATGTGGAAGGGCATCAGGAATACTGTGACGTAGAGGTGACACAGCCCTTTGGGCTGGACAGCACCAACATTTACGCAAAACACTGGCTGAAACTGACGGGACTTATTCAAGAGCGATATGCGGAGTATGACGGATTTGTCATTTGCCATGGCACGGATACCATGGCATTTACGGCGGCAGCATTGTCCTATCTGATACAGAACAGTCCAAAGCCCATTGTCATCACAGGGTCCCAGAAGCCCATTAATCTGCCTGTGACAGATGCCAGGACGAATCTTCAGGACAGTCTGCGTTTTGCTTCGGACCATCGTGCCCATGGGGTGAATATTGTCTTTGGGGGGAATGTCATTGCCGGAACCAGGGCGAAAAAAGAGCGTTCCAAAAGTTATAACGCTTTTTCAAGCATCAATTTTCCCAATGTGGCTGCATTGTATGACGGCAGGATTGTATTTTATATTGACGACAAGGACCGCTTGGCAAAACCACTGACTTTTTACCATCGTTTGAATGAAAATATTTTGCTGCTGAAATTGGTTCCGGGGATGGATGGGACGGTGCTTGGCCGCCTGTTTCCTTATTACGACGCAGTCATAATAGAAGCCTTTGGGGTCGGAGGGCTGCCGGCATATGGGAAAGTGTCTTTTTATTCGGAGATACGTCGCTGGACGGATGCGGGAAAAATTGTCATGATGGCGACACAGGTGACACATGAGGGAAGTGATATGGAAGTCTATCAGGTGGGAAAGGTGATCAAGGAAGACTTTCACCTGATGGAGGCATATGATATGACATTGGAAGCCACAGTGACAAAGGTGATGTGGGCTTTGGGGCAATGTGAGGATGCGAAGCAGTTTCGCAGTCTGTTTTATGAGACAATCAATCATGATGTGTTGCTTCAGGAGGAGATGGACAGTCCAGATAAGAAATGTCAAGAGGAAATTTAAAAACAGTCTCGGAACGGGGGCGCCATGTGTCTTTCAGACACATGGAAGGAAAATTCAGCTGAGTTCTTACAGATGAAATTTCCTTCCATGGATTGGGCACCGAAGTGTAGAGACGGTACTGGAATACGAAGTGGAGAGACCGGAACAAGTTCCCGCAAGCGGGAACTGGAATATTAAAAACAGTCTCGGAACGGGGGCGCAATGTGTCTTTCAGACACATGGAAGGAAAATTCAGCTGAGTTCTTACAGATGAAATTTCCTTCCATGGATTGGGCACCGAAGTGTAGAGACGGTACTGGAATAGGAGAAAAAAATGATAAAATTTTATGGACCTTTGGGTGAAACAGTGGAAAATCCTGATGACAATTTTCTCAGGGAAATCGTTTTTGGAAAAGATGAGGCATATTGGGAACAGGGCAGCGGGGATTCTTCCTTTGAAACGGACGAATGCGAGGAGGCATTGGTATTCTTCTATATGGAATCCCATGGATTTTTTATTATGCGGCATCCTGATTATCTGGTTCCTGTCAGCGAAGAGACCGAAACTGACACGGTAGAACACTATGTTGGCGGAGAACCCTTTATTGTGCCCGTATGCTCATTTGTGAGCCGGGAAGAGGCATATAAGATACTAAGGTATTTTGTGGAAGAACAGAAAGTGCCGGATTGTGTGGAATGGATTGACATGTATGAAATTATTGACTATGAAGAGTAGCCCGATGACCTGTTTCTTCTGAAAATATGGTTTGGTATTCATAACGGGATATGGCTGCGAGACAGGAAAGCGTTTGCTGACCGGAATCGCACATTCTGATTCTGACTTGCGAAGATGAGATCTGAGCGGTAAGGGCCTTTTTTGTGTGCCCATGTTGGTAAGTGAATTAAATTACATTACACAGCGCCGGCATATACGGAATTTCGATGCCGTGGGAGATTTCTGTGAATAGATGGACGAAAATGTCTGTGTATTCAACAGAGCATGGGAAGCTAGAGCGTGAGCATACGCTATGGAAACGGAGTATGTGCTGTGGGTGCGGAAATGAGGGAAAATGAAAGTGAAAAGAGATGTAGAGAAAAGAAGGGGGAAAAACGCCCTTAAATCAGCGGTGCTGGCGGCATGCGCAGTGTTTCTGTGCGCAGTACTATCAGTGGGATGCGGAAAACAGGAGACGGTCAATGTTCGGGTGGGTTCATTAAAGGGCCCCACTTCCATGGGGATTTTGTTCCTCATGGAGAAGGCCCGGCAGGGAGAGACAGCCCATGGATATGAATTTCAGATGGTGACAGGAGCGGATGAACTGTTGCCGCTGATGGTAAAAGGGGAGCTGGACATAGCGCTGGTTCCGGCAAATGTGGCAGCGGCGCTTTACCATAAGACAGAAGGGGGAGTGGCGGTAATAGATATTAATACTCTGGGGGTATTATATCTTGTGACCGGAACTACGGAAATCACAGATGTGGCCGATTTGCGGGGGAAGACCATTTACCTTACCGGAAAAGGTACCACACCGGAAGCTTCTTTGAGGTATCTTTTGCAGAAAAACGGGTTTGCGGAAGGGGATTACACTTTGGAATTCAAATCCGAGGCTGCGGAAGTGGCGGCAGTGCTGGCACAGGATTCGGGCGCAGTGGGCCTTTTGCCCCAGCCTTTTGTGACAGCGGCACTGGCGCAGAATGAGGAATTAAAAGTAGTGTTGGATATCAATGAAGAATGGAAGAAAGTTCAGGATGGAAGCGGTATGGTAACAGGAGTTACCATTGTGAGAAAGGAATTTCTGGAGGAGCATGAAGATGTGGTGAAGGCGTTTCTGGAAGAACACAGGGAGAGTACGGAGGGGATTAACCAGGATGTAAGCACAGGCGCCTCGCTGGCTGTGAAGGCCGGAATTGTGGCCAAGGAACCCATAGCGCAGAAAGCAATCCCGCTATGTAACATTACCTGTGTCACAGGGGAAGAGATGAGACAGGCATTGCGGCAGTATCTGGCATTGCTGGCTGATTTCAAGGCCGAACTGACTGGCGGTTCGGTGCCGGGAGAAGATTTCTATTATATTCCATAACCAAGTATGATTATGGATTCCGAATGTGGAGGAAACGCTATCGAACATAGGGGTATGGAGCGGAAGAATAAAATAAGGAAGTTTGTCATTCTGCTATTCTGGCTGGCTCTTTGGTATGGCCTTGCAGTGGCAGTGAATAATAAAATATTGCTGGCAGACCCGGCGGAAACTTTGCGGACGATGACAGCTATGTGGGGAGAGGGAGGGTTTTATCTGGTGGTGGCCGGCTCTCTTATGCGTATCGGGGCAGGGTTTTTTCTTGGATTTGTGACCGCAATGCTGCTGGCCATGGGAAGCTGGCGTTTTCCCCTGCTGGAGGAAGTGCTGGCGCCTGTGCTGAACCTGGTGAAGGCCATCCCTGTGGCGTCTTTTGTCGTGTTGCTTTTAATATGGTGGGGGTCTTCTTTCCTGGCGGTGGCAATTTCTTTTCTGGTGGTGCTGCCCAATATTTATATCAATATCTTAGAAGGACTCAAAAGCACGGACAGGCGTCTTCTTGAGATGGCAAAAGTATTTCGTATGCCCTTTTGGAATCGCTTTTTTTATATTTATCGCCCGGCGCTGCGGCCTTTTTTGTATGGCAGTCTGAGAATTTCTCTGGGAATGTGCTGGAAATCCGGAATTGCCGCAGAGGTCATAGGCACCCCCGATTACTCCATTGGGGAACGGATGTATTTGTCCAAAGTATATCTGGATACAGCGGGGGTGTTTGCATGGACGGCGGTAATTGTTCTCCTAAGCATTTTGTCTGAGAAATGTATCCTTGGTCTTGCGGGGGCTTTTTTTGCCTGGGAGCCCGGTTGCAAGACACAGCAGCCACATAAGGCAGTGGGATATATTAAGTGCCGGGACATTATAAAATCATATGACGGGAAGAAAGTGTTGTACAATGTGAGTACGATGTATCACCCGGGACAGACTTATTATCTTACAACTCCCTCCGGCAGCGGCAAAACTACCTGGCTGCGGATTCTGGCGGGGCTGGCAGAGCCGGACAGCGGAATGCTGGAAGCTTCCTTTGCGTGTGGCATGGTGTTTCAGGAAGACAGACTTTGTGAAGAATACGATGGAGTGAAAAATGTGGAACTTGTGACCGGGGATAAAGAGCGTGCGCAGGAAGCTCTGAGACAGCTCCTGGATGAGGAGGCTCTCCATAAACCCTGCGGCCAGTTAAGCGGCGGAATGAAGCGCAGGGTAGCTCTGGCGCGTGCCATGGAGTCAGAGGCGGAATACATCCTGTTAGATGAACCTTACACGGGGATGGATGCCGAAACGAGACTGCGGGCGGAGGAATATATCAGAAGACGGCAGAATAACCGCATTCTCATCATAGCCACACATATATAAAAAGTTGGCGGTCAGGGCAAGTACCCAATTGTGGAAATTTTAAATAGTTAAGGAGCATACAATGGAAGAATCCCGTGTAGTTCTTTTGGGCATAATGGTGGAAAAAACGGAGGCGGTGCCAAGAGTGAACGGGCTGCTGCACGAATACGCCGATTGCATCATCGGCCGTATGGGGATTCCGTACCGTGAAAAACAGATTAACATTATCAGTATCGTGATTGACGCGCCTCAGAGGGTTATCAGCGCCCTGTCGGGAAAGCTGGGCATGATTCCCGGTGTGAGCAGCAAATGTCTGTATGCCGGAAAACAAAAATAAGAAAAGTAAGAAATGTCCCAAAAACATTTGATATTTCATAGCTTATATGTTATAATCGTAAAATGACTGTGATTATGTCTGCTGATTGGGTGAGATAGGGGAGCGGAGAGAATGAGATTCAGCCTACGGCATCGAGGCGCAGACGATTGAAGGAGGAAATGTAGCAATGAGCTTACAGGTAGAAAAATTAGAGAAAAATATGGCGAAGCTGACCATCGAAGTGTCTGCTGAAGAGCTGGAAAAGGCTATTGAAGGTGCATATCAGAAAAACAAGAACAAAATCAGCGTTCCCGGTTTCCGTAAGGGCAAAGCGCCCAGAAAAATGCTGGAGCAGATGTACGGCAAGAACCTGTTTTATGAGGATGCCGCAAATGATTTGATTCCCGATGCATATGACGCAGCCTTGGAGGAG
This sequence comes from uncultured Acetatifactor sp., assembly GCA_910586435.1. Classification (GTDB taxonomy): domain Bacteria; phylum Bacillota; class Clostridia; order Lachnospirales; family Lachnospiraceae; genus Acetatifactor. The sequence goes on along the minus strand of CAJUGT010000125.1, from coordinate 1,031 downwards.
TGTACGGAAGAAATCGTTTCCGCGCCCAAGATTGCCGTTGTTCAGCTTGAAGCGGGACAGCCATTTATCTTTACGGCGGAGGTGGCTTTGAAGCCGGAAGTTACCCTGGGAGAATATAAGGGAGTTGCCGTGGACAAGGTGGACACGGAAGTGAGCGAGGAGGAAGTGACTTCCGAGATTGACAGGGAAAGAGGAAAAAATGCCAGAACCGTGGACGTTACTGACAGGGCGGTGAAGGAAGGCGATATTGCTACAATAGATTATGAAGGTTTTATGGATGGAACTCCTTTTGAGGGAGGAAAGGGAGAAGATTATCCTCTCACCATAGGTTCCCATGCGTTTATCCCCGGTTTTGAGGAAGGACTCATAGGGGCCGAGATTGGCAAGGAAGTGGAGCTTAATCTGACATTCCCGGAAGAATACCATGAGGAAGAGATTGCGGGCAAGGAAGTGGTCTTTAAATGTGTGGTGAAGAAGCTTCAGGAAAGGGAGCTGCCGGAACTGGATGAAGATTTTGTCGGTGATGTCTCCGAGGAAAGCGATACTGTGGAAGAGTACAGGGAAGAGATTCGCAAGAAGCTTGCGGAACGGAAAGAAGAAGAGGCGAAACATGCGAAGGAAAGCGCTGCCATTGCCGCAGTGGTCGCAAACGCCCAGATGGAGATTCCTGACGCAATGGTAGAGTTTCAGCAGAGACAGATGGCCCAGGAGTATGCTCAGAGGATGCGTTATCAGGGCATTTCCATGGAGCAGTATATGCAGTATACGGGCATGACAGCGCAGATGATTTTGGATCAGATGAAACCCCAGGCGCTTAAGAATATTCAGACCAGACTTGTCATGGGGGCAGTGGCAGAAGCAGAGAAAATAGAAGTCACGGAAGAAGAGTTTGGGGAAGAAATTGCTAAAATGGCAGAAGCTTACCAGAAGGAAATTGACGAGGTGAAGGATCTTCTGGGCGAAGAGGGCGAAAAACAGGTGAAAGAAGACCTGTGTATCAGGAAAGCAATCAAATTTGTTGTGGATAACGC
>CAJUGT010000124.1 GCA_910586435.1 uncultured Acetatifactor sp. | reverse complement strand
CTGTCACTGTCACACTGCCAAAGAGTCCGCCGGATACTGCCTGAGGGTGAACAGCAGCCATCATAATTCCAGTAAGCGCTTCCGGCAGATTCCTCCAATGAGCCAAAATAACCACAAGTGTTCCAAAAAGGTAAAAAACCCCCATGAGAGGTACAAGTATCTGTGTCACTTTGCCGATGACCCCGATACCTCCGAGTACCACTAATACGGTAATTATTGTTAAGATGAGTCCTGTCTTCGCCTTGGGAATGTGGAAAGAAACCCATAACGCATCCGCAATGGAATTGGACTGTGTCATATTTCCCATTCCGAAAGAAGCCATAACCGCAAAAAAAGCAAATAAAATTCCAAGTTTCCTGCCAAGTCTTTTATTGCTGAAAATATGTAGACAAGTATACATGGGGCCGCCTGCGGTTTCTCCTTTTTCGTTTACCCCTCTGTACTTTACCGCCAAAACACTTTCTGCCAACTTTGTCGCCATTCCAACCACGCTTGTCACAATCATCCAAAACAGCGCTCCAGGTCCCCCAAGAACCATTGCGGTGGCAACCCCAATGATATTTCCTGTTCCCAAAGTGATTGCCAATTCCGTGGTAAGGGCGGCAAAGGAAGAAATTGTCCCTCCGCCTCCATTGCCTTTCCTTTCTCCCATAAAAGCACATTTTAACGCAAATGTAAGATTCTTTAAGGGAAGAAATTTCATCCGAACCATCAAATAACATCCGGTCCCCAATAAAAGGAGCAGCAGCCATGGCCCCCAAACCATGTTGTCAAGCCAACGGATAATATTTGCCGGGTTGATATCCGCCATGCCGCCGTTTCCATCAATGCCACATACCGCAATTGCCATAGGTTCTGGATATTTTCCGTCCAAATTCACACATTACTCCCTGCCCACAGTTTCCATACATTCTTTTATGGGACTGTGGTTTTTCTGTTTTTTTAAATATATCAGAGCAAGGTTAATTTTATGCAAATTCTGGAATCATTTCATAAATCTGTCTCACCCCCACAGTAACATTAGGGGACAGGGAATAATTACTATTCAAATTGTTATCTGTGAATGGATACTCCAATTTCAGACATATTTCCAAGCAGCTTTCTCCGTAAGGCAGATAAAATGAGCTTAAGTTTTTTTCATTGCGAAATCCCACATTGTCCTTCAAAAAAAGCTCATAGGTATCCTCCTCGCCAGCGATATACATTTCATATTCATAGTACGTATATACCTTACTTTCATCCTGCATTTGTTTGTAAAATTCTTCGTAAATATTATTGTAAGAAGACGTCTCATAATAATTGGAAAAAAAGTTCCAAAGCGACATGGATACCTCCATATTCCAGGAATTGTTTACTATGATGGTTTCGGGCTGATTAAGACCTCTTTCCAGTTCTACAGCATATAAGGTACCTGTTTCCGCGTCTGTCAGTAGCTTTAAGACATCTCCATACACATTTTCCACTTCTATATACCAGAGAATAAAATTTACTCCTTTGGCATACAGATCGCTATATATCACATACTGTTTCCACTGATTGATGTGGGGTTCCATGTCCGTGTCAAAGCGTTCGATTATAAACCAGCCTATTTCACTGAATATGATAATAAATTCCTGGTAAATTCCATATTCGGAATTTACATATTCTTGTACTTCATTATTTATAACCAGATCCTGTGATGTAATATAATAATTTCTTCCTGCGGACAACCCTTCCGCAAAATTTCTCATTCTTTGCCCCAGAGATTTCTCATAGGTAATACTCAACGATTCCACATCCATATTTTCTCTTTTGCCAAGTGTGATTTTATCACATAACAGACTATCCTGCACTTGAAAAATCACTTGGGGCGCAAAGGATGCCACCGCAAGCAATATGGCAAGCATCAGCAGTTCCGCCGCAAACATAAGAGGAGCTTTGCCCTTACGCTTTCTTCTGCGCTTCTGTTCCTTCTGTTTTTCCTTCATACTAACTCCTAAAATTTCGGCTCGCAGAATCTCAAATTTTTCCTTGCCTCTGTTCATACTGATGTCTCGTCATTGGAAATGTCACTTTAATGACTGTGCCTTCGCCCAGTCTGCTGTCAATTTTCAGCATACCGTTGTGAAGTTGGATAATTTTCTGGCATAAAGCCATTCCAATACCAGCACCCCCTTCTTTTCTGGAACGGGATTTATCCACCATGTAAAAGGCTTCCGTTATACGGCTTATCTCCTCTGAGGGAATACCTCTTCCATTATCCACCACTTTAAACTCATAATTCTCTCCCAGGCAAGTTCCCTTGACAAGAATAAAACATATGTCCTGCTTGTCCATAGCTTTTACCGCATTGTCCAGCAAGTTATAAAAAAGGGATAACAACAATTCTTCGTCCCCATATAGAATTGCCTTTTCCAAATCGACTTTCCCGCTGATACCTCGCTGTTTCCACACAGGCCGCATGGTAATACGAAGATTTTCTTCCAATGCCATCGTATACACCGGTTTAAACACAAGAGGATTTTTATCCATACTGACCAGATCAAGCAATTTATGGGACAGACTTTCCAGACGTTTTCCCTGACTGTAAATATAAAAGTATGCGTCATGACATTCCGCGTCCGAGAGTTTCATTGAATTGAGCATATCCGCATATCCAATAATTGAAGTCAGGGGTGTCTTGAGTTCATGCGCAAAAGCAGCAGTAAAATCTTCTTTTTGTTTTGCTTCCAATACTTTTTTCTGCATCTGTTCTACCAGTTGATCTGCCATTCTGTTAAAGTTTCTTGCCAGGGCTCCTATTTCATCTTGGCTTTTGTTATGAGCACGCAAATCATATTCACCGGCAGCAATCCTTCCAGCCAGTCTGTCCAGACGCCGGATGGGTTTTGTGATATAACGGGACAGCAAATAAACGCTGATACCTCCCACACATAATAGGCATACCAGAGCGACTCGGTATCTGTAGAGAAGATTTTGCCTGTTATCATAAATATCTGTGAGTTCCTTGCAGGTTCCCAGGCAGAGGCCTCCATCCGCAATATCTGTCCGCGCCGCCGTGAACATATAATACCCATCATTCAGTTTGCGGATACAATGACCGTAATTATCTTCCTGATTTAAAGTATTTGTCAATTTTCCTGCCTCTTCCGCAAGTCCCATACTCTTCAGGTACTCTCCGCCATAAATATATGTCCCATCCCCGCCAACCACAAATACATGGCTGCCCCCACGCTCTACACTGTCAGTTATACTGCCAAGGGTTCTGTTTATAGCATATTCTTCACCAAATTCCTCCACGGACTGATACCCCATTTCAAACAGGAAATGGAACATCCGACTCTCTTCGTTTCCCCGTTCAATTTCCTTATCCAACAGCCGTGAGAAATCTGATAAGAGCATCCACATGCCAAACAGGGCAAACATAAGGGTCAAAAGCGCTGTCATGACCAGAAACAGTTTATCCGCAAATTTCATTTCTGTGTTACACATTCCCCTTCCAGGCGATATCCTACTTTATAGACGGCCGTTATCTCATTATCCCAGTTCAATTTCTTCTTCAGTCTCTGAATATGCAGGTCCACAGTACGGCTTTGTCCCATATATTCACCGCCCCAGACCGTCTCATATATTGTTTCACGATATAGTGCTATATTGCGGTTCCTTGCCAGCAAGAGAAGCAGATCAAACTCCTTCATTGTCAGTGGTATCACTTCTCCATTGCGGGTTACACTGCGGGACGCGGCATCAATTATCACATCAAACACCGTCAGCTGCGCCTCTGTTTTGTGATACCTGCGGAGTACAGCCTCCACTCTGGCCAGCAGTTCCACTATTTCAAAAGGCTTGGTCAGATAATCATCCGCCCCCATTTTTAATCCCTTTACCTTATTTTCCGTACTCCCAAGCGCTGTCAGAAAAATCACAGGAAGTCCAATTGACCTGGCATATTCCATCAGTTCATAACCATTAATTCCGGGAAGCATCACATCTAAGAGCATCAGGTCAAACATCTCATTATCCATTAAATCAGCTGCTTTTTCTCCGTCAGATGCCCAGGTACATTGATACCCTGCCTTTCGCAGATTCATTCGGATCAGATTCGCAATTGGTTCTTCATCTTCCGCTATTAATATCTTCAGCATAGCTTCCTCGCCTCCCACGTTAGATTGTTATTTCCGCATAACAAAGTACATAAAAAATGTATCTTCTTTGTATCCTGCTCATTATTCTATTATCTGCCGGGCAGACTGTCAATATAAGAACACAGAAGAGATTTGCCAGCCGAAAAAGCATTCGCTTTCTGCACACATTTAATGATGAAACTCCATGGATACAAGCTAAATTGAACTCCTACTTGCATACATAGATGCATTTATGTTATAATTCCTAAGTGAAAGATCATGTACAAGCCAGAAAGAGCAGCTGCGCAGGGACATACGCGGAGGTGCTTCACAGCTGTTTTGGACATACCGATACGACGCTTCTGAGTTTTGGGAGGCATGTTCTATAACTTGCTGCCGGATATATGGTTTGGTATGATATATTCAAATTAATACAGAAGACGAATGTACTATCATTCGTACAAACATCAGGAGGGGATCATGGAACAGCCATTATATACTTCAGTAAAAGTAAATAACGAAATAGAACTCTGTGAGGTGTCGAACCAGGAATGCAAGCGCTTAATTGAAAAAGCACTTCTGGCAGAACGTATTTCCTATTATATAAAATGGCTGAAGCCTTCGCTGTTTCGGCGCAAAAAACATACCTGTGTCATCTGTATCAATAACAATTCAAAGGAAGTAGCCGAAAACGTCATTCGGACACTCTGTGAAGAAAAAGGATATCCAGTAAAATTTCTAATGAAAAAATCACAAAATGAGTATTTATAATTTTCGGGGGCATCTATGAATTTCATGCGATTTTGTAAGTTGCACACAAAATATATTATTGTTGGTGTCCAGATCATTATTTTATTTTTTGCGTTATCTTCCTGGATACTGCACCGTGGAAATGCTTACGGCAAGGTTTTTGCCCTTGATGAATATATCCTGCGTGATAATGTGGTTGTGGGAGAAGATGTAACCACTGATGAAATCATGGGAGAAAGCGGCGTATTCCTCTCTACTCCTGCGCTTCATCTGGAAAAAGGCATTTATCAGATTCATGTGAATTATAATGCGGATCGGGTTGGAAACATCATAAATGTCTCCTGCGATTTGGGGACAATGGAATGCTTTGCGCCCCCGATTGAACTTGACCCTTCCGTTCACAGCTCAATTATGACAGCGGAAATTACCAGAAGCACAGATGACCTGCGCATAGAAGCATTTTTTTCAGGCAGCGGTTATATCAGTATTACCAATATGGAAATATATGAGACAAGCGGCAGATATAAGAAGAATATATTTTACGCTGTCTTGTTATGCTGCCTTATATCTATGGCCTACTGCTTTAAACGGTCAGCTCCTTCTGCCCGACGCGTCTTTTTGGCGCTGTCAGGGCTTTTCCTGGTTACATGCTATCCTCTTTATACCGATTTTCTTTCAGTTGGTCATGACATTCCTTTTCACCTTCTTCGGATCGAAGCTATCAAGGAAGGGCTTTCTTGTGGAACATTTCCTGTCAAGCTCCATCCGTTCTGGGCCAAAGGTCATGGTTATGCGGTTGGCATCTATTATGGTGACGCATTGCTTTATTTTCCCGCATTTCTCAGACTGCTTGGTTTTTCTGTCCAATCCGCCTATAAATATTTTGTTGCCCTGATAAACCTGGGAACGGTCTGTATCAGCTATTATTCTTTTGGAAAAATATTTACGGATAAAAAAACCGCTCTTTTGGGAAGTATTGCCTATTCTCTATCTCCCTACCGACTGATGGATGTGTATACAAGAGCATCTGTTGGTGAATATACTGCCATGATGTTCCTTCCGTTGGTACTGTGCGGATTTTACCTTATAATGTATGGGGCATCCGAAAATAAACCATGGAAATCTGTGGTGATCACTGCCCTTGGCTTCACCGGATTGGTCCAGTCACATATTTTGAGTTCTTTGATGGCAGTATTTACAGTTTTCTTGGTATGCCTTTGTGGAATCAGACGAATATTCCAAAAGCAAATATTGATTTCTTTGATTTCTGCCGCAGCTTTCACGTTGCTCCTGAACCTGAACTTCATTGTACCTTTTCTGGACTTTTATGGAGAAGACATTCAAATGAATTCTCCTGACTGGTCCGGGCGTCCCATGGGGTCATTTCAAAGCAATGGCTTGTTTCCTATACAAATTTTCACATTATTTCAAAAAAGCAACGGGGGCGTGGGACAGGCAATTGGAGGAATTCACAATGAACCATCTCTTGGTATCGGCATATTTTTGACAATAGGAATGATATTGTTTTTGTATTTGCTGTTCATTCATTACCAGGAACTCAAAAACGACAAAAATTATTTCTCCGCATTAGTCTGCACAGGACTTGGAGCACTTCTTCTGTATATGTGCAGCTGTTATTTTCCGTGGGATGCCCTTGCTTCCATGGGCGCCGGTGTTAAAAACGCAATATATAATTTACAGTTTCCCTGGAGACTTCTTGCCCCCGCAACGATGGTATTGACTTTCGTACTTTGCTATTCCTTTGATTTTGCGGCAAAGCTCCTGCCCAGACAGTTTCCCTCCCTATTGACAGGAAGCATTCTATTGCTGATGATAAACTGTGGCTGGTATTTTTATGATTTCTCCTTTACCCAGGAACCTTACCGCATATACAACTCCTCCGAATTAAATACTATGACCATGTATTCTTATGAATACTTACCCGCCGGAACCAATCCGGAAGAAATAAGTGAGAATTCCATTGTAAAAGAAGGAATTCTATCCCTGGATTCATACCAAAAACTTGGCACGGATATTACCTGTTCGTTTTCTGTTGGTGAAGAAGGCGGGTATATAGAATTTCCATTGCTATATTATAAATATTATCGCTGTATTGACATTGACAATGCTCAATCCTTTCCTGTACACGCCGGAACAAACAATGTTGTGCGTGTGGAATTCCCAGGCTCTTATTCCGGCCGCATACAGCTGGGATTTAGAGAACCATGGTTTTGGAGACTGGCAGAATGTGTTTCCTGCCTCACCTTTCTCATGATATTCCTGTCTATTTTCCCCTGGAAGCGAATCAGGGAAAAGAAAAAATAGGATGCCTTTTACCTTAACCTGGTTCTGATTTCATCCAGTATGGTTCCGGAAATAGTTACCTGAAATGTAACGGTTTTTTTGTATCCATTTTTATTTGCGCATACCTGTATATCATAGACACCATGGTCTGTGCGCAAAGGTACATAAAAAAGTTCTTCTTCTCGTTTTTCATTTTCCCGCCCCGTAGTGTTATAATCAAAAAAATGATTTTCCAGCGATTCGTCCCAATGAATCCACTCAGATGGATAAGTGATTTCCACACTGTCCACCCATGCTGCGGCATAGACACTTATGGTTCCCGCTTCTCCGGCCTTCCAATGTGCTGCTTCTCCCAGACATCGCTCCAAGTCCGCCTTAAGTACAAAAGCAGGAATCGTAACTGGCTCATCAACAGGAATAGAGTTTCCGGCCCAATCCCTGATATATGCTGTGATACGGATATATTCGGATGTGTAGTTAAATGTGTCATTCAATTCAAAAGCGTCCCCATAGATTGCGCCGGTATAGATATTGTCGGGCGTCAGCAAAGTAAGCGGCTGTTTTTGCTCGCATATAATATTTTTTTCTTCATCCAGTCCTTCCAATAAAATCCATGCTTTCTCGCAGCCGGAAGCCTCATTCTCAGGGTAGACAGGATTTTCCTCAACAATATTGTTCAATGAAATATCCAGAAAATAACCATCATATGAAACGTCTATTTTCCCTTTTGGCGCAGTGTAATCAATTTTTGTTGTAATCAAAAGGGTGGACGTATTTCCACTCTTATCCTTTGCAACCAATGTGTAACAGAAAACGCCCTCTTCTGCTGCCCAATATTCCACATGTTCTCTTCCACTGCCAAGAACAGTGCCTTCCACACCGTTGCCCTCATACAAAATCACAGAGTCCATTTCAATATCGTCGGCTGTAAAAACAAGAGGAATTTCCCTGTTTGTCCATCCATAAATCAAATGTCCCGGCAAAGATTCTACGGGTATCTCCTCTGGCGGCTCCACCTTAATGTCCGGAGGCGTTGTATCTGCCGGTGGTGTGGGAACAGCAGGTGAGGGCGTGGGATTTTCCGGGGACTGCGTGGGTATTGCAGGCGGAGGCGTGGGATTTTCCGGGGGCTGCGTGGGAATGGCAGGTGGAGGCGTAAGATTTTCCGGGGGCTGTGGGGGCGTTGCAGGCGGAGGCGTGGGATTTTCCGGGGACTGCGTGGGTATGGCAGGTGGAGGCGTAAGATTTTCCGGGGGCTTGGGTGAAGTCACAGGCGGTTTGGGTGTCGCCTGTATTGGCGGTCCTATGTGATGGGGCTTCCATTGGGCATAAAGTAAAACGACTTCGCCCTGTCTGTCAAAAGCTCGGCTGAAAAGAGCCATATCATCATATCCACTGCCATTGCCCTCCGGCATGGTATTCCATCCGCTAAAATCATACCCTTCTCTGACGTAGCCGTTATTGGGATACTGGTTTGCGGGCAGCGCATATTCCCTGCCATACTCCAGCCAATACATGTTTTCCCTATATCCGGTTCCTCCGTTGGGATCAAAGCAAATGTGATACTTATCCGGAATCCAATGGGCGTAAAAAGTCAAAGTGTTATTTCTTTCTGACCAGTTGTGGGAATATTTCCATATCCCGTTTTGCCAGAAGATTCCATTTTGCGCATTCCCTGCCCAATCCCATACGACATCTCCCCCTTCTCTTTCTGTGTACCAGCCTGCAAAAACATAATGCTCTCTTGTGGGAATAATCCATCCTATATTTTGACATGCCATACTGTCATAATATGCAGTAACAGTTTTTAAAGGATTTGCGGTTCCTGGCGCTCCCCATTCACTCAGCAGCCCTCCGTTGGCATCTAAAACCACATTATAATAATCCGGCGATTGCGCAATCACATATTCTACAATATCGTTGGATATGATTTTTCTGTTGTTTAAAGTGTTGAAAAATTCAAGGCTGCTGGTGTCATATATGGCCGTATTCATGGTCATTTTTCCTCTTTCAATGTCAAAAGAGGATTGGTTCACCGTCTTATATATCTGGCACTGATTAATATAATAATATTCAGAAGCTTCCTCCAAAGATACCTGTGTAGGATCAGGGCAGTCCCGATAGGAGTCTTCACTTTTGGCGGTATAGCTTGTGGCATCCAATATATTGCTCAAACATTGAAAACCTGCGGCAAGAAACCGAACTTCAGGATTGTCATCATAAATCCATTCCGTTGAAGTCAAATGCGCATATCTGCGGCCCACAGCCATCTCGTTTGTATTGTAACGATACCCTTTGATTTCGTTTGTGCCATAATGGTATCCCTTTTTATTATATAATGTGGCTCCGGTGAATGGAATGGAAATTCCGTAGAATATATTTCCGTTATCGGAATAATTAATGGTATTATGTATTTCTTTGTATTCTTTTGGCACAATTCTGCCATTGTCAACATCGGGTCCTGCATAGGCAATCCATCTGGACGTAATGTCAGTGACATATGTTTTGATTCCTGTTTCATCCAGAAAGGGTCTGTTGAATGCCGGAGATTCCAATCCAAACGAAATCAATGACAAGGAACCGTCCTTTCCCAAAATCTCACTTTCATCCGCGTCTCCTGCCTTTTTCCCCATTACATTTCCAATGACTTCATAGCGATATTTTACAGTTCGGTCTTCATTTGCAAGATAAAAAACCATTGTGGGATTCATTATGTCCCAGGAAGAAATTGTCATTTTGCATATACTGTTTTCATAAAGGTCAATACAATATTCGGCAAAATCCATTGTAGTACTTGTGTCTGCCTTATAACTCTTTGTGGCATTGTCCCATTTACAATCTGCAATGGCAACTTCCGAATGAATCGCCGGACACAATTCTTCCAACAATGTCATATCTTCTTTTGACAGGCTTTTTAAAAACATTCCTACATATTCCTTTTCCGTACAGAGAAGGCAATCCTCCAATTCATTCTTTGCCATCTTTTTCCAATCCATTTGCAGGATTTCAAATCCCATATCCTCCCCCTGGCTGAACCCAAACGCCTGCAAATTTTGCTCATTATCTTCTGAAGCATCGCTTTTCCGAGCCGTTGTAAAGGAATCCAGCCAAATGTAACCAATTCCACAATCTTTCTCACTTTTGTCATAGCTTTCCGCATAGCTGGTCAAAATCTTATCCAAATTTTCTATGCCATACATTTTTAGAATTGCCACAGTGGCTGTGACATAGGCTGCGGAATAGGATGTTCCCAACGCTTCCCCATATCTTCCATACGAGCAAAAATCAACTCGTTTCCCACATCCTGAGAAAAAGTAGGGGATTCTTTTTTCATCCACGGACGCCACCACAATGGCGTCCTTTGTGCTGGCAGGAAACAGGTTTTGTACATCACAACCAGTATTTCCCGCAGATACCACCACTTGAATCCCCTGACGGGTCAGCTGTTCAATCAGTGTGTCCAGGCATCTGCTTTCCTCTGTATAAACCAGGGCTGCGTTCAGGGACAGATTAATAATATTCACGCCCTGATTTGCGGCATACTCCAATGCGCTGCATACATCTTCCACTTCCGCATAACCATCATCATCCGTTACCTTTAAGGGCAGAACTTTTACTTCATCCGGTGTATTGGACAGAATCAATTCCACCACCTTAGTGCCGTGTCCATACGCATCCTTATACTCCGTTTTCTCTCCTGGGAAACAATACCCCTCCAGTATTCTGTCCTCAAAACCATCCGGTATATTACAGCCGGAATCAATAACTGCCACTATAATGTTTTGTTTTGGCCTATCTGTCTGTTCCAAATATTCCACATATTCCGTAAGTGTATGAGCGCCTGTGCAATATAAATATACACGTATTATCATAAACGACAAGAAAAACAACAGGAAAAAAACTCCCAGGATTATAAGATATTTCACTTTTTTAGCCATTCTTTCTCCTTGCAAAATGTATTTAGATTGTTCCAGGGATACCTATAAACCCTTTGACATACTACTTTGCCTCTCTTGTGTGCCAGGAAATAATAATTTTTCCACCTGTGCGGTTAGATGTTCAGCCTGACTTTCACATTCACAAAACCCGCGCTTATGCGCTCAAACGTCCGCTTGCGCATCTGCAAAGGCGGAAATTTTTTTGGTATAAGAGGACAAGCCTTCTTTTCATTAGAATTTTGTTCTTAATATGAGTATTGTTCATATTTTGATTCACTTTTTATCCCTTATGAAATTGTCAAGGTACAGAATTACGTCCATTCCATGCCGCAAATATGGACATAAAAGGGCTGGGCTGCAATGGAAAAATAAAAAGGTACATTCCCGATATTTGGGAAGGATAATTCAGAACTTAGAAATATTTTGAGGGTTTCATCATAACAGATTCTATAATGTCTGTCAACTGCCATTTTGTCGCAAATCAGATTGGACAGCGACAAACCCCATTAGATGAAATTCAAAAATGTTGCAGAATCTGTAACAGTTCAGCCATGCAGAAATGATTGTACAAATTGCCCGTGGGAGCTTGCT
>CAJUGT010000123.1 GCA_910586435.1 uncultured Acetatifactor sp. | reverse complement strand
AATATAATCGGCTTCAGTCAAGGAAAGGGGTTCGATTTTTTCATAATCCGTTTGACACTACCTTTTTTCTTCGCCAGTTCCGCGGTGTGCTTCGGCGCTTTTTGCCCCGGGCATCTTAGCTCTTACTTTGCGCAAACTGGTTTGTTCTCTATGTATAACCGGTTAAGTAACCGGTTACTTTATATGTATATGATAGCATTACAAAAAGATACCGTCAACAGCAAACTTAATTTTTGTAAAATTTGCTGATAATACAAGTGTAAAATTATTCAAACCTTACAAAACCGGTTACTTTACCGCTTCCATCTTGTATGTTGTACTTATTTTTGGTATAATTACATCAATTATTTCCATTATAGTACTTATTTTGTTTCAGTTCTGCGCCCTGTCCGAACTGTTACTTTATTTTCATAAAATGTGGGCAGCAATATAAGATATTAATTTTTTACCTTTTGCTCCTGGTGCTCCATCCGGTTGCCAGTGCCGGATATTTTGTCAGTCTGCAAGGCGGAGGAAGGAGGCGATGCGGTGGACACGCCTGCTGACGACAACGCAGTAGATGGCAAAATAGGTGGTACTGAAAGTGCGGTTACTGACCGGATGGAGTACTAGTATCATTATATTGTTTTACCATGAAATAAAATACTTTGAAAATGGAAATCCTGAGGTTTTATTATGACACAGAAAAAGAAAGTAACCTTTGATGATATTGCACGTTATACGAATTTTTCCAAAACGACCATTTCCCGATACTTTAACAATCCCGATTCTCTTACCTTGGAGAATCAGCAGATTATTTCGGATGCTCTGGTGAAACTAAATTATAAGGAAAACAAAGTTGCCCGCATTCTGGCAAACGGAAAAACAGAATTTGTGGGGATAATCATACCGGATTTATACCACCACTTTTATTCGGAAATATTAAATCAGATTTTAGCCACCTATGAGACTTTCGGTTATAAATTTCTTGTATTCATTGGCAACAAGAACGAAGAAACCGAGCGATGCTATCTACAGGAATTGTTGTCTTATCAAATCGAGGGGCTGATTATCTTAAGTCATACCATTCCTTCCGAAGAACTGGCAAAACTTCCCATCCCCATTGTGACCATTGAAAGGGAAGACGAATATGTATGCAGCGTCAACACGGACAATTATATGGGAGGCTACCAGGCGGCAAACCTTTTGGCCAGGCATCATTGCGACGTCCTCATTCATGTCAATACTCCTACCTCCGAGAAAGTGCCCGCTTACGGACGACTCAAAGCTTTTTCTGACTTCTGCGCAGAGCAGGGAATAGCCCATGAAATAATACTCAGGGAATTGGGAAGCTACGAGACTTCTCAGGCTCAGCTTATCCAGGTATTGGAACACCTGGAAGCCTCCTATGCCGGGATGAAGAAAGGACTCTTTGTATCCAGTGATACCCATGCCAATGTTTTCTTAAACCTGCTGATGCGAAAGCATGGCCGTCTGCCGGGCGATTATCTCATCATTGGCTTTGACAATTCTCCCATATCCCGGGAAGCAGTACTTCCTATCAGCACCATGGGACAGCAAATCGACCAGCTTGCATATGAAGCTGTAAGCCTTCTTGTGGAACAGATGAATGAACGAAAGAAGCGAAAACCTGTGCTTCTGGAACAGCCCATTCACAAGATTATACCGCCTGTGTTCTACCGAAGAGATACGACGGAAAAGGTCTGACACCCGGACACCAGAGATTCCTATCATAAATATGAAGATTCTCAAAATATATGGGCGTTCTAAATTTGGACGGGCCCGCTATTACCCTTCTTTCCGTGAAGACGGAGCAAATCCCGGAAGACCTGAAATGGCTTTCCGGGATTTCTTCTTTCTTATTTTATTTTTCCCTGCTTCCCAGGGTCAGTTCCAGATCAATGGATTCATATTCGCCGTTTACAAGACGCTGCACCGTTACGGTAACTGTCTCACCGGCCTTATAATATCCTACTGTCTCTGCCAGTTCTTCACCGGTGCTTACCTTCTGGCCATCAAACTTCACAATAATGTCATACTTCATCATACCTGCCTGTTCGGCGGCGGAACCTTCCTCTATTTCCTGTACAGATATTCCCTGAGGAATACCCAAAAGACTTGCGTGCTGAGAAGTAACATCCCGCATGGAGATTCCCATATATCCTTTTTCTTCCTCGGCCACCTTATCCGTCCTGGTCTGACGCTCCATCAGTTCCGCAATGATGGGGCTGGCAGAGCTGATAGGAATCGCATATCCCATACCCTCCACACTATAGCCGTCCATTTTGCTGGAATTGATTCCAATGACTTCTCCATTTATATTGAGAAGCGCGCCGCCGGAGTTGCCGTGATTGATAGCTGCGTCCGTCTGAATAAATATACCTGTGGAACCGTCTTCCGCTGTCATCTCACGATTTAACGCGCTAATCATACCTCCTGTAACGGATTGCCCGTAACCCAGAGCGTTCCCGATGGCTATGACAGGAGAACCCAGCTTCAATTCGTCACTGTTGCCCAGTGTGGCTATGGCTATGGCATTTCTGGTCTCCTCAGGCAGGGAATCCAGCGCAACCGCTATCACTGCCAGATCCATATCGGAGTCCAATCCCTTCACACTGGCCGTAGCCGTAGAACCATCTATGAAGATAACCTGCAACTCATCCGAATTTTCCACCACATGATTATTGGTCACAATCAAAAGCTCTTTCTCGTTTTCGGCAAGTATTATGCCGGAGCCGCTGGACACACCCGGCTGACTGTAATCATATCTCTGTCCCCATATTGTCATTCCCGAACCGGTGCTGGTATAATTATTTACAATGGATACCATGGCCGGCATCACTTCCGCCACCACATCAGAAACATCATCCGTGACATAAGTAATCTGGTTCACATTTGTCAATCCATTGTTGGCACCAGATGCGGGCTGTCCCGTCTGATCCGAAATAATGACATCCTGTTTTTCAACAGGCACCAGCTGCTCTGCGCCAAATTTCACTGCGTAAAATCCGCCTCCCGCAAACACACCAAAGGCCAATCCCAAACCGGCGCTGAACATTACTTTACGAAATGCGCCTTTTTTCTTCTTTCCTTTTTCCTTTTCACTGCCGCTTCCCGCCAGACTATTGGAATTTTCTATCTGATTTGCGGTGGTTTCATTTTGGTATGCCGTATATTTTTCTGTTTCAGAATTAGAATAGATTTCATTATCATACATGGTGATTACCTCCTTGTTATACGCTGTTTCATTTCCTTTGATGAACACAGTATATCTCTAAATTGTGACAGAAATGTGTTTTTCTTTTGAAAGGATTGTGAAAAAGCATTATATTTCATAGGACGGCTTTTCTCTCATACAAACACGCATATTATCTATTCAATTGTCACAGACTTTGCAAGATTTCTTGGTTTATCCACATCACATCCCCTGCCCACCGCAACATAATAAGCAAAAAGCTGCAATGGAACAATGGCAAGAGAATTGGCAAAATATGGATTGGTCTCAGGTAGACTTACAACATAATCCGAAACTTTCTCCATGGCCTTATTCTCTTCATTTGTCACAGCCATAACAAAAGCACCCCTTGCTTTTACTTCCTGTATATTGCTTATGGTCTTCTGATACAATTCAGGCTGTGTGGACAGCGCCACCACCAATGTCCCCTCCTCAATCAATGATATGGTGCCATGTTTTAACTCTCCCGCCGCATATGCCTCCGAATGAATGTAGGATATTTCTTTCAATTTCAGCGAGCCTTCCAAAGAAATGGCATAGTCAATCCCCCTGCCAATAAAGAAAATATCCCTTGCGCCGAGATAACGGTTCGCAAAGTGCTGTATGGTCTGCTTTTGGGCAAGAAGAAATTCAATTTGATCCGGCAGCCGCCGCAAATCCCCGAGCAGTCCTGAGAATTCATCGTCGGAAAGCAGCCCTTTGACTCTTGCGAACTTCATAGCCAGCAGATACAATGCCACAAGCTGCGCACTGTATGCCTTTGTGGTAGCCACAGCGATTTCGGGACCTGCCCAGGTATACAGACACGCATCCGCTTCCCTGGCAATGGAACTGCCCACCACATTTACAATCCCAAGTACCTTATATCCCTTTGCTTTTGATTCACGCAGGGCGGCCATTGTGTCAGCCGTTTCCCCTGACTGACTTATCACAATCACCAGGCTTCCTTCTCCAAGAAGGGGATTGCGGTAACGAAATTCACTTGCCAAATCCACCTCCACAGGAATCCTGGCCAGCCCTTCCAGAACATATTTCCCTGTGACGCCCGCATGATAAGCGGAACCGCAGGCAACAATATGAATCTTTTGTACCCCACGAAGTTCTTCCTCCGTCATATGCAGTTCTTCTATAGTAATATCACAGGCTTTTCCATTCGTGCTGCTAATCCTTGGGGAAATGGTGTCTATGATGGTTTTGGGCTGCTCATACATTTCCTTCAGCATGAAATGCTCATATCCTGCTTTTTCAGCGGCATCAGAATCCCAATCTATAGTGACAGGCTCTTTTTCCAGCTCTTCCTCATCCAGTGAATAGAAATGAAGACTGTCCCCACGAAGCACGGCCACTTCCTGATTGTCCATATAATAAACTGTCCTGGTATACTTCAATATTGCAGGCACATCCGACGCAATGAAGCTCCCTGACTCGTTCCGCCCTACAATGAGCGGGCTGTCCTTACGGGCTGCGTAAATCTCCTCCGGATGGTCCACAAACATAATTCCCAGAGCATATGAGCCTTCCACACGATGAAGTACTTTAGTAATGGCTTCCAGAGGATTTCCCTTATAATAGTACTCAAGTAAATGCGCCAGCACTTCCGTATCAGTCTCGGAAACAAAATGATACCCCTTATTCACCAGTTTCTTTTTCAAGGAAATATAATTCTCAATAATGCCGTTATGAACTACCGCAATGGTACCTGATTCATTTGTGTGTGGATGGGCATTAAAGTCGCTGGGCGCGCCATGGCTTGCCCATCTGGTATGGCCGATTCCTGCCGCTCCTGGCATGTCTTCCCCACCCCTGGTAAGATTCTCCAATATCTTCAGCCTTCCGATGGCCTTTCTGACATTGATCTTATTTCCATCAAAAATGGCCATGCCGGCAGAGTCATATCCCCTGTATTCCAGCTTAGCCAGTCCGTCCAAAATAATCGGCGCCGCCTGCGCCGAAGAATCGTTTCCAATATATCCCACAATTCCACACATGATTTTTTCTCCTATTCCAGTGCCGTCTCTTTTATTCCAGTTCCGTCTCTGCACTTCGGTGCCCCTATAAGGGAAGGGTTATTCAGCCGCATACGCGTCTGAAAACCCTTCCAGGCACCTCCGTTTCGAGACTGTTATTATGTCCAGTATTCTTTATTTGTTGTAATGCCCAGGATGAGTGTCCTGGGGAGTGCTTTGTAATGTTTGCCCAGAAGGTATCCTGTGTATTTAAACCCGCATTGGAGGCAAAATCCCGGAAAACGCCAGGGACATTTGTTTTGTTTAAAATAGTTCCACGCTTCCTTCACCAATTTCTTTCCCTCTGCCTCCGAAGTAACCTTTTGGAATATCTCGGGGTGATTCGCCTGGGATACGCCGAGGTCAAAATTGCGGCGAAGCTGCATTACATTTGTATAGTTATGGGAATGAATCACCTTTGCGTCCGCCACATAGGCAATTCCATATCCCGCCTTTATTGCCCCTGCCGCATATATCATATCCTCATTAAAAATTGTATGACGTATAAATCCCCCTGATTCCTCATAGACATCCCTTCGATATGCCGCGCATACATTGGAGCAGAAAAAAGTCTTGATTCCCAACCGTCCTAAATCCGCCGCTGTTTTTATCCGGGATTCTTCCGGATAATTAAATGCTCTGGAGATTTTCTCAAATTCTGACGAATCCTTTCCGGGAAGCTGCCTGGCATATGCCACTGCTATATCCGGCTTCAGGGCTCCGGTGAGCCGTTCCACAAGACAGCAATCCACAGGCATTGCGTCCTGGGTCATTACCATGAATATCTCACTTTCAGAATATTGTACTCCCTTATGCCTTGTGGCCCCATGGTCAAATTCCCCTTTTTCCAGATGGTATATTTTCACATTGGGATATCTTTCTTCAAATCCGGTTCCGGTAATGAGCCGCTCCAAATATTCCCTTCCAGTATTCATTATAATAATACTCTCCAAGGGCATGGACTGTTTTTCCAGGCTGTCCAGCAGCCGGAACAGTCTTTTCCCCGGTTGATATGTGGGAATGATTACATCCACTTTCACACTTCCACCCCCCTTTCGGAATTAGCCCTGGCTGACCGCCCTATTACAGTACCGCCCATACAGTCGTCCATACCGCTTCAAATAAAAGCTGGGTGTTTACTGTATGCCTGTCCCAACCATTATTTCATTTCGGTTCAATTCCTCAAGAAAGGGAGCCCGAAAGCTCCCCTTCTGTCACCTTCCCTTCCGAAGGACGCATCATTCATCTCTGTAAATATTGTGCCGTATCGGACTGTATTTTCTGACTATACTCTTTTACACTGTCCGTCACCGTATAATCTTCATCTTCAAACAGGAACTGATGCAGCCAGACAACGTTATCTTCCAGACTGGTGGGTATCACACATGCGCCATATGCGCCTACATTAGCATTTCCCCGCATATCCTCCTGGGGGAAACCGTCTTCCGCCACAATTTTATAAGTTGATATATTCTTCAGCAGTTCAAGAATATCCTTGGAATCGAGACTGGTATAAATATTTCCGATACAATCGTTAAATACCTTAGTCAGCGTAGCCAGGTCTTTCTTCTTCGCCTGCTCCTCAATGGCCATCAGCACCTCTCTCTGACGCGCGGTACGCATAAAGTCACTGCCCGCCGTCTGACGGATACGGCAGTAAGCTGTTGCCTGCAAGCCATTGAGCAGCTGATAACCTGTGTTCTCAACAGGGGTGTAATCACATTTCAGCACATTTGCCACGCCTATTTGATAATTGTTGATATGTCTCAGCTCCTCGCTGTCCACATCCACATACACACCGCCCAGACCGTCAATCACACTGCTTAACCCTTTATATCCCACTGCCACAAAATTGGTAATGTTCATATCCAGATTCATATTCAGCATTTTAACAGCCTGTTCCGCGCCGCCAAAGGAATACGCAGCATTACACTTCTGATACTTATCCGTGCCAATGTTCAGATAGGTATCTCTGTAAACACTGACAAGCTTAATATCTCCCGTGTCAAGGTTAATGCTGGCAATCATGGTACTGTCGCTTCGGCTGTTGCTGTAGAGCTGTTTATCCGTCTCCGCGTCCAGGCCAAACAGCGCAATATTCATATAACCATGCATGGTGCCGCCCTCTTCCGTCTGCTGCTTCACTTCTTCATGTATCTCCACCACCTTGGGATCCAGATCGGTGAGCTTTGGCCCTTCTGCCGCCTTACTGTTCATCACCAGATACAGCACTACCACCATCACAATGATAATGACAATCTCAACAATAAACAGAATCATCTTCCCTTTTTGACTTCCTCTTGTTTTTCTACCTGCCGCCATCGTACCCTCTCCTTATCAGTAAGCATTCTTGTTGATAAACCCTGTGAAAAAAGTCATCAGGATTATCTTGAAATCAAACCATATGGTCCAGTTCTCAATATAATAAATATCATATTCAATCCGTTTGCGAATGGAAGTGTCTCCCCGAAGGCCATTTACCTGCGCCCAACCGGTCAGCCCCGGCCTCACCTGATGCTTTACCATATACCTTGGTATCTCTTCCCTGAACTTTTCCACAAAAAGCGGCCTCTCCGGCCTGGGTCCCACGAGACTCATATCTCCCTTTAAGATATTAAACAGCTGCGGAAGTTCATCCAGGCTTGTACGCCTTATAAATTTCCCCACGGCAGTCACTCTCGGATCATCCTTTACCGTCCATGCCTTCTTCTCTTCCCCGGGTGACTGTTGTTCCATACTCCGAAACTTATACATATAAAAAGAACTGTTATGAAGCCCTATCCTTTCCTGTTTGAAAATCACAGGGCCTCGACTGGTAAGCTTTATCATCAGTGCCGTAAGCAGCATAATGGGAGATGTTATCACAACTCCTGCCAATGCCCCCACAATGTCCACCATACGCTTGATAAAAATATTACCCGTATTTGTCAAAGGAACATACCTGATATTCACAACCGGAAGCCCCATCAAATCCTCCGTATAAGGCTTACTTGGTATCAGGCTGTTATAATCGGGAATAAACTTGGTGTGTACTCCCGACTTCTCACAGGTTGACACAATACTCTCAAGATAATGATAATCCTTTAAAGATAATGTAATCGCTATTTCATCCATTTTATTTTCCGGCAGAATGATTTCCAGATTGCCAAGGGTCCCCAGCACTTTGACCCCCTTATAAACCGTTCCCGCCGGGATATGATTGTCCAAAATCCCACATGCCACATACCCCCACTGAGGGTTATCCGTCAACCTGTCAATATACTCCTCCGCCGCTCTGGAATATCCCACCAGCAGAATATGCTTCAGGTTATACCCCCTGGAGCGAATCGTGCGCAGCCCTTTTCTCAGCGCAAGACGAAAACCGGAAGTGAAAAACACATTAAAAATATAGAAAAACGCCATGACGGAACGGGAAAAATTTATTTCCCGGATAATCATATACAAAATAATGATTAACACTACAATTCCGATGGTATTTGCCTTCACTATGCCGTATATCTCAAACCGGCGCCTTACCGTCCGTTTCGGTGAGTACACATCATTGAAATAGTACAATAACATATAAATGGGCAGCAGAAACGGCAACAGCATAAGATAATCGCCCGCAGGAAGTACTCCCTCTCCAGGCCCATCATTTAAAATATAAAATTTAAAGAAATAGGCTGACATGAGCGATGCGGACGTAATCGCCGCATCCGCAACCACCATTAAGCGGTTGAATACTTTCTGATTGTCTTTTATCATAAGCGCCACCCAAGGTATACCTTACTACAATATTATAAAAAGTACAACTTAGAAATTTATGAATTTCTTTCTTAAGATTTCTTAAGAAAGCGAAAGATATTGAGATACAGCTGCCACTGAATCCTCAGACAGGCTGCCGCATTCTTTCTGCTCTTCCGAAAATGTCCTCCATGGACAGCGGACTTTTTTATTCCCTCCATCAGACCTTTCAAATATAGAATGCCCATTCCTTTTTTACAAAAGAAAAGAAATTTCAGGAAAAAACCCGCCGCCAAAAATGGTAAATTCAGCAAAATCTGCAAAACAGGCATATTCTTCACTATAACATACACACTGTTAGAGGCTGCCAGAGAAGTCTTCCACGCATTGTACCGGGAACCACTGGAAGCACTGCCAAAATGAATGACCTCCGCCGATGGCTCATAATAATTCCTGTATCCTTGCAGCTTTGCCCTGTATCCTATGTCCAAATCTTCAAGATACATAAAATGCGCCTCGTCAAAAAGTCCGATTTTTTCAAATATTTTTTTTCTGTAAATGGCAGCCCCCCCACAGGATGAAAATATTTCCTCCGGTTTTTCATAACAGGAAGCCGGCTTCCCCTTTCCCCGGGAATAAGCCCAGCCCAATGCGCAATACCTGTCACCTGCGTCGTCTATCCGGTCAGGAGTGTCCCACATAAGCATTTTCGCGCTGACGGAAAAAGCGTCGCTCCTGGCTTCTATGGCCTGGTACAACCCCTTTACAAAACAGGAGCTGACTCTGGTATCATTATTCAGCAAAAGCACGTAATCGGAATCCGAAGCCCCAATGCCCACATTGGCAGCATGACAGAACCCGGTATTCTCCGTGAGAGAAATCACCCGCACCTGCGGAAATTTCTCACGAATCATTTCCAGGCTTCCGTCCACGGAACCATTGTCCACCACCAAAATCTCATATTCCGGTGTATCGGCATCCTGATTTTGAATGGAAAACAGACAATTTTCCATAAATTTCATTCCGTTATAATTTGGAATGATTACCGTCACTTTCTTCATCCCCAAGCGCCTCCCGCCCTGATTTATCCCACACCATATTTAAGCCCCCTTTTCCCCATGTGTCCAACTCCTTACGAAATCCTGCTTTCCACACCAGAATTGGTCCCCCTGCGCTCCCGCTTCTGTCCGTGCCAGGCAGACACGCTGCGCCGTCAGTTACCCATGGGACAGACAAGCCTTTTTGTCCAATGTTCCATGGGACTGTGTTATTCTGGCAGATATAAAATCCGGTATCCGGCGCTTCGCAGAGCGGCACAGAAGTCCAGGCTCAGCCGTTTTACATCACACCCCGGGGGCAAGAGAGATACATCAAAACATTCTCCTCCCCGGACAGTCCTGTAAGGGACTCCCGTCACCTGACGGAACAGTTCCCTGCACTCCTCTTTTACCAGAATGTTCCGTATATCCACCGCTTCCGCCTCCTGCTGCAATACCGCTCTGTGCATATAACCGCTAAATTGCTTTGGCAGGTTTTCATATAGTATGCTCCCTTTTTGCGTCATTCTG
Source organism: uncultured Acetatifactor sp. (assembly GCA_910586435.1). GTDB lineage: Bacteria > Bacillota > Clostridia > Lachnospirales > Lachnospiraceae > Acetatifactor. The sequence goes on along the minus strand of CAJUGT010000123.1, from coordinate 1,258 downwards.
CCCCCGACAATTTTTCCTTTTCGTACCACTCTGCCCCCAATGGCTCCTACATCGGGCCTGCTTTGAAAAATATCCCCCTCATATCTCAAAGCATAAAATCCCACATGGGCGGACTCCACCACGCCTGCTTTCCACCCCTGCCCATTGACAAAATCCTGAACCGCTCTGCGGCCAGCGTCATAGGCATATTGTTTGCTGTGAGGATTTTCCGCAGTAGATGCCGAATGGCACCGCCAATGATACAAAATCTTGGGAATATGCGCAATTGCCTCCTCATTTCCCAACAGCGCAGCCGCAGCCCGCAACACCAGGTCATAGTCCTGAGACCCATCATATTCCGTCCGAAACTTAAGACTTTGTATCAATTCCTCCTTCATGACAAGAAAATGACAGATATAATTATTGCTCAAAAGCAAGTCCAGGTTAAAATCTTCTTTTTTATTGGGTTCAAAATACGCTGTCCTGTCCCCGTTACATTTATCCTCATCGGAATAAAGCATCTGAATCTCTCTTCCCCGCTTCCTGCCCCCCTCAATTTGTGCTGCCATCTCATACAGCGCATTTTCCGTCAGCAGGTCATCATGGTCCAGCAGCCCCACATATTCTCCCGTGACATGCTTCAGGGCCTCATTGGTATTGGCCGCAATGCCGCCATTTTTCGTCAGGCGAAAGTAATGGACACGCAAATCCTGTATCCCACAAACCACCCGCTCCACACTGTCATCCTCCGTGGCATCTGCCAATATAAGCTCCCATTTAGGATAGGTCTGGGCTTTCAGAGAATCTATCATTTCCCTCAAATACTTTTCCGGTGTTCGGTACGCAGGGGTCACAATGCTGAAGGTGACAGAGAAGGCTTCCTGCTCCCAATGCTTCTTCTGTACCTCCAGTTCCGCCTCCGTAGGCCCTGTCCATTCATAAGCCGGCTGCTTTCTTTCCTCCAGCCTCTCCCTGACTGCGTTCCAGGTCTTCCTCCAACCATTTCTTTTCAGGAAATACAATGTTTTCTTTACATCTGCCAGACTCATGCCGCCTCCTTATCCCCTGTCCCTGCTGCTTTTTCTACGAATACCACACAGTCACATCTCACACCGTTCCCGCTTTGCCACACATCCTGTTTTCCCCCATGACATTCTCTGCCGGAGAACAGAAAACAGTTCCCTGACCGATTATCACAATCGGCCAAGGAACTTAAATCTCTTTCCAAATCAAAGACCCCGCTGCAAGCAACGGGGTATCAAGCTTGCAACGCCCCAAG
>CAJUGT010000122.1 GCA_910586435.1 uncultured Acetatifactor sp. | reverse complement strand
TCCTGCTTGTATGCCCGTAAATCAAGGCTTTTTTGAGATAATCAACCATTTTGAAAGAAAAACTTAGCATTTGTTGTCCTGTCTGTACTGAAAAAAGTATACCATATCTAATCAAATAAAGCAATCTGCGCATTACTCCGTTCCTCCTATCCAGACCTTCAATGGAAGAGTCGTTTTTAACTTTTTCCGTCTGAATTTTGGCCGTTGTCATTTTGCCGCCGAGAACAGGGAACAGGATTTTAAAATAGCACTTGACAAAACGCTTCATGGGGTATAAAAAAGTTATATTTGGCAATTGAATTTGCAGGAGGTAAAAATGAGAGAAATCATATGTTTTCATAATCCAGAGGAGGCAAACGGTTATTTGAGCAACTGGTTCCTTTCAGATTTTGAACTGGAGGGGATTGTCTTTTCCTCTATGGAGCAGTACATGATGTATCAGAAAGCCATTACATTCGGGGATGATAAGAGAGCCGGACAGATACGAAATACATCCGATGTGGGCAAAATTAAGGCTTTGGGGCGCTCGGTAGATAATTATGAGGATATTATCTGGAATGGGCTGCGGCAGATTATCGTATATGAGGGACTGATGGAAAAATTCCGCCAGAACCATGAATTGCGTGAAAAGCTTCTGGCCACAGGGGAGGCTATATTGGCGGAGTGTGCCGTACAGGATAAGATATGGGGTATCGGCTTGTCTATGAAAGACGAAAGACGTTTTTCCATGGGGGAATGGAAGGGAGAAAATCTGTTGGGCTTCTCCCTGATGAGGGTCAGAGATGGACTGCGGCAGTGAACCGGCGTCCCTCAAAGTTATGGCACACATTGGGCCTCTGGGGCTGTCCTTCTGCTTTGATACTTCTGAACATATACAGAAATGGAACAGAATCAATATGTAAAGTGCAACATTGCGGATGGAGACGCAGGAAGCCGTTTGGCGAAACAGAGACATGTCAGCAGGCTATGGTTTGCCATTTACGGGGGTTCCATAGTAGACAATGGATTCCGTCTTAATGGCAAATTGTCCGTGTTCCAGAGACAGTATGGATGCTGCGCAATTTGGAAGCTCAATTTCCCAGAATCGTTCCAGGGGAAAGTGAGTGATGGAATTCAGCAGGCATCTGTTAAACGCTCCATGAGCCACAATCAGTATGGTTTCACAGGTCTCTTCCAGGGGAAGAATCTGTTCCCGAAGAAAGTCCCGGCTCCTGGCAATTACAGTCTGAAGAGTTTCCGCGCCTTCCGGAGGCAGGTATATATCAGGATGGCAGAAAAAATTGTGCAGTGGATGGGCGGAATCCCTTTTGGCCTCATCAAATTCCCTTCCTTCACAGTCTCCGAAATTGATTTCCAGCAGACGGTGATCTGTGATGACCGGGATTTGGGTGTCTCCGAGCAGAATCTGAGCGGTTTCCACAGCCCTGGACAGGGGAGAGCTGAAGGCTCTGTCAAAAGAAATGTCTTGCAGAGCCTCTGCGGTTTTCATCGCAAGTTCCCGGCCGAAAGGATTCAGGGGAATATTGCTTTGCCCCTGTAATCTTCTGGCCTTGTTCCAATCGGTCTCCCCATGTCTGAAAAGATATATTTTCACCTTGTTCCAACTTCCTTTCTTAGTTTTATTTCATAACTTTCTCAAGTAGCGTCTCATAGCTGTCCACCACATCGTAGACAACATTTTCTCCGGAAATTGCCTTAAAGTGCTCCCGGGCGCAGTGTATCTTAGAATCTTCAATCAGGCGCATCTGCATGGAACACAGGGAACCTTTGGTTTCCGCTACAAAATAGATATGCTTGACGCTGCCTTCATAGAAGGCAATAGCCCAATCAGGATGATAGCGTCCCACAGGGGTTTGGATGTAAAAGCCTCCGGGCAGCTTTACATAGACGGCCACATCCGTATTCGTGTCCAGGTCAGCGGCAAAGTCACGTTCATTTGTGGAATCATAGACAATGTGATCGTACAAATGCTTGTTTGCTTTCATGGCGTTGACGCCCAGCTTGCCCCTCATGGTGGGAGCGGTGAAGATTTCTGTATCATAGCGCTCTTCCAGAGCATGGTATGTAATGTGCTCAATGATTGCGGTAGCTTTCTCGTTGTTAATAAGGGAGGCTGCTTTCACAATAAATTCTTCCGGATTTTCCTTAAACTGCTGGAAAACATTGGGGTGAATGCCTTTGAGTATCGCTATTACAGCCTTGCGGGTCAGACCTGTCTCGTCCACCAGTTTCCCAATCAAATCGTATTTTACATTAGAATTTGCTTTCGCGTTTATGCCATGGCTGCCAGATTCCTTTTTTCTAAAGGAGCCGGCGGAGAGAAGCTCTTCCTTGGAGTGAATGGATTCCATGACACCGGTTTCCACCTGAAAATAGATTTTGGAAACGCGAAGTTTACTGTCCAGAGAGGCGATTGCCTTTTGTATTAATTCCTCTGTATCAAAATCTACAACATAAACGGATTTTGAGTTAATTCTGGACCAAAGAGCCTTAAATTCCGGCATGGCCAGTTTGTCTTTTTCCACATGGAGTTTTACAGTGCTGCCTCTGGCATTTTCCGGCATAAATTTGCGGTCATCATAGAGGGAATCCACAATCGCAATGACGGAGGCGGCGGAGTCTGCTACTTCTTCCGCTATTTTAAGGACGGAGTTTGCCTTGTCCTCATAGTATTTGTCCGTCAGAACGCCCTTTCTGTCAATATAGCCGTTTATAATCATATCGTAGTGGATGGCGGATGCAGTGTTCTGGTCAATTACCTGTTCGTTGCCCTTCTCATCCTGAATGACCTTCCCCAAAAAAAGGTCCACAGTAACGGCACGGGGGCGATCCGCAACAGCGTCCGCCATTTCGGTCTGTAAGCCCTTGGCAAAGGAGTCATAGCTTTCGCTGGCAATGACGGTGAGAACATTGACAGTATGCACATCCTCGCCCAGGGCATTGGTGTCCATACGCTCGCCGTTCTGGTTCACGCACAGGCGCAATCCCCGGCCCACTTCCTGGCGCTTGCGGAGGGTACTGTCGCTTTGCTTCAGGGTGCAGATTTGGAAGACATTGGGATTGTCCCAACCTTCCCGCAGGGCGGAGTGGGAGAAAATAAACCGCACCGGGGAGCGCACCGGGTCACGGTCAAGGAGGAGTTCTTTGTTTTTCATAATCAGTTCATAGGCGCTTACATCATCTGAAACGGTTTCTTTCCGGCCGACTCTGGAATTTACCATCTTGCCCTTGTTGTCAACAGAGAAGTAACCGGCATGGGTCTTTGAGGCCGGAATGGATTGCAGATATTTGATATAATCATCTTCTCCCAGGGCAAGCTGCATATTTCCCACAATATCTTCATACTCTTCCTCGAACATCTTTGCGTATTTTCCGGTGATGGCCTGGCCCGACTCATGGTATTCGCGATAATTTGCCACTTCGTCAATGAAGAACAGGGAGAGAACTTTGATGCCCTTATAAAATAATTGCCGTTCTCTCTGGATGTGGGAGAGTATTGTCTCATGAATCTGGATACGGCGCATCTGATCCTCATCCACTGCGCCAATCACATCTCCGGCAAAGAGTTTGATGCCGTTGAGGAATTCCACGGAATCATCACGGCCGTCAATCTGTTTTATCACAAAGCCGTTTTTATATTCTTCCAGTTCACCGGAGCAATGATAGAGATTGTCGCCGACTTTTACAATGCGGCTTTTTTTCTTTGGGGCGCCGGAGGCCATTTTCACTTCAAAACATAAGGTGGCAGTGGGGTCATTTTTGGAAAGGTGAATGCTTTCCAGATAGACAAAGCTGTCCGTGGCGGTACTGCCGGATTCAGTAATGCCTTTCACCGCAATCTTCTTCACCAGCCGCTTGTTGTACGCTTCCATGGCATCCAGGCGATAAACCATATTATAGATTTGATCGCTTTTGTGCGTGGCGGAATAACGCAGGGTCAAGAGGGGATGGAACTCTTTCAGCCTCTCCCTGGTCTGCTTGCCCTCCACGGACTGGGGTTCGTCAATAATTAAAACAGGATTGGTTTTGGCTATAATATCAATGGGTCTGCGGGAACGGAATTCATCCAGTTTCATATAGATTCTTCTGGCATCTTTTCCTTTGGCATTGAATGCCTGAGAGTTGATAATGCAGACACAAATGGAACTGTCCGACGCAAAACGGTCAATTTCGTTGAGCCGTGAAGAATTATAGATAAAAAATCGTATCTTTTTTCCATATTCCTCCGCAAAGTGTTCCTGCGTCATTTCAAAGGACTTGTATACGCCTTCCCGGATAGCCACACTGGGAACAACAATGATATACTTACTCCATCCATAGTGTTTGTTCAGCTCAAACATGGTCTTGATATAGGTATAGGTTTTGCCCACGCCGGTTTCCATCTCAATGGTAAGGTTGTATCCGTTTTCACGTCCTTCCAGCTTGGAGGATGGGGCAATACCGCCCCGGCGCTGGACTTTATTCAGATGTTCTAAAATGAGCTCATCGGAGAGCGCCGGTACTATTTTCTGATTCCGCCAGCCGGTGAAATCCATGTCATCGGTCAGGCTCTGCTGAATGTACCCGGCGCCTTTGTCCATCAGATAGGAGGGTGTCAGGTAAGGCTGCCCGGCAAACACGTCAACGACAGCCTGTGCGGCATCGGCCTGAAATTTCTGATGTTTGTATTGTAGTTTCATCCGTCGGTTCCTCTCTGAATTGGCGATTGACCCGCCATATAGTTTCAATCTCTTATATTGTCAACATCACTTTGAGAATTCACAATATTTTTACTCTGGTATTTGGGGACAGCATCTTAAAAAGTTCCCGTGCATTTATTTTGTCGGGGCTGCCTGGAAAACCTCCGTCACGGAATACGGCCCGGCGTGGGTGGCGTCCGGCGATTTCTCTGATAACGGAATCCGGAATATCTTCCTCAAAACAGGCAATCAGCTCCCCCTCGTTGTAAGTATGAATGCCGCAGCCGTCAAATACCTCGGAGGCGCAGGGGCAGGAGAGAGGAAGTCCCCAGTCCAGCAGGCAGCCGAACAGCAGGTCAAGCTCAGTGCGGTCTGGCTTAATGTTGGACTCTAACAGAGAAAGCATGGACTGATTGTATTCTTCCGCAGAGTAGTAAACGTCGGTCATGTTGGTTTCATCCACTCTGAAGACTCGAAATCCGCCGTCAAAGGCTTTGCCGGGATGGTCACGGGCAATTTTCTCCGCGGCAAGACGGATGCGCTCTCTGCCGATTTCGCAGATGGTTTTGTAGCCGGCTTTGAATGCTTCCGAAGGTTCGGCGCAGGGTTCGGGCAATTGTACCATAATAAACTTTCGCTGTCCCCCATCCTCGGCGTTTCTCTGCATAACGGCATGTGCCGTGGTGGCGGAGCCGGAGAAGAAATCCAATATAATGGAATCCTTATCACTGCCCAGTCTGAGAATGTTGCTTAACAGGGATACAGGTTTGGGAAAATCAAAACAACGCCGGTTAAAAAGTTTCTCTGTCTCAAGGCTTGCCCTTTGGTTCGTTCCGAATTCTATGCCCCAGAAATCATTTGGAATCTGTCCTTTTTTCTCATCCAGATATATTTTGCCATAGGGTTGTTCATCGCCGCCGCTTGTCCAATAAATAAGCCCTTCCTCATCCAGTTTCTGGAATTCTTCTTCTGATTTCATCCATGGGCCAGTGAGGACATTTCCGGATTTTGTCTTTATGGGATAGTGGTATCTTCCCCTTGTCTTATCCAGTAAAATAGCCCTTCGGAACAAGCCTTTCTCATCGGAATATCGGTATTCGTTTCGGGCTTTTTCTGTCAAAGATAACCTTCCGAAACTCATGGATCTGATGGACCTGGCGTAACAGAGAATATATTCTTTTACTCTTGCGATAAAGCCTATATTGGGCTGATTGTCCGTTCTTCTCCAGGCAATTTGAAATACAAAGTTTTCGGCTCCGAAGATTTCATCGCCTATTTTTTTGAGATTTTCCTGTTCGTTATCATCAATGGAAATAAAGATAACCCCGTCTGTGCTGAGTAAATTCCGTGCCAGCATAAGCCGTGGATAAATCATGCTGCACCAGTCGGAATGAAATCGTCCGTTGCTGTCGGTATTTCGGAATAATCTTTCGCCTTCCGGGTTATTCTGACCCGACTGCGCAAGGTAGCTTTCCTTATTCTGTGAAAAATTATCCTGATAGATGAAGTCGTTTCCCGTATTATACGGCGGGTCTATGTAAATCATTTTGACCTTGCCCAGATAGCTTTCCTGTAATAGTTTCAGGACCTCCAGGTTATCCCCTTCCAGGTAGAGGTTTTCCGTGGTATCCCAGTTTACGCTTTCTTCCAAACAGGGGCGCAAGGTTTTGCGTATGGGGCGGCTGGCTTCCACAATGGCAGCTTTTTTGCCTACCCAGGTGAATTCATAGGCTTCGTCGCCTTCCAATACACAGTCAGAGAGGAGCTGCCGCAGCAGCTTAAAATTGACGGCTTTTTTGGGCTGGCCCTTCTCATCCAGGCCTTCCGTGATACAGGAAGGAAAAAGAGCGGCAATATTGTCAATATTTTGTGCGGTGACATTGACCGATTGCATTTTCAGTTTGTCCATGTCCGTGCTCTCCCATGATATGTGATATGCTGTACAATTTGATTCCTGCGGGCAATGAGCCAAGCGGATGCGTCAGCATCCATTTGGCGAATGCCGCAAGGGTCAACAACCCCGCTGCTTGCAGCGCTACAAGCTTGATGCCCCGTTGCTTGCAGCGGGGTTGTTGACTTACAGGTCTGAACTGTCACGATTCGCCATATACTGCGGTCTGTTCGCCCTGCTGGTATTTCTCCGCCTGAAGCCGGAACATTTCTGCGTATTTTCCGTTTTGCGCCATTAGTTCACCGTGACTTCCGCACTCGATAATCCGGCCCTGTTCCAACATATAGATTCTGTCCGCCATTACTGTGCTGGAAAGTCTGTGGGAGATGAAGATTACCGCCTTATGTTCCGCCGCTTTAAGCATGGTTTCGTTGAGATGATATTCGCTCACAGGATCTAAGGCGCTGGAAGGTTCGTCCAGGATAATCATGGGACAATATCTGTAAAAGGTTCTGGCAATGGCAACTTTCTGCGCTTCGCCCCCGGAAAGATTCACTCCTTTTTCATCAAATTCCCGGGTCAGCTGTGTGTGAATGCCTTCGGGCAGGGTGGCAAGCCGTTCCTCAAAACCACTGTCGTAAAGGGCTTGTAGTACATCCCCCCGGTCTGTCTCCGTGCCCATTCGGACATTGTCTTCAATGGTTGAGGCAAAAATTTTATAATCCTGGAAAACAGACGCGAATAAATCCCGATAACTGTCTTTATGGTATTCTCGAATGTCCGTTCCGTTTATCTTAATGGCTCCGGATTTTACATCGTATAAATGCAGCAGCAATTTAATCAGGGTGGATTTGCCTGCGCCATTATAGCCCACAATGGCGATTTTCTCTCCTGATTTTACGGACATGGTAATATCATGGAGAATATCATTCCCATCCCCATAGGCAAAGGATACGCCTTCTACGGACAGTTCCCGAAAGTCTTCCGGAGAAAATGGCCGGTTTCCTGTCTGTAAATCACTTTCAAAAGAGAGAAAGGTTCGGATTTTTTCTACGTAAAGGCCGTGCTGTTCAAATTTTGGAAGCAGTTGTGAGAGACTGCGAAGGGAATGTTCCAGGGAAGAGGAAGCACTGAACAGGGACATGGTGCTTCCGTAACTTAAGGCTTTTAAAACCACTGTTTTGTATACCAGATACCCCAGATAGACAATGTTGCTCAGCAGTCCGTTCGGAAGGACATCCCCCAGAAAACTGATAAACATTTGTTTTCTGCCATAGTTGGCCACTATGGGGTATACCTGACTGTTGGCATTGGAAAATTCCTCTTTTAATTTGTCCGCAACAGGGTTCAGACGCAGCTCCTTGGCATAATCGCTCAGGTAGAAGACTCTGTTAAAATAGCTTCTCTTCCGCTCTATGGGCTTCAGCTCTGTGTCCCTGGAAAATTGCAGTCTTCCTATACGGGAGTTTGCGGCCATATTGATGCACAAACCCAGAAGAACAAATAGAATGCCAAAAGCATCCAGGGTCAGAAAAAATATGCCATTGGTGGCAATTCTGGTGAAATATGCCAGCAGCGAGGCAAAGTCTGACAGGATTCGCTCCATGCGGCTGCCTGCCTCTTGAATGCTGAAGACAAATTCATTATAATATTTCGGATTGTCATAACGCTCCAGGTCCAGAGATGCCGCTTTCTCATACAGCTCCATTTGCAGATGTTTTTTCAGCTTTTCTTTTGCGGCGGGAATCTGGTAATTTTCCATGACGGCGGCCCAGATAAGTTTGAACATCACAAGGAACAGGATAAACATCACGAAACGAAGCGCTTCTCTCAGAGTCCCTCCCCGGGATATGAGATCCAGGAGGTATTTCATGGTCACTGTGAATTCAACAAATACCTCCACGGAACAATAAATGTGATATAGACAGAAATTGATAAAAAATCCCGGCATTTTCTTCAGTACAATTTTTAACATAAAAAATATGTTGGCATAACATCTTGCCAAAGAGATGTGTTTTTCTTTTTCCATGTATCTCCAATCTGCCTGCGCAAAGCCGTGGTTGACGGCAGGCGGCAAATGTATTTCAGGCGCTGCACACGCTCTGGGCCCCACTGAGCTGAATGATGTTTTTGACATCATACGTCAGGACTGTGCCTGCTGATAGTTCTGTGCCTGCTTGTGGAACATGTCTGCATATTTGCCCTTTTTAGCCATCAATTCCATATGGCTTCCGGCTTCGGCGATTTCTCCGTTTTCAAACAAATAGATGGTATCGGCCAATACTGCGGTTGAGAGCCTGTGTGAAATAAAGATGACGGTTTTGTCATGGCACATTTCCAGGATATTTTCATATAGTTTGTATTCCGCAATCGGATCTAAAGCACTGGAAGGTTCATCAAAGATGGCAATTTCGTAGTCTTTGGCAAAGGCTCTTGCCACTGCGATTTTCTGTATCTCGCCTCCGGACAGTACTGCGCCCTCAGGGTCGAATTCTTTGGTCAGTACAGTATCCATACCATGGGGAAGCGTACACACTTTTTCATAAAATCCGGTCCGCCGAAGGGCCTGTTCCACTAATGCATAGTCAGCATCGCTTTCCGGCTTGCGCATTAAGACGTTTTCCGCTATGGACAGGGAAAATACCTGATAATCCTGGAAGGCTGTTCCGTAAAGATTCCGATAGGCCCGCAGGTTTAAGCGCTTCACATTGTCGCCGCATAATAGGATTTCGCCTTCCGATACATCGTACAAACGCATGAGCAGTTTGATAAAGGTGGTCTTGCCCGCCCCATTGTGCCCCACAATGGCGATTTTCTCTCCTCGATGCAGGGACAGAGAAATCTGCTTTAATGTGGGGGTATCTTGTCCCCTGTAAGTAAAGGATACATTGCAAAACCGCAAAAGGGTCTGGCCGCCGGGACACAGCCTGGGTGTTCCGCCTTCCTGTGTCTCAGGAATTGCAGGTATGTATTCCAGAAATTCTTTCAGATTGGCAATATAAAGGCTGTCTTCATAGCTTTGTATGACTGCCCTGGAGGTGTCAATCACAATCCAGGCAGCTGTGGTCATGGCGGAAAACAACACCGCAAATCCGCTCAGAGTCATGCTTCCGGTCACTAAGGTTCTGTAGAGAGAATAAATCATAACACCCTGAAAGATAATTACAAAAGTAAAAATATTCCGGATAAGGCTTAAAAAGATTCGTTTGCCGCGATATTTTTTCAGGGTGTCCAGTACACCCCGGAAGCCTTGTACATAGATGCTGCGAAGAACCAGGAATACATTGGACATTCTCAGTTCTTTGGCGTAGTCCACCAGATAGATGACTCTGTTGACATAATCCGTTTTGCGGATATGGGGAACGGATTCTTTTTTCATATTGAAATTAGTCTGGTTTATCATTTTCCCGAATACGAAATTGCCAATGACAGGACCGGCGATAAACACAATGACGAAAGGATCAATGGAAAACATATAATATAGGGAGAATATACTTCCGATCAGGCTGGTGAAGATGGTACACAGATTAGAAGAAATCTGAGCAAACCGTTGTTCGCAGTCTTTCATTGCAAGAGTAAACCGGTTGTAGAATTCCGTATTTTCATAACATTCCAGTTCCACCTGGGTGGCTTTTTGAAACAGCATGGAGTTGACTTGTTCAAAAATATCCGCATCCGCTTTGGGTTTGTATACATACTGATACCATTTGCCAAACAGTGTGGGCAGAGCAAAGCCAATGGTGACAGCTACAAGAAAGATCATGATTTCCTGAAAACTTCTGCCAATTTCCAGTGATTCCACAAGATATTTGATAAAAATAATATCATAAAATATCCAATAGACATATCCAAGACCAATATCCAGGAGTTCTCCCAGCACCCGTCCCTTTTTCATGCGCCATAAGAGCCGAAGAATGTATGCATTGTTTTTAAAGTAATTAGCTTTCAAGTTGTCCTCCCTCAAAGTAATGATTGGTCATTCTGGTGACTGATGGGTTTCGTGTGAACAGTTTATCATATTTTCCTTCAATAGGCAATGCCTATCCTGGTATGCCTTTGGAGATTGGGTAAAGGGATGAAAACACCTTGCCGTGGCACGGAGAGGACAGTAACTTTAGCCTCAGCATGGTAGTTTGTGGCTTTTTTATTGCTGCAAAGGGGACGGCGGCCGGGGTGGGGGAAGCTCTGCTCGGCCCGGGCAACGCCTTCGCCGGACTAACCGCCAACAAAAAGCTAAGCCAAAATAGGTATTGATATTTTGACATCAAATCATTTATAATCATAATGTCTGCTGGGCATAGCTTGTTCGGGCCGCAGCAGGCGCAACCTGCAAAGTGGAAGAATAATGTCAGAGCAGCAGGCGCAACAGCCAATGAGGATTCTCATGAAAGTATGTCAAAGAAGATTTGAGCCAGGTCATTCTTAGACACAGTTATTATTGAGAAATGCAGGAGGACATAATGCATATAGAGCAAATTGACTGCGACGCAGTGAAAGAAAATATAACGAAGACCATACTGGAAGCGCTTCCGGATTGGTTTGGCATTCCGGAAGCCATAGAGCAATATCGTGCCGGCAGCAGCGGAAAGCCCTTCTTCTGCGCATACGATGGAGAGAAGCCGGTGGGATTTCTCTATCTGAAAGAAACCGGCAGACATACGATTGAACTGGCAGTCATGGGAGTGTTGAGGGAATATCACAGGCAGGGCATTGGCCGGAAGCTTTTTGGAGAAGCAAGGGAAAAGGCCAGCCAGATGGGATATTCTTTTCTTCAGGTAAAGACTGTTCGTATGGGCAGGTACGATATATATGATGACACCAATAGATTCTATCTTTCGCTGGGATTTAAGGAATTGGAGGTTTTTCCGACTTTGTGGGATGAACAAAATCCATGTCAGATTTATATTATGTCCATTGAGGAGTAGGAATGGGAGGGATATCATAATTTGACCCTCAGATTGGAGAAAAATGGGCATTCTATCATCCTCCCTTGGAGATTGATTGGGCACTTACAGGCTTTTTTTACTTATATCCGTTGAGATTTTGAAAATGATACGAGAGAAGAAGTGCTGTCAGGTTTGGCAAAGAGAGAAATATTCCCTTATAATAAAAGAAACATTCTGTTTCAGGAAAGAACTCAGACTGGAATAATAGGAAAGAGGCGAAAAAATGTTTGTGTGAAATGCTTCCTAAAATTCCACTGATTGCGGCGGAAGCTGGAATCAAAAGACAGATATATATAGGGATTTTGCAAAGATGGTGGAGAGGCTGGAAGAAGCGGTAAAAGAGGCCAAGAAGAATAGAGAATGGAGGC
>CAJUGT010000121.1 GCA_910586435.1 uncultured Acetatifactor sp. | reverse complement strand
TCGCGTGTGAGGCGAACGCTCATCCCGGCTGAGCTATGCTTCCATGTCCTTTATTCTATCACGATTAGAAAAAAATGCAAGGGGAAAATAATAAAAAAATTATTAATTTGAACATATCCATTTTTTGGATTTTCGTATTAATTTATATTGAATTTCTGCCGATAATAATATAAAATAATAAACAATGATAAGTATTTCCATTCATAGTTCAGAATGTTTAAGCGAAGTATCTGGAAGCAGGTGTGCTGGACAACAGACAACAGACAACAGACAATGGATGGTAGAGATAGATGAGTAAAATAGAACGGAGGGAACGAGTATGAGTGTTAATATTCAGGCGAAACCGGATATGTCCTTTATGTTTTCAAGTTTGGGAAGCGGTGCTGCCAATGTGGCAGGCAGCAATTTTCTTGCGGATTACGCAAGTATTAAGAATGGCAGTTATGCCAAGTTAATGAAAGCGTATTACGGCGGGCATGCAGGCAGTGCCGCAAAATCTATTGCGAAGAGCAGTGTGGAGAAGAATAAGGCAGAAACTAAGTCCTCGGAGGATAAAAAGGCATATTCAAAAGTACAAACTTCGGCGGATGGCCTGAAAGAGGCGGCGGATGCCCTGCTCTCCACGGGTTCAAAGTCTGTATTTGCCCAGAAGGATATTACAACCAAAGATGAAAACGGGGTGGAGACCACCACAAAAGGCTATGACAAAGAAGCCATTTATAAGGCAGTCAATCAGTTTGTAACCAATTATAATTCTGTAATCCAGGCAACAGACGATGCTGAAAATGATGATATTTCCAGACGGACAGGAAATATGATGAATGCCACTGCAAGCAATCTGAAATCGCTGCTGGCAATTGGTATCAACATTAATAAGGATGGGACGCTGGATTTGGATAAGTCCACTTTAATGGATTCTGAGATGAGTACGGTGAAAAGTCTTTTTAACGGAAATGGGTCATATGGATACCGTGTTTCCGCACAGGCGTCTTTGATTGGCTATGCCGCAAGCCGTGAGGCCAATAACGGAAGTTTTTATACCACAAAGGGAACATATAGTAAGAATTTCAGTAACGGCAACCTGTTCAGCAGCACTTTATAAGGAAGTGGGAATGGGTGAAAAGAATTGTAACAGGCCTTCTGTGAAGGTTTTAGACGCCAAAACGGCAAAAACAGCCGTTTTGGCGCACAGATGCTCTGGGGGGTTCCTGCGGGAAACGCAGGAAAACGCCTGGAACATCAGTGCATTCATTTTGAAATAATCAGTGCTTGATTGCCCCATCAGAACAGTGACCTAACTGAACAGTTGTTACTGTTCATTCCGTTCACAGCAACAGATGCACAGAGAATCGCATTGCGAAAAGGACATTCGCAAGAATAGCGATTTCGCGCACAGCAACATGGGGTTTGTCATGCAAAAGAGGCAGAAAAACGCCTTTTGCGGTGACACCGAGTGAAGAGCAACGAACAATTACAATTGTCCAGAAAAAAATAAAAAAAGATATTGACATTTTTGAAGAAATGGTTTAGAATAAGTCTTGTTCGCAGGAATGGCGGAATTGGCAGACGCGCACGGTTCAGGTCCGTGTGGTAGCAATACCATGAGAGTTCAAGTCTCTTTTCCTGCATAATGATGGAGAGTGTTAAGTGGTTGGCTTAGCACTCTTTTTGCTACTATATAAAATGTCCCCTGTGTGGTGTTAATCCAATGGTCTGTGGCCTTGGCAGCAAATAGATATATACAGACAAATGGATTGCTTCTACGGCGGATGTTGCTGATTGCGGAGCGGGGTGTCTATGGCAAAAAAAGAAAACAGGGAGAAAACGCAGCGCAGGGAATGGTACAAACTGGATTTGTCCGCAATTGTGTATCCCACACTGCAAAGAAGGGATTTCTCTTCCGTGTACCGTCTTTCCGTACTTCTCAAAGAAGAGATAAAGCCGGAGGTGCTTCAACAGGCGCTGGATATGACTTTGCCCAGGTTTCCGACATATAAGGCGGCAATCCGCAAAGGTCTGTTTTGGCGCTATCTGGAACCAAATGACCGTCCGGGGCCATTTGTACAGGAAGACGTGAGGAATCCATGCCAGCCCATGTATTTTAAGGCGAATAATCGTTACCTGATACGAGTCTATTATTTCAGGAACAGGATTTCCCTGGAAGCGCATCACAGTCTTGGGGACGGCACAGGGGGAATGTGTGTGCTGCTGACTATGACGGCAACCTATCTTAGGCTTTTGGGTGTCTCCGGAATACAGAACGAAGGCTTTGTATTGGATATTGACAGTGAGCCGGATGAGGAGGAGCTGGAAGACGCCTATATGCGCTATGCCAACGCCAAAGTATGTCCGCCCCGTCTGGAAGAGAAAACATTTCGGGTCAGGGGGACGGCGGAACCTTTTTATACCTTAAATATTATTGATGGGATAATGTCAGTATCGGAGGTTATGGCGGTGGCGAAAAATTATCATGCCACCATAACAGAATACTTGAATGCGGTTCTTTTATATGCCCTATTGCTGAAACAGCAGGAGGATAAAAGGATTCAGCCCAGGCCGGTGAAAATTGCCATGCCGGTAAATCTTCGCCGTTTCTTTCCGTCCATCACTCTGAGGAATTTTATCACAATGATTTATCCGGGTGTGGACCCAAGGCTTGGGGAATACAGTTTTGAGGAGATTGTAGAACAGGTACACAATTATATGCGGTATCATCTAAACGAGAAGCTGCTGCGAGGGGACATAACCACCAATGCGGCCACGCAGCGCAATCCCTTTATCAGGGTGGTACCGCTATTTGTCAAAGATTATGTGGTGAAGCTTTTTTACACGAAGGTTCAGGACAGAAATTCCTCTGCTGGTTTGACGAATATGGGGGCGTTGAAAGTTCCCCAGGGGATGAAGCCTTATATAGAGCGCTTTGACATATATATGGGGCAGCCGTTTTCGCGCAGAACCAACTGCGCCATTGTCAGTTTTGGCGATATTCTTACGGTGAATTTTGCCAGCAGTATCATAGAAGCGGATGTGGAGAGATATTTTTTCCGTAAATTGGTCAGGGATGGAATTCATGTGAAGATTGAAAGCAATCGTTAGAGCATGTTTGAAAATTCATTCCCGCCATCTGCACGCCCCACTTTGCGATATATTTGGCCCTCATTCGGGTCGAATCTACCACAAATTGTGACGCGCAGTAATCTTGTGTGAATGTATGGGATACGCTGTTGTCAGTGACAAAGCGTAAGGGTTGGAGAGGGTTAAAATGTCATATTGTGTAAACTGTGGTGTGGAGTTGGATGCTTCCGCAAAAGATTGTCCTTTGTGCAATACGCCGGTGCTGAATCCCAAAGAATACGGGGGCTATGCGGCAATGGCGGCCAGGCTGTCGCAGTTGTCCGGAAAAGGAACCAGGGAGGCGGAATCCCCGTTTCCCAAAGATAAGGGCCAGGTTGAAACTGTGAATCGAAAAGATTTGGGAATTCTGTTGTCCATGGTGGTGCTGGCTACGGGCGCTACCTGTGGTGTTCTGAACGCGTTTGTGTTTCAGGGGGTATTGTGGTCCCTGACAGTCATTGGCGCATGTGTGGTATTGTGGGTAATCATGATTCCCGCAGTGATATATAAAGGGCAGCCCGTTTATGTATCTTTGATGTATGATGGTGTGGCAGTGGGCATATATCTTTATATGCTTACGTATCTTACCGGCAGCAAGGACTGGGTGTGGGGGCTGGGCATACCAATTACCCTGTTGGTAACGGTGATTGCGGAGCTGATGACTTTGTGCGTCCGCAAGCTGCCCAGGTCTTTTTTGACTGTTTCTCTGTACCTGTTTACGGCTTTGGGGCTTTTGTGCATGGGATTGGAGATGTTGATTGACCGTTATCTTGGGCATGAAATAGCGTTGAGCTGGTCTGCGGTAGTTCTGACGGTATGCGTTATCCTGGACATTGCGTTGATTACCATGCTTTCCCGCAGACATTTGCGGGAAGAAGTACGCAGAAGACTGCATTTTTGACAGGATGGCACAGAGTTTTTCAGAGCGGTTGGATGTGCGTTGTAACAGGATGGGAGGAAGTCAGGGAGAAGAGAATCCCGTCTGACAATACAGTGAAGAAAAAGGAAGAGAACGGAAATGGCATTGGATGCGGAAAAAGAGGCGAGAAAAGCGAAAAGAAATCAGGGGCTGATGCAGCTGGTAAAACGTGCCCATGGTCTGGTGGAAAATCCGGATATTGAGAAACACAGGCAGTCCCAGAATCATTTGGGGGCCATTCTGGGCAATACACGGGACATCAGGTATAAGGAGATTGATATCAGCGGGATGTATGGAGAGTGGGTCAGTGTGAACAGGGCACATATGAAAAAGTATGTCATTCTTCATTGTCATGGAGGTGGATATTCCACGGGGAGCAGCCTGTACGCAAGGACTCTGACTTCCAAGCTGGCGGCGTCTACTTCCATGGATGTGCTGTGTTTTGACTATCGCCTGGCGCCGGAGAATCCTTTTCCCGCGGCGGTGGAAGACGCAATGAAGGTATGGAATTACCTCATGCTCTTTGGGTATGGCGCAAGGGATGTGATTTTGACGGGGGATTCGGCGGGAGGTAATCTGGCGCTGGCGCTGACTCTGAAATTAAAAAAAGAGGGAAGACTGCTTCCCCGGGGAATTGTACTGATGTCGCCCTGGACAGATTTGACCTCCTCCGGTGATTCCTTTTTAGAGAAGGCGGAAGTGGACCCGGTGCTTAACAGGGTTTATATAGACAGAATGGTAAAGGCGTATGCCAGGGAAGAGGATCTGAAGAATCCGCTGATTTCTCCGCTGTTTGGCGACTTTAACGGTTTTCCGCCTACATATATACAAGTGGGGGAGAATGAAATTCTGCTCAGTGATGCCACCAGGCTTCACCAGGTTTTTGTAGATGCCAATGTGTCCGTGCGAATGGATATTTATCCGGGCATGTGGCATGTGTTTCAAATGTCGCCGGTGAAAGCCGCAAAGGATGCCATGGACCAGAACGCAGAGTTCATTTATGATATTTGTCGATAGGAAATATGTATTTTGAAAAGGAATTCTGAAAAGAATGCAGAATAATAAAAGTAGGAGAAAGGATTTGCTTTTGACGTTTCGTCGGAAAAGAGGCATGCATGACAATCAGAGAAAGCTTGGAACAATGGGAGAGGAATTATCTTAGTCCTTACGCGGCGCACAGTACGGAATCCAGGGGAAGGCCAAAGCCTGAGGAGCAGTGTGACATCCGGCCTGTTTTTCAGAGGGACAGGGACAGAATTATCCATTGCGGGGCGTTTCGCAGGCTCAAGGACAAGACACAGGTATTTTTGTCACCGGAAGGAGATCAATACCGTACCAGGCTGACGCACACGCTGGAAGTATCTCAGAACGCCCGCACGATTGCAAAGGCATTGAAGTTAAATGAGGAGCTGGTGGAAGCCATTGCCCTGGGGCACGATTTGGGGCATACGCCTTTTGGCCACGCAGGGGAGCGGGCGCTGAACATGGTCTGTCCTTTGGGATTTGAACACCACCAACAAAGCGTCAGAGTGGTGGACAGACTGGAAAAAGGCGGCAGGGGATTGAACCTGACATATGAGGTACGTGACGGTATACTGAATCATCAAACCACCGGGACACCTCATACTTTGGAGGGAAAGGTGGTCAGACTGTCGGATAAAATTGCCTATATCCACCATGATATGGATGACGCCGTGCGGGCCGGGATACTGAAAGAGAGCGACGTTCCCAGAGAGATCAGGGATGTAATCGGCAGTACGTCCGGAAAACGTCTGGATACTTTCATTCATGACATTGTGACTACCAGTATGGGGAAAAACGATATTATAATGTCGGAACCTGTGGACAATGCCATGAAGCGAATGCGTAAATTTATGACGGATAACGTGTATCACAATCCTCTTGCAAAAAGTGAAGAAGGAAAAGCGGTACAGTTGATGGAAACATTATACCAGCATTTTATGAGGCATACGGATGAACTTCCGGGAGAGTTTCTTCTGTTATTGTCGGAAGGGGACGCCAAAGAACAGGTTATCTGTGATTATGTGGGTTCCATGACCGACCGTTTCGCCATTGCCCTGTATGAGAGAATATACATACCAAAATGCTGGTCCATATAGATTGAGAAAAGGAAATGGCATACTGATATAGGATATGAAGGAGCGTCAATGTATTATCCGGAAGAACTTGTAGAAGAGGTCAGGTCAAAAAATGATATTGTGGATGTGGTATCCGGCTATGTGCGGCTGCAAAAAAAGGGCAGCAGCCATTGGGGGCTGTGTCCCTTCCACAACGAAAAGACACCTTCTTTTTCCGTCAGCGCCGGAAAACAGATTTATCATTGTTTTGGCTGTGGGGCGGGGGGAGATGTCTTTGGGTTCCTGATGAATTATGAGAGCCTAACGTTCCCGGAGGCCATGAAGGTGTTGGCAGAACGGGCTGGCGTAGCTCTTCCCGAGCCCCAGGAAGGGGAAGAGGGACGAAGGGGGGACAAAAAGCGGGCAAGGCTTTTGGAGGTAAACAAGGAAGCGGCCAGGTTTTTTTATTACCAGCTTCGTGATCCCAGGGGAGAAATTGGATACCAATACCTGAAAAAAAGGGAATTATCCGATGAAACCATGCATAGGTTTGGTTTGGGATATGCCGGGAAGAGCGGCGCGAATCTGGTACAATATCTAAGGGAAAAAGGATTTGAGGATGAAGTGATTAAAGAGGCGGGGCTGGCAAGCTATTCCGAAAAGCATGGGCTGATGAGTCAGTTCTGGAATAGGGTAATGTTCCCGATACAGGATAGGAATCATCGGGTTATCGGTTTTGGCGGCAGGGTTATGGGGGAAGGGGAGCCGAAATATTTGAACTCTCCGGAAACTCCGGTCTTTGATAAAAGGCGAAATTTATATGGGTTAAATTTTGCCAGGACGGCCAGAACCGGGAATATGATTCTCTGTGAGGGTTATATGGATGTGATTGCCATGCATCAGGCCGGATTCACACAGGCGGTAGCGTCCCTGGGAACGGCATTTACCGCGGAACAGGCCAAGTTGCTGCAAAGATATACGGAGAATGTACTGCTGGCATATGACAGTGACGGCGCAGGGATTAAGGCGGCCCTGCGCAGTATCGGTATTCTGCGGGAGGCAGGGCTTACCGGCAAAGTAATCAATATGAAGCCATACAAGGACCCGGATGAATTTATGAAGGCTTTGGGACGGGAAGCTTTTGAAGAGCGTATCAGACAGGCGGAAAACAGCTTCTTCTTTGAACTCAGAGTTATGGAAGGGCAGTTTGACATGGAGGACCCGGAGGCGAAAACCAGGTTTCACCGGGAAATCGCAAAAAAATTATGCGGATTTTCCGAAGCGGTGGAGCGGGAGAATTATTTGCAGGCGGTGGCGGATAAATATTTTATCGCCGCAGGGGATCTGAGGAGACTGGTAGAGAATTACGCGGCCAGGACGGGACTTGCCAAGCCTGTGGAGCGGCCGAAAACCTCAGTGAAAAAAAGGGATCCGGAGGAGAACGTGAAACGGGGGCAGAGGCTTTTGCTCACATGGATCTCGGATGAACCCGCCCTTTATGGAATTGTGAAAAAATATGTGTCTTCGCAGGATTTTACAGAGGAGTTATACCGTCTGGTTGCGGAAAAGCTTTTTGGCGATCTGGATGAGGGGAAGTATAACCCCGCAGGCATTATCGGAATGTTTGAGGAAGAGGAAGAACGGCGTCTGGTGTCGGAGATTTTTAACACGAATCTGCCAAAGCTTGAGACAAAGCAGGAGAGGGAAAAGGCTTTCCATGATGTGCTGCTTTTGGTGAAAAAAAACAGTTATGAATATGCCGCCTCTCATATGGGCTCGGATGTGAATGCGCTTGCGCAGGTCATTGAGGGCAAGAAAGCATTGGAAGAGCTGGCCAAAACGCATATTTCCCTGGAATAAGGTAAAGCTATTGATAATTTAGTAATGGGGTTCCTGAGATGAGAAATGAAAAGTGGCGGGAACGGAGAGCTGTTTTTTGCGTGATTGGATTGTCAAAAGGGGAAAAGCTTCCCAAGGAAGGATGGATTTATTACGATGGATGAAAACATACGGGCAAAGTTTGACGAGAAGATAAAAGAGCTTCTGGCCTTTGCGAAAAAGAAGAAAAACATATTGGAATACCAGGAAATCTGCGATTTCTTTGTGGACATGCCTTTGGAAGAGGAGCAGTTCGAGAAAATTCTGGAGGTGCTGGAGCAGCATAATGTGGATGTATTCCGTATTATGGACGATGATGTGGACCCTGATCCTGACGAGCTTCTTCTTGTGCAGGAAGAAGATGTGGATGTGGAGAATCTGGATCTGTCCATTCCTGACGGCATCAGCATTGAGGACCCGGTGCGTATGTATTTAAAGGAAATTGGCAAGGTGCCGCTTTTGTCCGCGGATGAGGAGATTGAGCTGGCAAAACGCATGGAATTGGGGGATCAGGATGCGAAAAAGCGTCTGGCGGAGGCCAATTTACGTTTGGTGGTGAGTATTGCGAAACGATATGTGGGGAGGGGAATGCTATTCCTTGACTTGATTCAGGAGGGAAATCTGGGTCTGATCAAGGCGGTGGAGAAATTTAATTATCGAAAAGGGTTTAAGTTCTCCACATATGCCACATGGTGGATTCGTCAGGCAATCACCAGGGCAATCGCGGATCAGGCGAGAACAATCCGAATACCTGTTCACATGGTGGAGACGATTAATAAACTGATTCGTGTCAGCAGGCAGCTGCTTCAGGAACTTGGCCGTGAACCGACCCCGGAGGAGATTGCGGAAGAGATGAATATGCCCGTGGATAGGGTGAGAGAGATTATGAAGATAAGCCAGGAACCTGTCTCTATGGAGACACCTATCGGCGAGGAAGAGGACAGTCATCTGGGAGATTTCATTGAGGATGACAATGTTCCGGCGCCGGCGGACGCAGCGGCGTTTACTCTCTTAAAAGAGCAGCTTGTAGAGGTGCTCAGCACACTCACGGAACGGGAGCAGAAAGTGCTGCGTCTGAGGTTCGGACTGGATGACGGGCGGGCTCGTACCCTGGAGGAAGTGGGGAAGGAGTTCAATGTCACCAGGGAGCGCATTCGTCAGATAGAGGCAAAGGCACTCCGCAAGCTGCGTCACCCCAGCCGCAGCAGAAAATTAAAGGATTATCTGGATTGAAAAATGTCACCCTGTCCAAACGGCTTCAAATGCTTGCCGGTATGGTGACGCCGGGAAACAGGCTTGTGGATGTGGGCTGTGATCATGGGTATCTGTCCATATATCTGGTGCAAAAAGGGATTTGCCCTGAGGGAATTGCCATGGATGTACGCCAGGGCCCTCTGGCATGTGCGGAGGAACATGTCAGGGAATCCGGGCTGGGGGATTACATAAAAGTCAGGCTCTCCGACGGTCTGGGGGCGTATGCTGCGGGAGAGGCGGAAACCATGGTATGTGCCGGTATGGGCGGGCGGCTCATGGGAAGAATTCTCAGCGAAAGTATGGAAAAGGCGAAATCCTTTCGGGAATTGATTCTTCAGCCCCAATCGGAGCTGGAGGAATTCAGGGAGTTTTTAAGAAAAGCAGGTTTTGCTGTGACGGAAGAAGAGGCCGTCTGTGAGGAAGGAAAGTTTTATTTTGCCATGAAGGCTGTTCCTTTGGGGGCCGATGTCATGGCTTTCATAGAAGCCAGGGAAACCACGGAATCCAAGGAAGCCACGGACTCCAGGGAAACCACGGAATCCAAGGAAGCCACGGACTCCAGGGAAACCACAGAATCCAGGGAAGCCGCAGGCTTCAGGGAAACCATGGAAGCCAAGGAAGCCACGGACTCCAGGGAAACCACAGAATCCAAGGAAACCACACAGACGCTTTATGATATGTTTGGGGAATTGCTGCTTGAGAAGCGGCATCCCATTTTGTTGGAATATCTTATACAGCGCCGCAGGCACCTTGAAGGGCTTTTGGCATGTCTGAAGTCGGAGAATTCAGAAAGGGCGAAAGGGCGGCGCATGGAAGTGGAAAAGGAAATTTCGGCGGTTTTGGATGCCATGGCGCTGTTTGTGGCTGTACCGTGAATGGCAATGTTATGATTCAATAAATTTGAGAGGGCAGAATGACATGGTTACGGTAACAATACATGGGAGAAAAATAGAAGTTCCGCAGGGTACTGTATTGGAGGATCTGGCTGAGGAATATGGGCAGGAATATGATGGCATGATTGCCGCTGCGGCAGTCAATGGCAAAATACAGGAACTGTTTAAAAAAGTAGTCAAGGATTGTACGGTGAACTTTTTTACCATCAAAGATGATGTGGGACACAAGACGTATGTGCGTGGGGCCACCATGCTTTTCCTGAAGAGTGTGTATGATGTATTCGGCGCAAAGGCGGCCCAGGGGAGTTATGTGGAATTTTCTGTGGGAAGGGGAATTTATATCTGTACCCAGGGGCATGTGGCGTCTGACAAAGAACAGGCCGAGAAATTGAAGAAGAGAATGGAGCAGTTGGTTGAACAGAAGGCAATGTTTAAGAAGCGCTCTTATCATATGGAAGACGCCATGGAATTGTTTCGGGCGAAGGGAATGGAAGATAAGGCAAAGCTGTTCCGCTACCGCAGGAGTTCCAGCGTGAATATATACGAGATGGAAGGGTATTATGATTATTATTACGGATATATGCTTCCCAATGCGGGATATGTGAAGTGGTTTGATGTAATTCCATATGAGAAAGGGTTTATGCTTCTTTTGCCGTCCCGGGAGAATCCTGTGGAAACAGGAGAATTCGCAGACCGCAGAAAGCTCTTCCGCACCATGGAAAGCGCCAGCGAGTGGGGCAGAATTGCCGGAATTGAGACGGTGGGGGATTTGAACGATCAGATATGCGGCGGTTCCATGAGCGATCTGATACTGGTTCAGGAGGCGGAACAGGAGAGAAAGATTGGAGAGATAGCCAAGGAGATTGTAAGCAGGGGCAATGTAAAATTTGTAATGATTGCGGGACCTTCTTCTTCTGGAAAAACCAGCTTTTCCCACAGACTGTCCATTCAGCTTCGCACCCTGGGCAAGACGCCCCATCCCATTGCCCTGGATAATTATTTTGTGGACAGGGAACTGACACCAAGGGATGAAAAGGGAGACTATAATTTTGAATGTCTGGGCGCCATTGATGTAAAACTATTTAATGATAATATGGTCAGCCTGCTTGGTGGAGAGCGTGTGGAATTGCCTTCCTTTAACTTTAAGGTGGGGAGAAGAGAGTACAAGGGCGATTATATGCAGCTGGAGGAAAGTGACATTTTGGTTATTGAAGGCATTCATGGCTTGAATGAGAAAATGTCCTACGCCTTGCCGGAGGAAAGCAAATTCAAGATTTATATCAGCGCTCTGACCACATTGAATATTGACAGGCATAACAGAATCTCAACCACGGACGGCAGGCTGCTTCGCAGGCTGGTCAGGGATGCCAGAACCAGGGGTTCCAGTGCCCAGAGAACCATTCAGATGTGGTCTTCCGTGCGCAGGGGGGAGGAAGAGAATATATTTCCGTTCCAGGAGGGAGCGGATGCAATGTTTAATTCTGCTCTGATTTATGAATTGGCGGTGCTGAAACCTTTTGCGGAGCCTTTGCTGTTTCAGATACCCAAAGAGGCGCCGGAATACTATGAGGCAAAACGTCTGCTGAAATTCCTGGATTATTTTCTGAGTGTACCCAGCGAAAGCCTGCCAAATAATTCTCTTTGCAGAGAATTTGTGGGCGGAAGCTGTTTTAATGTCTAGTGTGCTGGCCGCATTATATCCGGTAAAACTCCGCAGGATAATTTTTTATCGGCAAGGCGACTGAATGAGGCGATGTGGTTAC
>CAJUGT010000120.1 GCA_910586435.1 uncultured Acetatifactor sp. | reverse complement strand
TGGAACTTAACAGGGTTGATGATAATATTGTGATTACAAAAGTTAAAGAGAAAAAAGAACTTACTTTGGAGGAAATTTTCAAGGATTATGATGGGGAATATGTTGCGGAGGAATTTGACTGGGGCTCTCCTGTTGGAAAGGAAGTGTGGTAATGTATAATCCGAAGCAAGGTGATATAGTATTTTTGGATTTTAGCCCACAATCAGGACATGAACAATCAGGAAGAAGACCTGGTGTAGTTATCAGTAATGAACAGTTTTTTGTGAGAACTAAATTTGCTGTAGTATGTCCAATTACAAATACAAGCAACAGATTTCCATTGCATATCCCTTTAGACCATAGAACAAAAACAACAGGTGTGATATTGACAGAACATATAAAGTGCTTGGATGTAATCAGTAGGAATATTCAGTTTGTAGAGAAAATGCCGGAAGATTTGTTAGAGAAGACATTGGCATATATAAAAGCATTTTTTTGACCCCTTTTATGAAGCAGATGTAAACCTGCTTATTTGTTGTACAATCCTTTACTGTCCTGATGTGATGCCAGAGGGAAAATCTCTGGATTCCTCCTGACATACCCTTTTTAACCTGCATATTTGCGCTTTAGAGAAAGGCGCATATGTTTCTTTCGAAATTATCTAAATGACATTGGGTCTGAACAGTAACATGATGGTTTTTGAGTTCGTGGCGGAGCAGGTCATTTCTCTTGCTTTTTTGTGTGTTTTGGTATAAAATAAATTGGGTTGTTTCAGCTATATGTGCTGAAAATGTGTAAAATCATTTAGTATATATATCTTATTTAATTACATATTACTATAAAGATGACTTGAATATAGTCCAGCTAAGAAATGTCAAGAGTAATTAACCCTTCCATTGCAGGGGTACTGAAATGTAGAGACGGAACTGGACTAGAAAAGCAGAGACGGAATTGGACTAAAAAAATTACGATACATTTAGCCGGGAAATGCGGAATTGAAGACATGGAAAGTGAGAGGTATGCAGGGAACTGAGATAATCAAATGGGAGGCCGCAAGAGGGTATTCGCTTCATCCCAAAACGGGATTGGCAGAACAATGGGAGTATGGGACTTATAAGACGGAGAGATTCTGTACCTTGCGTTTTTATCTTGCGATGCCAGGAGAATCTTTGAGACTGTTAGATCAGGATTACGAATATGCGGTTGCAACCTATGGTTTGCATGTGGATGACAGGTACCTCTACACTTATGACTATCAACCGGAAGAGAACTGGACCACATATAGGGGAGATTTTAGGGAAGAGAAATTTAGTGGTATAGAGTATGTTTTCACAGAACGGATATATTTTCGGATTGTACTCAGAAGCAAAACAGCGGAAGAGACAGGAAATCATAGGCTGGATCTAAAACATATTCTGGAATGGAAACGGCTGCCGGAGGTACAAAACACGCAGGAAGCGCTTTATGATAAGGGGCTGTTTCAGAGAGAGGTGAAGATTACAGCCAGGACAGTATATGAAAATTGGGCGGAGGATAGCAAGTGCTTTTTACTGCTGACAGATACCCACTATACTGTGAATGGAACTTGGGAAGACACTGCGGCCAATTTACATTCTGTGAAGAATGAACTGGAGGCCCAGGGCCTGAAAGTGCATGGTGTCATTCATTTGGGGGATATTACGGACGGAATGCTTCCTGCGGATATTACCAGGGATTATGTCAGCAGGGTAATGGAGGGATTAAAGGGTCTTGGAGTGCCCTTATATTATGCGCTGGGAAATCATGATTCCAATTATTTTTGGGGAAATCCGGACCGTTTTACGCCAGAAGAAACACGCAGACTTTATTTGCCAAAGCAGGAGCATTCGTATTATGAAGTGGTATATCAGGATGTGTGTCTTCGGCTGATTTTTTTGGACTCCTTTGACCCAGGGGAAGAAGTCAGATATGGTTTTGGGGAAGAGGAACTTGACTGGCTGGAAGGGATTCTTTTGGGGCTGACTGCGGACTGGAAGATTTTGGTAATGAGTCATGTGCCCCCCACAGCGAGACTGCATTACTGGAGTGATGTTATACGGGGAAGCCGCAGACTGCTTCGTATTCTGAAAGAATATCACGCAAGAACCGGGGGGCTCATAGGGTATATTCATGGTCATAACCATGGGGATCAGGTGGATTATAAAGAGGGGTTTCCTATTATATCCATCGGCTGTAATAAATGTGAGTATTTTACGGATAAGAAGCCTCAGGGGGCAGTGACATATGAAAGAAAGCTCCATACAGTCACTCAGGACTTATGGGATGTATGCCTGGTGTCTCCAAGATCAGGAAGAATGGATCTGATTCGCTTTGGCGCAGGGAAAGATCGCCGTATTTTTGACGGGACGAATACAATACAGCCTGAAGGGCAGTTATGGAACAGGAGAATGGAAAAGCCGATGAAAAAAGTGATAACTTATGGAACCTATGATTTATTTCATGAAGGTCATTATAATCTCTTAAAGCGCGCAAAGGAATTGGGGGATTACCTGATTGTGGGAGTTACCACCGAGCATTATGACGAACAGAGAGGAAAGCTGAATATTGTAGATCCGCTTCTGGAACGCATTGAAAATGTGCGGAGGACGGGCTTTGTAGATGAAATTATCATTGAGGATCATGAGGGACAGAAAATAGAGGATATTCAAAAATATAATGTGGATATTTTTACACTGGGTTCGGATTGGAAGGGAATGTTTGACTATTTGAAATCCTATTGTCAGGTTATTTATCTGGAACGGACACCGGGCATATCTTCTACCATGCTGCGCAAGGGAAAATTCCCCATTATCCGCATGGGAATCGTGGGCTCGGGCAGAATTGCGCCTCGTTTTTTGTCAGAGGCAAAATATGTGAGCGGTTTAAATGTCCAATGTGTCTATAATCCCCATAAGGAAAGTGTGGAAGAATTTGCTTCGGAATACGCGTTGGTTGGTTACAGTGATTCCTTTGAGGAGTTTTTGGAGGCGGTGGATGCCATATATATTGCCACGCCCCATGAAACCCATTATGACTATGTAAGAAAAGCCCTGTGTATGGGGAAACATGTACTATGCGAGAAGCCCATGGCCCTTACTCGCAGGCAGGCCCAGGAACTCTTTGATTTGGCAAAGGAGAAAGAAAGGGTTTTGATGGAGGGCATCAAGACGGCATATTGTCCCGGATTCGCTCAGATTATCAATATTGCCAAGAGCGGAAGGATTGGGGAAATCAGAGATGTAGAGGCGTGTTTCTCCCGGCTTACGGCGCCGAATCTACGGGAGATGGTGGATGTAAAGTACGGGGGCGCTTTTATGGAGTTTGGCAGTTACACCATACTGCCTATTTTCAAGCTCCTGGGATTGGATTATAAAAAAGTGGAGATAAACAGTATTCCTGCCCCCAATGGGGTGGATTTGTATTCTAAAATCCAGTTTCATTATGGGGATGGGTTTGCCATGTCCAAGACAGGAATTGGTGTTAAATCGGAAGGACAGCTTCTGATAGCAGGAACCAAAGGATATATTCTGGCGGAATCTCCCTGGTGGCTTACCAGGAAATTCCAGGTCCGCTACGAAGATCCGGCTCAAATTGAAACATATACGCCTAAGTTTGTGGGGGATGGTCTGCGCTATGAAATTGGGGATTTTGTCTCCCATATCAATGGATTGGGCGGACATGCGTTTAAATTGACAGAGGAAGAATCCATTGCCATGGCGGATGTGGTGGAGCGTTTTCTGGCCAGGAGGGAAGAGGAGCAAGAGCAGTTTCGCAGGAAAAACCGGGAGGCGGGGGTAAGAATCTGGGCACACAGGGGATGCAGTTACCGCTTTCCGGAAAATACGCTGTCTGCGTTTGCGGCTGCCTGTGAACTGCCCCAAATTGCGGGAATTGAACTGGACATTCAGCTTTCCAGGGATGGGAAACTGGTTGTTTTCCATGATGAAACTGTGGACAGGCTTATGGATGCAGTGGGAAATATTCGGGAATATACCTTGGAAGAGCTGCGGAGAATGCAGTTTAAGGACTGGAAACCGGGAGAGGGAGCTGCTTCTGTAGTGCCCACCATACCTACAATGGCAGAAGTATTGGAGCTGGTAAAACCCTATGCGTTAAAGAATGGAATAAAAATCAATATAGAGCTGAAAAACAGCAGGGTGCCCTATGAAGGTATGGAGGAGAAGATTTTGGAACTGGTAAAACAGTTTGGAATGGAGGAACATGTGGTGTATTCTTCCTTTAACGCTGAATCGGTGAAAAAGCTGAAGATTCTGAATCATACTGTGGAGACAGGGATTTTGCGGTCGGATGTCAGGGACTGCCTGGAATTGGCGGAGAGTACAGAAGCGGATGCCCTGCACCCAAATGTGGATAGCATGGAAGAGATGGAAGATAATTCAGGAAGCTGGATTATTCGGGCATGGAATGGCAGAGAGCCTTTTTATCGGCAGAACAGACAGTATCCCACTTTTAATCTTTGCGACTTAAGACGCAGGGGGGTGACAGATTTTATCACCAATGTGCCGGAGGAATATCTGTGAGAAAGGGCATGGGGAGGAAGCGGGAAAATGTTGAAATATATTAAGAGGCAAATCGAAGAATTGCTGGAAACGCTACAGGAAGCGAAGGCTGAGGTGCGGGATGCGATAGGCAGGGGAGGAGACGAACTTCTGGGACTTCTGGCGGATGTACAGGATGCTGCGGTTGCCATTGGGGAGAAAATAGAAACAGCGGAACCTTCCGCAAAATTAATAGGATTATTGGAAGCATATTGTGAGCTTTTGTGGAAAATGACCCAGGAAGAGGGAGTGGAAGAAAAGCTGGTTCTGTTGGAGGAGGCATGGGGAATATTAGGTGAGGTAAACGAGGGAGTTTCGGAACTTCCTGCCCGGATGGCTATTGTATTTATGCCATATAAGGCATCCATGTGGGATTGTATGGAGAGTGTATGGAAAGCAGCCTGTGAGGATCCGGACTGGGAACCATTTGTGGTGCCCATCCCCTATATGGATCTGAAAGACGGAGAAGTAATTGCGAATCATTATGAAGGGGCAGATTTTCCTCCGGAAGTGCCGGTGCTGTTTTATCAGGATTTTCCTCTGGCAGAGCTGCGGCCGGAGGCAATCTATATTCATAACCCTTTTGATGATTATAATATTGTGACCAGGGTATTGCCGCAATTTTATTCGTCGGAACTGAAGAAGGTCACAGACAGGTTGATTTATTGTCCTTATTATGTCACGGGGGAAGGGGTTTTTGTGACGCATAGGGATATGCCTTCCTATCAAAATATGGATTTTATTGTCACCCAGTGCGAGAAAATGATAGATTCCTATTCTTCCAGGATACCAAGAGAAAAATTTCTTCCTTTTGGCAGTCCCATAGCAGATCGGATTCTGTCCATGGAAAACGAAAAACCAGCCATTCCGGCAGCGTGGCTGGAACAATTGAACAACGGAAAAGATTTTGGGGATGACAGAGTTGTGATGCTGAACACCAGCATTTCCCTCTTCATGAAACAGAGAGAACGGTTTCTGGATAAAATAGAATATATTATTGACTTGACAAAACAGATCAAAGGGATTACTTTGGTATGGAGACCCCATCCGCTGTTGCATGCCACTGCCCGGACCATGGGTGAGGAATATGCGGCCAGGCTGGCTTCCCTGGAAGAAAAATTTATGAGGGAAAAAGTGGGAGTTCTGGATCATACACTGGATGTAGGGGTGACGGTAGCGCTTTGCGATGCGTACCTTGGCGAGACAGCGTCTTCCATGATACATATGTTTGGCATTGCGGGGAAACCAAGGTTCTATGTAAATCTGCAAATTCCGGATCACATTAAACCGGAGGAGAATGTTTTTCAGGTGAGCGGCCATGCAAAGACAAAGGACAGAGAATATTTTGTATTGGATCAGCCAGGATGGATTGTGGAGAGAGAGAAGGGCGGGGAGAAATTTCGGATGCTTGTCCGTATTCCCGGGAGGGAATATGTCAGGGGCAGGGCATATGCCGGATTGGAAGTAAAGGATGACAGTTTGTGGGTGTATCCGGAGAACGCCCAAGGTGTGTTTGTCTATGAGATGAAAACCGGAGGCAGGAAGAAAGTATTTCATGGTAAAAATGACAAGAGCAGCCATGGAGAGTTTTGGCAGGAAATCATGGAATTGAAAGTAGATGAGGAATGCCTGGCAGGTATGAGGGCAGAACGTTTTCAGAGAGGAAATCTTATACATGAGTGGTATGAGGGCGATAAGGCCGCGGTGGAGGATTTCTTCTATTTTCTGCGGACTGCCCGGGAAGAGGAACTGAGAGGGTATCAGGGTGCCTACCAGGTTTGGCTGGCAACACTGGACGGGAGCTGTGGGAAGAAAATATTGCAGGCGGTAAAAGATAGTTTGAAAAGTTGATAAAAAACATTGATATTACATGGAAATTGCACGATTTTTACTTTTTAAATACGTTCCGCATAAGAGGAGGGGAATATGGAGTATCATTTTTATGGGTGGAAGGATGCGGCGGTAAAGCCAATAGATGAAAAGTATCAGACAATTTGTTCTCCCAGGGACTTGTATGATAAATTGTCTAGGATTTGGTGCGCAGATACCTGTGCTCCAAGGATGAGGCATCAGTGGACAGAAAAGAACAGAACCAAAGGGCAGTGCTCCATTACCGCTTTTCTGGCACAGGATATCTTCGGCGGAAAGGTGTATGGTATACCTCTGGAAGACGGCTCTGTACATTGCTATAATGTGGTTGGGGATTGTTGCTTTGATTTGACCAGTGAACAGTTTGGGGACAGTGCAAAGGATTTGGTGTATGAAGGCAATCCTGAACAGTACAGGGAGGTACATTTTGCCAAAGAAGAGAAGAGGCTTAGGTATGAGATGCTGAAAAAGGCGTTGGCAGCGAGTGAACAGTAACATAGCTGATTCTATTACAAATGAAAAATTAATAAAGTGATTGACATTGGGAAGAATAAATTATATACTGAATTTGATTCAAATATTTGGGGTAGTAAAGGTTTCGACAGGGGTCTTGCAGCTGGAGAAGCTATCCGTTGCGACACGTTAATCGCAAACTTAAACTAAACGCTGAAGATAATACTCAGTATGCACTTGCTGCTTAGGTAAACTAAGCGGCAGGTGACGCCGCCTGAAGGCGGCTTGTCCGCTCCGGGGCACTCACACTTCGGAATCCGGGCATCGACGATGTGAGAAACGACATGCGTTAAGCTTTGCGCGTATGGGCGTATCATGAAGCTACCGAATTCGGCAGGTTGTCCGTTGCCTGACGAAGGAGGGAACAGGCCGGAGTGAGTCCGGCCGGAACAATGGACTATGATAGTAGAAGGACAGGGAATGGGCTTTTGGACACGGGTTCGACTCCCGTCTACTCCATTTTAACATGTAGTGTTTATGAGGATTTGCGTGTGCTCATAAATAGAGTGTAACCGCTAACGATTTAAAGAACTAAAGTATGCAAGAGGGAAGGAGGTTTTCTGTATGATGTCTTTTTTAATAGATTCCTATTTATCATATTTTCTGGTAGGCCTTCGGCGTCTTGGATAAGTTCAAATCTTGTTATCAGCATTAATAAAGTCGTAAAAAGAGTATCCAATTGCCTTTGCTGTATTTGAACAGTTTGGATAACATAAGGCACAAACCTGGAAAAATCAATTCCGTCAGGCATTCGTATTCCATCAATCTCTATATAAGATACAACTTCTGTAATGACATGCTTCACGTCCTCCGCTATTACGCCTGTACGATTAAATCTGTCCTCCTCAGATGCGATACCCTCTTTATAATCATAGGAAACAATGTCTACACTAAGTATGGATGCTGCTTTATCATCAGCAATGAGATTGACCCCCGGCAATAATGAAAGCGCAGGGAAACGGAAAAGCACATTGGTCACGTATAACTATTGACGAAGCGCTGGAAATTATAGACATAGATATGGATAAATATGCATGAAATAATAACAGGGGTGATTGGGATTGGTAAGCATTGAGAATGGAAATAGCTTGAAAAAGTCGTAGAACTGGTATAATAGTATACAAGTTTAAGGGAGGCAAGGTGATATTTAATGAATACAATGCCAATAGTAGATATGAGCAATACTTTTATAGAACATTCTTTTATCATCAATAATTTTGTAGTAATGATAGGGAAACAGATTAAAGATTCTTTATGCCGTGTGTTAGGTGATGGTGTACAATATCAATGGCGTGAGAATGATAATGATATTATTATACCGGATGCATCCATTAATTGTAATACAAGAGACAGAAAGAATGTTTCTTTAACAGGTATTCCACGAATGATTATGGAGGTGTTATCCAACTCCACTGAAGAATATGATCGTGGAGGAAAGATGGAAATTTATCAAAAAGTCGGAGTTTCTGAATACTGGATTGTAGACTGGCGGAAAAAACAAGTTGAAATATATTTGAATGACGGTAAAGAAGATGGGACAACATATTTTTATTTATATAAAACTGTTACGGAAGAGAATAAAGAAGAACTCCAACTTGTAATGTTCCCTGATTTGCAAACTGATTTTGATGAACTATTCAATTTGTAATAAAGTGAGGGAAGTGATAAAGATAGAGGAGCAACACTAGAAAAGAGTCGTCAAAGGGCGACTCTATTTTTTCTGGTTAATTGGCTGTATGCCTTCTTTTCTGGAATTGTGTGTCTGATTCTGATTTTCAGGAGTTACCTTTTGTGTTACATTATTAAACTTATCATGATTCTTTTGTTCTCGAATTTGTTCCTGTTTTTTCTTATCCATATTTTCACCTCAAGAACAGTGTGCGCAAAATTTTATATAATATTCGCTTAACAATATAATGGAAAAACAAAATAATGTGAAATAGTGAGAATCTAAAAAAGTAAAGTACATAAATTGGGATAAAGCAGGCATTCCTGTGTATGCCGTGGGAATTAATATAGATGTCTTGAAAAAGGAATGAAATCTGATATGATAATATATAAGTTTAAGGGAAGCAGGGTGATATAGAGGGGCGGCAGTACTGGTGGAGAGTGCCGTTTTTACGGAAGAAAAGACACGTTCCATGGGAATGGTTGGCCGGTGGATTGGTCATGTTGCGGTTCACTCGCTGCCAACAGGAGGCGCTTTCATGCGTATTTTGCATGAAAATCCCGAGAAAGCCCTGCGCAAAATCGCTGTTCTTGCGAATGTCCTTTTCGCAATGGGATTCTCTGTGCATCTGTTGCTGTGAATGGAGTTAACAGTAACTTGGCAATACAAAGAAATGTAACAGTTCAGCCATGCCATTCATAAGTTGCCGAAATATACATTTTTGCCAACAATTAATATGGCTGTCGGCAACTTATTTCATGTCGGGCGTCCGCCCTATAGAAATGATTGTACAAGTTGCCCTTAGTGAGCAAGCTCCCACGGGCAATTTGTACAATCATTTCTGCATGGCTGAACTGTTACAAAGAAATGACTTTTTACTCAAAATAATGTTGAATAAATAACAGGGTAGTGGTATGATTATAGGAATGTGTCAAATATTGGAAAGATTAGGTTTCCGTGGGAAATGCCGTTGGATTCTGCAAGGAAAGTATATGAATGCAGGATACAGGATACGATAGATAAATAAACAGCTGGTGTAAAATGGGCGGAAGGAGAACTGTGTGAGACGTGTTAGAGAGCTTTTGCGTTATCATGAAATGATTGTTAATCTTGTAAAGAGGGAATTAAGAGGAAGGTATAAGGGTTCCATTTTGGGTTTTATGTGGACATTTATCAACCCTTTATGTCAGATTATAGTATATACCATAGTATTTTCCCTGATTGTACGCAGTGATTTGGACAAGTTTTATGTATATATGATTACAGGTATGATTCCGTGGCTGTTTTTCGACAATTCCATCCGAATGGGTTCCGGCTGTATCCGATACCAGGGGGATATGGTGAAGAAGATTTATTTTCCCAGGGAAGTCCTTCCTGTTGCGACTGTGACGGCTAATTTTATCAATATGCTCTTCTGTTTTATTATTGTATTTCTGGTACTTTTTGTTTCGGGGGTGGGTATCAGCCTGAAGGCGCTGTTCTGTCTTCCCCTGATCATGATGGTTGAGTATGTTATGGTATTGGGGTTTACTTTGATTATCTCCGCAGGCACGGTATTTTTTAAGGACTTGGAACATATAGTCAATGTCTTGCTCATGGCATGGATTTACCTTACACCCATATTGTATCCGATTACCTCGGTTCCGGGGAAATTGTCCTGGATATTTAAGCTGAATCCCATGACTTATATTATTGAGGCATATCATGCTGTATTATATTGGAAAACGGTTCCCACAGCGGTGGTTATGTCCAGGGCGATTGTGGCGGCAACAGTGGTTCTGATACTTGGTGAGTTTGTGTTTGCCAGGCTGGATGATAATTTTGCGGAGGAGCTTTGATGAGTGCGCAATATGTAATTAATGTACAAAATGTGGAAAAAAGCTTTAAGGTATACCTGGATAAAGGCACTACACTGAAGGAAAAGGTTTTGTTTAAAAAACGCGCCAGGTATGAGAGCAGGCAGATATTGAATGGGATTGACTTTCAGATTCCCCCAGGCCAGGCGGTGGGATTGATAGGCAAGAACGGCTGCGGTAAGAGTACCATATTAAAGCTCTTAAGCAGGATCTATAAGCCGAATCATGGAGAGCTCTCTGTGGAGGGAAGGGTGTCAAGTCTGATTGAGCTGGGCGCGGGATTCCATCCGGATATGAGCGGCAAAGAAAATATCTATATTAATGCGTCTATTTTTGGCCTGACCAGGGAGGAAATAGACGCAAAGATGGATGATATTATAAGATTTTCTGAATTGGAAGAATTTATCAACAATCCAGTCAGGACTTATTCTTCGGGAATGTATATGCGCCTGGCATTTGCGGTGGCCATCAATGTGAATGCGGATGTGCTTTTAATTGACGAAATTCTGGCTGTGGGAGATGTGAGTTTTCAGAAGAAATGCTTTGACAGACTTTTGGAGATTAAGGATGGAGGGACCACTATTGTCATAGTATCCCATGACATGGATCAGCTTTATAAGATATGTGACCGGTTTATCTGGATAGAAGACGGGCAGGTGAAAGAGGACGGGGAGCCAAGGCTGATTGGGAACCATTACCTGGATTCCATGGAGGAAGCGAGGCTGGAACGGCTGGCACAGGAAAGCAGGGAAAAATTTTCTCAAATAGGGCAGGAAGGAAATCCGGAAGAGGATGCCTCCCGGGGAGGGCACACGATTTTGGAATTGACGGAATATGTGCATCCGGAAGCCAGGCGGTTTGGCACGCAGGAAGTATATTACACAAAGGTTGAACTGCTGAATAAGGACGGAGAACCCTGTCAGATTTTCAGCACAGGGGACGAAGTCGTTTTGAGATGTGGATATGCCGCCAGGGAAGCGCGCATCAGGGTGAATTTCAATATGGACTTTGTCAGAGATAACTGGCAATATTGCTATGGCAGCTGTTTTGCGAAAGCAGGTGAGCCATTGCCTGAACTGGAGGAAGAAGGGTGGGTTAAATTCCATATTCAGGAATTGATGCTGTTGCCTGGAAAATATTACCTGGATATAGGTATTAATGGGGTAAATGGGGAATTATATGACAATGTAAGGAACATTTTACAGATTACCGTCAGGGAATATGCGCACAATGAGTTTGGGCCATGTACTTTTACTCACGACTGGACATTGGAATAATAGAACGGAACTTGTAGGGCAGAGATGGGACTGGAATATAGGACAGTCCTGAAATGGGAAGCGAAATGTGTCTTACTGACACACAGGAAAAGTATCGGAAAAAACGGAATTATAAATTAGAAAGGCGGAATGCATATGAAATATGATTATCTGGTAGTGGGTGCGGGCCTGTAC
>CAJUGT010000119.1 GCA_910586435.1 uncultured Acetatifactor sp. | reverse complement strand
CTTATGCGGAGGTACGGGGACTGAGTACAAAAAATATCATTGAAGGAATAGGCTATGACCCCAGAATCGGTTCTCATTATAACAATCCGTCTTTTGGTTACGGTGGGTATTGTCTTCCCAAAGATACAAAACAGCTTTTGGCCAATTATACAAATGTCCCGGAGAATATTATTCACGCAGTGGTGGATGCCAACAGCACCAGGAAAGATTTTATTGCGGAACGCATTTTGGAAAAGGCCGGATATTATGAAGGGGATGGGGGCAGGGGAGGCATCTCCGGCAAAGCAGTGGTGGTAGGAATCTATCGGTTAATTATGAAGAATGGTTCTGATAATTTCCGGCAGTCCAGTATTCAGGGGGTCATGAAGCGTTTGAAGGCAAAGGGGGCGGAGGTGGTATTGTATGAGCCGGCTCTGTGTCAGGAAGAATTTTTTGGCAGCAGAGTGATAGACAATCTTGAAGAATTTAAAAAAATGTCCAAGGTGATTGTGGCAAACAGGTACCATGATGACCTGAAAGATGTTCTGGATAAAGTGTATTCCAGAGATTTATACTTCAGGGATTAATACAGTGCTGATGTGAGACTTGAGTGCTGATAATTCCAGAGATGAATACAATGGGGTATTGGTATTAAGGAAAGGATGGAAAAGCATGAAGATTCTAGTGACGGGTGTTAAGGGGCAGCTGGGATATGATGTGGTAAATGAGCTGACAAAGCGTGGTATTGACGCATTGGGTGTGGATATAGATGAAATGGATATAACTGACGCAGAGAGTGTGGACAGGGTAATCGGGAGAGAAGCGCCGGATGCGGTAATTCACTGTGCTGCCTATACTGCGGTGGACGCTGCGGAAGAGAATGAGGAAGCCTGCCGTCGGGTGAATGCGGAAGGGCCGCAGAATATAGCCAGAGCCTGTAAAAAACTGGATATTAAGATGCTCTATATCAGTACGGATTATGTATTCGGGGGACAGGGAGAGCAGTTTTGGAAGCCGGAAGATGCCTGTGACCCTCAAAGTGTATATGGACGTACAAAATATGAGGGAGAACTTGCGGTCAGAAATACGTTAGATAAATATTTTATTGTGCGTATCGCCTGGGTCTTTGGGGTCAACGGCAAGAATTTTGTCAAGACAATGTTGAATTTGTCTAAAAACAATAAGACAGTCAGAGTGGTAAATGACCAGTTTGGCTCTCCCACTTACACTTTTGATCTGGCCAAACTTTTGGCTGATATGGTGATGACGGATAAATATGGTATTTATCACGCTACAAATGAGGGAATCTGTTCCTGGTATGATTTTGCCTGCGCCATATTTAAGGAAGCGGGTATTGAGATGGAGGTGGTGCCGGTGAGCAGCGAGGAATATGCGGCTAAGGCAAAGCGTCCCGCAAATAGTCGGATGGATAATGGAAAATTAACGGAAAAAGGTTTTGACAGACTTCCCTCCTGGCAGGATGCGCTTCAAAGATATGTGGCGGTTCTGAAAGAACAAAATTTCTTCTGAGAATACAACGGTTAAAAATGATTTTGATATAGCCCTGAGCCGGGAAGGAAATTGAGAGATGATAAAACAAGTAAACAGAGCATTGAATATTGTCATGGGAAGCGTTTTGGGTGTATTCATGGGGCATGGTATCTATGTATATTGGGATTACAAAACACATCCTGATTTATATGCCATGCAATCAGTTCCGTGGTATACCAGTATTCTGATGTATGGTTTGGTTATGGGGATTGCTTTGATGGTAGGCTTAGTGATAAAGCTTGTTCTCCGAATAAAAATACAAAATATGCAGATATAATGTGACTATGACTTTGAAAGGCTATCAGGTGGGCTGCCGAAGGTAATGTATGCTTTCGGAGACAATGTATGCTGCCGAAGGCAATGAGCCAGGGGGCCGTGCCTGGGCAGCCTGCCGTGAATGTCCCAGGGGGCAAGTATCCCAAAAGGGTTATTCAAGGTTGAGGATAAGTCTCTCTGCCTTATCCTGAAGAAAATCATGAGATGAAAAAAATTTGAACAGAGGAAAAAATATGGCTGAGTGGGTATCGCATTTGATTGTGGCTGACCGGGTATTAGAGCAGTTGCCGTCTTTGAAAAGACATGAGTTTTGTGTGGGAAATATTGCGCCTGATTGCAATATTTCAAATGAAAATTGGACTGAGTTTACCCCTTCAAGGCAGGTTACGCACTGGATGCAGGACAAAAGAAAACAGGCATCGGATTCCAGCATATTTTATGAGAAATACATTGTAAATAGAATGAATGAAATACACTCTAAGGAAGAACTGTCCTTTCTGTTAGGATATTATTCTCATCTTATTACTGACGCGGAATTGCAATGTACAATAAGAGATGAAAATCGTGTTGCAGCTGCTTGGGAAAGAGCCAAAAAAATACCGGAGCTTCGCGCAAAGGCAGAAGGTCTGAATGAAACATGGGATTCATTTAAAATTCTTTTCCCAAATCGTAATGATCGTATGAAAGACTTTTTTGTTATTGAAAGAGAATATCTGGATAAACATCCGGACTCCGGATACATTACTGAAATTCGGGGCTTGGAAGACTTTCCGGATTACATTGATTATCTGCCGGAAAATGCAATTCCTATGAAGATAAAACTTATGTACTATATGCCGACATTGGAAGAGGGAAAGTATCCTTTTGTTGGATTTTCCAGAGAAGAATACTGCGGATTCTTAGAACGGGCGGTTGAAAACGTTGTGAATGCCATTAGAGAGATGGTGGAACAAAGACTTTAGTGTACTGGTTTGCATGTGTTAGGAAGGTTGCTATTTCGTATATAAATCTGCGTATTTGCAATCAGGCGGGAAAGGTTTATCTTCGCCTGCTTGTGGGTCGGGCTTCCGTGAGCTTCTGCTGACATTTTTTTGGACGCCTGTGTGCGTTAAAATACATCTTAAATAGATTTGGGTTATTTATCTTTGATACTGTCTGTCATACCCGGATTGTAAAAATTGTATCTGGGATTTCTGCTGTTTCGGCGCTATCTTCTGGCCGTTCTCGTCAAGGTTGTAGACTTTCTTCTGTTTCGTTCCCTGTTCACCGTTTTCAATAACTGTTTTTATTGAGCCGTCACGCTTGTTCAATTTCTTTTGGCAGTGGCGGTCAGTTTCGCACATGTTTCCGCTTTGATCTGTTCTCTAAAATGATAGATAAGGTTGATTTCATCAGTATTAAAAGGCATCTGAAAATATGCGCTCTCACATAAACATTCCGTGCCCACGCATTTGGGGAGATTTCTTGTAAATCCGTAAGTATCCCTTGCTGTGATTGTTCCATGCTTGTGAGTTGGCTTTACTTCGACTTCACACTGGCTTTTTCCGCTCCAACACAAGCCACGGGTGTTATGGTTTTCTTTGGTAAATATCGTCGGATGCGCATTGGAGTGTGTCCTGGGAGCAATGGGGATATTTTGGGAGAGATGAAGTTTGGGTAAATTTAAGAATGAAAGGTTTTGAATTATATGGAAAAATATGGTTGACATTTTGGTCTACTGATGGTAGAATAAAGAGGTCTACTAG
Source organism: uncultured Acetatifactor sp. (assembly GCA_910586435.1). GTDB lineage: Bacteria > Bacillota > Clostridia > Lachnospirales > Lachnospiraceae > Acetatifactor. The sequence continues at coordinate 8,435 of CAJUGT010000119.1, read as the reverse complement.
CAGTAGAACGATGCGTGAGAAAAATACTGATATGGTGGCTGAAGGGCTGAAGGAGGTGAGTAGAAGAGGGAGTGAAAGATTTATGAGGAGAGTAAGAAATGCTGAGGGGAAAGGAAAAAAGAGGGCAGAGGAAAAAGGGGAGAAGGAATAGAAAAAAGAGAAGGGTTCATGGGGAAGAAAAAAGAAGTTGAGGGACAATGGGGCTGGAAGGAAAGAGGGAGTCAAAAATGAGGGAAGCAAAAAACAAAACATAAAACAAAACATAAAACATAAAACAAAACATAAAACAAGAGTCGTATCATAGAATCAGGAGGGCGCAAAAATGGAATACAAACTGGGAGAGATTGAAATGAAGTTTGCAGAGTTGATATGGGGCAATGAACCTTTGCCCTCCGGAGAACTGGCAAAACTTTGTGAAAAGGAGCTATGTTGGAAGAAATCTACAACTTATACGATTCTGCGTCGGGTGTGTGACAGAGGATTATTCAAAAATGAAAACGGCGTAGTGACATCAACCATATCAAAAAAAGAATTTCTCGCAAAGCAAAGTGAACAGTTTGTGGATAATACATTTCAAGGTTCACTCCCGAAATTTCTGGCAGCATTTACCTCAGGAAGGAAACTGACGCAAAAAGAAGTGGAAGAATTAAAAAGGATTATTGATGACAATTAAATGAAACGCTGAAGTGGTGAAACAGAAAATACAGGAGAGAGTATAAGCGGACAGAGCCAGGAAGAAGGAGGGTGACAGGATATGGATGTGTGTAGGGATATTTTTTCAGCAGTGCTGAATATGAGCATGACAGGCGGAATTGTGATAGTGTTGGTGATGGTTGCACGGGTGTTTCTACAGCGTGTGCCCAGGAAATATAGTTATGTATTGTGGGGAGTGGTGCTGTTAAGGCTTTTGTGTCCTTTTTCCGTTTCGTCGGTTTTCTCCGTCTTTCGGGTAATAAATGTGCCTGTAATCGAAGAAGGAAGGATGGAATATGTGTCTCAAGATAATGTGCTGACAGAGGCGGTGAAGGGGGAGGCTTTGGAGAAAGAAACAAAATATGTGCCATTGCTGGGGGAATCCCAGGAGCCTGTTTTTATCGAAATAGAGAAGTCAGCGCAGAGTGGCCTGAATTTGGGTATGGCTGCGAATTCTGTCTGGTTCTTAGGAGTGGTCGTTATGTGGAGTTACAGTTTTTGGAGTATGTTTCGTATAAAAAGGCAGCTGACAGGGGCAGTGAGAAAGAAGGAAAATATCTATCTGTGTGATTATATTGATACCGCATTTGTGCTTGGGGTAATCAGGCCCAAAATTTATTTGCCCACAAAGCTGGCAGGAACGGAGCGTGAGTATATTCTGTTTCACGAACAGACACATATCAGAAGGGGGGATCATATTTTTCGATTGCTGGCGTTTCTGGCCTTGTCAATACATTGGTTCAATCCCCTGGTGTGGTGCGCTTTTCGATTGTCGGAGAGGGATATGGAGATGTCCTGTGATGAGGCTGTCATGGGGAAAATGGGAGTGGATTTGCGAGCAGCGTATTCCACATCCCTTTTAAATATCGCAAGCGGAAGGCAGGTATTTGGAGGGACGCCCCTTGGCTTTGGAGAAGGAAATGTGAAGTGTCGTATTAAGAATGTCATGCGGTATCAAAAGGCCGCTACCTGGATTGCGATTCCAGTGCTGTCAGTGATTGTGATATTGTTTGTTGTCTTGGGAAGTAATCCCGTCAAAAGGAATTTGGATGAATTTAACCAACAATCCAATCTCCTTGGAGGAAGGGAGGGAATGACCTCAAATGCTGACGGGGATGGAGGAGTGAGCGGACAATTCACAGACGGAGACATGGGGGATGAAGGCGGCAGTTTTGATGTCAGAGAGATTCCTGTCACAAGGCCGGTGATCACGGAAGAAACCATATATGGGGCTGACCCGCCGGAGCTGGATTATGCAGATGGGAAAATTATAATATTTCATGGGTATTTTGGACTTTTTGTTTATGATATAGTGGAAAGCGGATTTGTGGGGGCGGTGGATTTGAAGTCAATTGGGTGTGACTCCACACAGGGAGAGGCGTATTGTGAAATCAGAGTGTCAAAAGATGGACGGTACGTATATCTTCACCCGCTCAATATGGAGGATATGTATGTATATGATGTGCCTGGCAGTACACTTATCATGACAAAATATCATCTGGAAGGAGTAGAACTGTTTGACGGATTGAAGGCTACAAGGGAGAGTATTGATTCGGAGCATATCATGGGGGCCGTTTCGGATTCCTGTGTATGGGATGACGGAAATGACAGATACATGTATCTGGAATGCAGGGGCAGTGAGTTGGTAAATGATATATATTTGATTTTTCGGGGAAAAGACGCTGAAAAAGGTTTTATAAAGCTTTTTTATTCTTATAAGGAACAGCAGCCATTGCCAAGCCTTTTTGGTTACAGGGGATATACCGGTTATCTGGACCAATGCACGGACTGGGATGGTCATGAACGGTTTGTGGAACAGGATTATGATGGAGACGGACTCATAGATAGGGTATATCGTGAGGAGGAAACAAAAGATGAGAACAGCAGGTATCGAATTGAATTTGGAAATGGCGATTCCATTCAAATCGGATGGATGGGCGGAGGGACTCCTGTTGTGGCAGCCTGTGACCTGAACGGCGACGGCAAAAAGGAAATTCTTTTTCAATTGTTATATGGGGACAGTTCGGATCCCAATGCTTTTGGAGAATCTGCTTTGTATGAGAAGCAAAATGGAAGTTATGCGCAGATTTCTCTGCCCAGGGAATTATGTCCGGTTCCGGAAGAGGGAAATATTGAGGGAGCGGAAGTGCTCAGCGCCTATACCCCTGGCATTATGTTATCTTACGAACGGATTGGGGATGGATTACACATAAGCTTACAGGGGGTGAAGGATACCGGAATTGACAGGATTGTGCCCCTGGATGAAAATATGGCAGGGGAATTTGAACAGGAAAGTAAGCGTTATTCTGTGAGTTATGAAACTCTTATTGTCAAGGAAGGGGGAAAAGAGTATCTGGAATATCATTTTGAAGTGTTTCGGAAATGGGCTTTGGATGAAATCGTCGCAACAGTTGAATACAAAAATGGGAGTCTTCAAGTAATGGAATGGAAGTATTGTGAATAGGTAAAACGATGGAAAAAGCTTAAACAGGCCGGAAAGACCTGAAAAATAAGAAATAATTGTTGACAGCACATCCAGAAACGGCTATAATAGTAAAGCGTGCGTATGGATGTGCTTTTTGCGTACAATCATATTGCTAGTATACTGTTAAATTTATATTTCAGGAAGAGGTGAAACAGAATGCCAACATTTAACCAATTAGTAAGAAAAGGACGCGAGACCTCCGTAAAGAAGTCTACGGCACCGGCTCTGCAGAAAGGCTATAATTCTCTTCACAAAAAGGCAACGGACGCATCCGCTCCTCAGAAGCGTGGCGTATGTACCGCAGTGAAGACGGCAACTCCTAAGAAGCCTAATTCAGCTCTCAGGAAAATTGCCAGAGTACGTCTTTCCAACGGAATTGAAGTAACAAGCTATATCCCGGGAGAAGGCCATAACCTTCAGGAGCATAGTGTTGTATTGATCCGTGGCGGCAGGGTAAAGGATTTGCCTGGTACCAGATATCACATTATCCGTGGTACTCTTGATACGGCAGGCGTTGCCAACAGGAAGCAGGCTCGCTCCAAGTACGGCGCTAAGAGGCCTAAAGCAGCAAAGAAATAAAGCTCAAAATAATGTTCAAAAATAATTCCGGAACTTTAAATGAATTTTTAAAAGTAAATATGGGAATATAATTTTCATATGTTTTCCGGGAAAAGTTTTGAAGCGATATCTTAACTGCTGAGGTTTTGGAGCGTCACGCTGTCACTTTGTGTCAGCTATGTACCACAAAAACGAAACTAAGATAAGTGTTGGAGTTCTGTCATACAGATTACAGCGCGAACACTTGGGGAAACACATGTGAGTACCGATGATCTATTCAAGCGCGGTTATCTGCGCAGATTAATAAGGAGGGAAGACCCGTGCCACGTAAAGGACATATTCAAAAAAGAGATGTATTAGCAGATCCTTTATACAACAGCAAGCTTGTAACCAAGCTGATAAATAATATCATGCTTGACGGAAAGAAGAGCGTTGCGCAGAAGATTGTATATGGAGCATTTGCGAAGGTAGAAGAAAAATCCGGTAAGCCTGCCTTGGAAGTGTTCGAGGCAGCTATGAATAATATTATGCCTGTATTGGAAGTAAAGGCCAGACGTATTGGCGGCGCAACTTACCAGGTACCTATTGAGGTAAGAGCAGAGAGACGTCAGGCTTTGGGACTTCGTTGGCTCACCATGTTCTCACGTAAGAGGAGTGAGAAGAAGATGGAAGACAGGTTGGCAAACGAAATTCTTGACGCATCCAATAATACGGGTGCCGCAGTGAAGAGAAAAGAAGACATGCACAAGATGGCGGAGGCAAATAAGGCATTTGCGCATTATAGATTCTAGCAGGTGTGAGTGAGAATGCCTCGGCATTTGCGCATTATAGATTCTGGCAGGTGTGATTGGAAATGCTTTGGCGTTTGCGCATTATAGATTCTAGCAGGTGTGAGTGAGAATGCCTCGGCATTCGTACACCATAATCTATGCTGTCCCGCAATCTGCGGTTTTTAGCTTTAAAAATAAATAGAGGAGGAAAAAATCTTGGCTGATAGAGAATATCCGTTGGAGAGAACCAGGAATATCGGGATTATGGCTCATATTGATGCCGGCAAGACCACATTGACAGAGCGTATCCTGTATTATACTGGTGTTAATTATAAGATCGGTGATACTCATGAAGGCACTGCTACCATGGACTGGATGGAACAGGAGCAGGAAAGAGGTATTACCATCACATCAGCGGCAACTACCTGTCATTGGACAATGGAACAGGAAACGAAACCGATGCCTGGGGCCTTGGAGCATAGAATTAATATCATTGACACTCCCGGTCACGTTGACTTTACGGTGGAAGTAGAACGTTCCCTTCGTGTATTGGATGGTGCCGTAGGTGTTTTCTGTGCAAAAGGCGGTGTGGAACCCCAGTCCGAAAATGTATGGCGTCAGGCGGACACATACAATGTACCCCGTATGGCGTTCATCAATAAGATGGACATTCTTGGGGCGAATTTCTATGGCGCAGTGGAGCAGATTAGAACCAGGCTTGGGAAGAATGCGATTATCACGCAGCTGCCCATTGGCAAGGAAGAGGAATTCAAAGGCATTATTGACCTGTTTGAAATGAAAGCTTACATCTATAATGATGATAAGGGTGAAGATATTACAGTGACTGACGACCTGGGAGATATGAAGGATGATGCGGAGTTGTATCGTTCTGAATTGATTGAGAAGGTATGTGAGTTAGATGACGATTTGACGTTGCAGTATCTGGAGGGTGAAGAGCCTTCCGTGGAGGATATGAAGAAGGCATTGCGTCAGGCTACCTGTGATTGCAGGGCGATTCCTGTGTGTTGTGGGTCTGCTTACCGCAATAAGGGTGTGCAGAAGCTTTTGAACGCTATTCTTGAGTATATGCCTGCCCCTACTGATATTCCTTCCATTAAGGGTACGGATTTGGACGGCAATGAAGTGGAGAGACATTCTTCTGACGAAGAGCCTTTTTCCGCATTGGCGTTTAAGATTATGGCAGACCCCTTTGTGGGAAAACTTGCCTTTTTCCGTGTATATTCAGGAACTATGAAGTCAGGTTCCTATGTGCTGAACGCAACAAAGGATAAGAAAGAGCGTGTGGGACGTATCTTGCAGATGCATGCCAATAAGCGTGCGGAGCTGGATAAAGTTTATTCCGGTGACATTGCCGCTGCGGTTGGTTTTAAATTTACTACAACCGGTGATACTATCTGTGATGAACAACATCCTGTTATCCTGGAATCCATGGAATTCCCTGAACCGGTTATTGAACTTGCCATTGAACCTAAGACAAAGGCTGGACAGGGCAAGATGGGCGAGGCCCTTGCGAAACTGGCGGAGGAAGACCCTACGTTCCGTGCGCATACCAATCAGGAGACGGGCCAGACGATTATCGCAGGAATGGGCGAACTTCATCTGGAGATTATCGTGGATCGTTTGCTGCGTGAGTTTAAGGTAGAAGCAAATGTAGGCGCGCCGCAGGTTGCTTATAAAGAGACATTTACCAAAGCGGTTGAAGTGGATTCCAAATACGCTAAACAGTCCGGTGGACGTGGACAGTATGGTCATTGTAAAGTGAAATTTGAGCCCATGGAAGCAAACTGCGTGAAATTTGAGTTTGATCCCAAAGCCAATGTGCTTATCAACGATCCGCCCACTCTGTTATTTGAAACTACTGTGGTGGGAGGCGCAATTCCGAAAGAGTATATTCCCGCAGTAGGAGAAGGTATTCAGGAGGCATGTCAGGCTGGTATTCTGGGCGGATTCCCCGTATTGGGAATTCATGCGAATGTATATGACGGAAGCTATCATGAAGTAGACTCCTCCGAAATGGCATTCCATATTGCTGGTTCTATGGCATTTAAGGAAGCAATGCAGAAGGCATCCCCGGTTCTTTTGGAGCCTATTATGAAGGTGGAAGTAACCATGCCGGAAGAGTATATGGGCGATGTCATCGGTGACTTGAACTCCCGCCGTGGACGTGTGGAAGGAATGGATGACATTGGCGGCGGCAAGATGGTTAGAGCATTCGTACCGCTTGCGGAAATGTTTGGCTATTCTACGGATTTGCGTTCCAAGACTCAGGGACGAGGCAATTATTCCATGTTCTTTGAAAAATATGAACAGGTGCCTAAGAACGTACAGGAGAAAGTGCTGGCGGAGAAGAAGGGCTAAGCAGATATGAAATGGTTACTGCGCACTGGCTGACACTGCCTGAAATTCTTGAGGTTTGATTATGTGATAACCCTGAGACAGTGTTGGGCGTAACCGCAAAAGAAGCGATTTTTGTGAATCAGTCTCTGTGAACGGAGTAAACAGTAACAATAATTACTAAAATCTGCCAGTAATATTGAAAAATGACTTGAAAATCCTTTGGTTATTTAATATAATAGGAAACAGAGCCAGCTCACTGTTATCCAAGTGCTATAATCAGAGGTAGCGAGATAAAAGCGCCGGGCGTACAATGCGTTTTGGCGGAAGAACAGAACAAAAATGTGTATATTATTTTAAGGAGGACTTAATAATGGCTAAAGCTAAATTTGAAAGAAACAAGCCCCATTGTAACATTGGTACCATTGGCCACGTTGACCATGGCAAGACAACCCTGACCGCAGCAATTACCAAGACTCTGAATTCAAGATTGGGAACCGGCGAGGCTGTTGCGTTTGATATGATTGATAAGGCTCCTGAAGAGAGAGAGCGTGGAATTACCATTTCTACCGCACACGTAGAATATGAGACCGAGAATAGGCATTACGCACACGTTGACTGCCCAGGACATGCTGACTATGTAAAGAACATGATTACCGGTGCGGCTCAGATGGACGGCGCAATCCTGGTTGTTGCTGCTACCGATGGTGTGATGGCTCAGACCAAGGAGCATATCCTTCTGGCTCGTCAGGTAGGTGTTCCTTATATCGTTGTATTCCTGAACAAGTGTGACAGCGATGATGTTGATGACGATATTCTGGAACTGGTTGAGATGGAAGTTAATGAGCAGTTGGAAGAGTATGGTTTCAATGATTGCCCTATTATCAAAGGTTCTGCTCTGAAGGCACTTGAGGATCCTGCGGGAGAATGGGGTGACAAGATTCTGGAGCTGATGAAGACGGTTGATGAGTATATTCCTGATCCTCAGCGTGATACAGAGAAGCCTTTCCTGATGCCTGTAGAGGATGTGTTTACTATTACAGGTCGTGGTACGGTTGCTACCGGCCGTGTGGAGCGTGGTACTCTGAAGCTGAATGAGGAAGTGGAAATCATCGGTATCAGGGAAGAGACCAAGAAGACGGTTGTTACCGGTATTGAGATGTTCCGTAAGCAGCTTGATTTTGCTCAGGCTGGCGATAATATCGGCGCATTGCTTCGTGGTGTGCAGAGAACTGAAATCGAAAGAGGACAGGTTCTTGCAAAACCCGGCACAGTTACCTGCCATAAGAAATTTACCGCTCAGGTATACGTTCTGACCAAGGACGAGGGTGGACGTCATACACCTTTCTTCAATAACTATCGTCCTCAGTTCTATTTCAGAACAACCGACGTGACTGGTGTCTGCAATCTGCCTGAAGGTACCGAAATGTGTGTGCCTGGCGACAACGTTGAGATGACAATCGAACTGATTCATCCTATCGCTATGGAGCAGGGACTTACGTTTGCTATTCGTGAGGGCGGACGTACAGTAGGTTCTGGTAGGGTTGCTACTATCATTGAGTAACTAAGAAATA
>CAJUGT010000118.1 GCA_910586435.1 uncultured Acetatifactor sp. | reverse complement strand
AACCATCTGGTAAAGTTGATATTGCTGTTCCCATGGAACAGATTAATATAATTGTCCAGAGTAAAACCCCTTGGCCATATGTAACTCTTATACGAACCGCTCTCCTTTCGGAAAGAGGTCAGAATCACATATAAAATAGGCAAAACCCAGATAACGCTGAGTACGGCCAATAAGAAATGGCAGGCTATATTTGTAATGATTCTTTTTGCTCTCATTATTGGAACGCCCCCTCATCTTTATATGCGCCCGTGCGCCGATAAGTCAACAGTGACAAAGTAGCCAGAATCACAAACACCAAAATACCGATGACAGCACCTAAATTGTAGTCTTTTTGAGTGATTGTCAGCCGATACAGCCAGGTAACAAGCAAATCTGTCTTACCTGCGTAATAGTAATCCATGGAATCCGGTCCGCCGCCGGACAAAAGGAAAATAACATTAAAATTGTTAATGTTGCCGGTAAAGGATGTAATCAGATTCGGTGTCATGACAAAGAGCATATAAGGGAGAGTAATCTTACGGAAAATCGTAGGAGCGCTTGCGCCGTCGATTTTCGCCGCCTCATACAGTTCTCCCGGAATATTCTGCAAAATACCCGTTGTAGACAACATGGTGAAAGGGACACCAATCCAGATATTAATACATATAATTGTGATTTTGGCATATAACGGGTTGGTAAAGAAAGGAACGGATTCCGTAGCCCCAATTACCCCAAGTTCTCTCAGCAATACGTTCACAGGACCATTGGCATTAAAGATGGTTCTCATGCTCAACAATGTTACAAACTGAGGTACCGCCACGGACAACACAAACATAAATCTCCAGAACCCCTTTGCCTTTGTACCGTTACGGTTAATCAAAAGCGCCAGCAGCATACCAAGTATAAAACAGCTGAATGTGGCGAATACTGCCCAAATCAGCGTCCAGGACAACACCGGCCAGAATGTATTGGCCAACTTGCTTCCCTGGGAGAACATTGCCTTAAAATTTTCAAGCCCTACCCAGGAGAACAGATTTCCCGGCGGCTGGTGCTCATGGTCATAGCTGGTAAAGGCTATGAGGATCATGAAAATCAAAGGTACAATGGTAAAACAGATAATGCCGAAAATAGGGAAAGACAACAGAAGCGCATGCAAATTCTCTTCCTTTAATGATCTGATGTCATCCTTAAATGAAGGGATTTCCATTCCCCTTTCCTTACGCGCCTGTGTGCAGTAAGCGCTTTTTCCGGACATACACCCCACAAAGATAATGGCGGCAGTCAATACCAGGGTAATGACGCCATACAGCAGGCACAACATAGAATCATCGCCTGCGCTGTACTCATAATATCCCAATGCCTCATTAAATACTTCTCCCTGTTCCACGGTGCCCAGCGTGACGAAATCACCCAACGCACTGATACCAAAGGAAAACAGGTAAATAAAATATCCTATCTCCAAAGCCAGGAAAATCAATCCTCTGACCACTTGCCGATTCATAAGATTTCCAAGGCCAAAGACAAAGAAGGAAAGTTTCGTAATGACATTTCCCTTTTGAAATGCCTGTGGTATCCCGGCATCGCTCGGCCTGCCCATAGCAGACTGAGTCTTGTTCTTTATGCTTCCCATAGAAACCCCCTGCATTTTATTCTATTTGCATTTACACATTGTTACTATAAAAATCAGAATCAAAAGACCAGAATCCTGCCTGCAAAACCGCAAGGTGTTTCGTGCCTACTTGCACGAAATCTTAAGACAGACGCGCGCCAAACCCGCTTTCCAGAGGCGGTGTACCGCCTTGCGGGTTTGCGCGCGTCTTCACAGTAAACCCTGGGACTATCACGCAGGATAGTACAGTCGGGCGCAGCTCCTGCCATTCCATAACCACCTTCACTGATAAGATGGTTTCACGCACGGAATGGGGCAGGACGCATATATTATTACTGTGTCATTGCCTTTACGAAAGTATCCAGTTTCTCCTGGACATTATCCTTGGTAATCTCTTTACTTCTGATTTCCGTAGGAATTGTGTTGGCATAAGTCCAGTACCTTGCGCTGAATGTAGAGTTAGCAGGCTGTGCCACACTTGCCGTATTGGATTCCAGAATTACGATTGCTGCCAGAGGGTTGGAAATGACTTCTTCACTTTCCCCTGCCTTGATATTACAAGGAATCTGCGCAGATAACTGATAACGCAGAATCTGATTCTCTTCATTGCCCAGAAATGCCGCAAACGCGACAGCTGCGCCCATGTTCTGAGATTTTGCGTTTACACCAATACATTTGGAACCATAGAATCCCAAAAGCTGACGATCCTTCCCATCCGGGTTAAAGGTAGGGATGGTTGCCATGCCAAGGTCATCGCCTAAGATTCCCTTGTACAGGTCATAGTTCCATGCGCCGTCAAACCATGCGCCAATCCTGTGGTCGCCCGCAAGCTCGGAAACGGAAATCTCACCGTCATACGCGCATTTGGGGTTGTTGATCAAATCAATCAGATAATTTGTAACTGCCACACCTGTTGCGTTATTCCAGTCTACTCCGGCAGCAAGGTCGTTTCCGTCCTCACCGAACACTCTAAGGCCTGCGCCATAATAATATGCCCCGAGTTTCCATCCGCCGGCAGACTCAAAATAGAAGTTATACACATTATCCGCTGTCTGCTTTGCCATTATCTTTTCCAAAGAAACAATGTCTGCTTCACCCAGAAGGGTTTTGTCATAGTACATAAAGAAAGTGTTATGCGTGAAAGGAATCGCGTACAGGGACCCATCCACTGTAGCCGTTGCGATTACGGCATCGGAGTTGGTTTCCTTAACCATGGTCTCCGTGCTGCCTCCAAGCTTCGCGATTGCTCCTGCCTCTACCAGGGAAGGAAGCTGATCGCTGGCAAACATAAACACGTCAGCGGCAGCGCCCACATCCTTCAAAACGGATTCCTGGCACTTATCTTCTCCCACAATCTCCGTTACCCATGTAATGTTGTACTCGGGATGCGCTTCCGCAAATGCCTTTTGCTGCTGCTCCATAATTCCTGTGTCCACCTGGTTCTGAGGGCACCACACCTTTAAGGTAACATCCGTAGCCACCCCCCCCGTTTGACTTCCGCCGTCTCCTTGATTATTGTTGTCACCGCACCCGGCCAGGCCGAAAACTGCCATGGATGCCATCAACAATGCAACTAAGAGCTTTTTCATACAATTACCTCCTTAAGAATTATTTAATTGTTTTGAAAAGTTTCGTTCTGAGTGCATATTACCATGGCCGGATAATATTGTCAACTTCATATTTATGCATTTTTACTTCGTATCTTATCTTATATACATATTCTTGTGCATATTGTACATATTATCGAAAAATATACGAAACAGTTTCGCGAAACTTGTTTTAATTAATTTCGGAACAACACATAGGTATCCGCCACGAAAGCACACTTTCTTTATTTATTGTTTATATATATTTATGATGTAGTATAACAAATCATGCGTAAAACATTACAAAACAACATAAATTTTTATGCCTTCTAACAAAAGATACGGAAAGAAGTTTCGATGACAGCCTTGTATTTGGGATTTTACCCTGCTATAATTATTTTTGTGAAGGTAATTTTTCTGGTCATTTTTAACAAATTTTTCAGGAGGAGAATTATGGCCACAATCAACGATATTGCGGCAAAATTAGGGATATCCAAGAGCACTGTCTCCAAAGGCTTGAACAATGCCCCTGATGTAAGCGCCGAGACACGGAAGAAAATCATTGAGACCGCTGTGGCATTGGGATATATCAACAAACGTCAACACAAAAATTCCAAAAAACTTTGTATTCTGGTAGAAAATATGGAATTTGACACCCCAAACCAATTTGGGCACGATATTGTATTGGGTTTTAAGCAGATGGCAGAACCCGACGGCTGGGAGGTGGACATTATCCCCATCACCATTGATTTCCAAAAGCTCACTCCCTACGATATTTTCATGATGCAGGGCGGATATGAGGCATCCTTCATCCTGGGGCTCTCCCTTTTGGACCCATGGATGCAGGAACTGCGTACTTCCGGCATTCCCACCGTTCTATATGATAATTACATCAAAAATAACCCCAATATCGCCTCCGTGGGCTGTGACAGCCAGGAGGGGTTTGAACTGGCTGTCAAACATCTGATGCAGCTGGGACATAAAAAAATAGGCCTCATATCCGGGCCTCTGGATTCCTATATATTAAAGGCCAGATACCAGGCCTATATCAGTGCTTTAACGAAATATAATCTGGAAATCAACGAAGACTACATTGGTCTGGGATATTATGTGGCGGAGTCCACCAGAAAATATATTCCAAAACTCACCAATGAGGGCGTTACCGCCATACTTTTTTCCCACGATGTCCGCGCCATCTCCGCCCTTACGGAATGCAAGGACAGAGGGCTGCGGATTCCTGAAGACATCAGTATCATAGGATTCGACGATCTGCCCATGACCGCCTATACTTCCCCGCCTCTGACTACAATCCGGCAAGATCGGATTGCCTTGGGAAAGTGCGGCTTTTATGCCCTCTCCTGCCTGCTGAACAAGGTGCCCATCGGCTCCATACTGCTGCGGGCCACTTTGATTTTCAGAAGTTCCACCGGTCCCGCATCATAAGTACTGCCTTATATCTGTTACCAGTTTTTCTTCCAGGCGTATGAGACGTTTTGTAATATCTTTGGACTTTTCATCCGCCGCTTTGTACTGGTTTAGATATTTATGAAGCGATTTCACCCCCATATTGCAGCCATCCGTCACAAGATCGGCAATGGTTTGATCCGATTCGTCCATGGCCAGTTTCATATTTGTCTTCATCCATGACATGCCTTTGGCAACTGGCCCTGGCTCCTTTCCCTTATCGTGGTATTCCTCCAAAAGCCCCTGAACTTCCTCTTCCAAATCGGAATGCTTTTCCCTGCACCCCTTCAGGCATTTTCTGAAACCACTGTCATGAACATCATTCATTACTTCATCAATTGCCTCAACTCCCATTTTGATTCCGGCGTCGCATTCTCTAAGCAGCCTTATGGTATCCTGTTCTATCATAATTACATACGCTCCTTCTTCCAAGGCTTAATCAACTCTTACGATAATCAGTATACCTGTTTCCAGGCTATTTATTCTAAGCGAAATTTTTTGGAGCAGCTCAGTGTTCTGCGAAAATTGTCAATTTTTCTCAACACCGGTTCCATAGCGTACTGTCTTATATATTGTGACACCTATTTCCGCAAGAGTGCCTATAATAATACACGCAAGTATAACATTTGACATGAACGCAGAGTTCCCATCCAGTATCCACTCTCGTAAAAAGCGGATGCCTGCGTTCCCCTCCATGGAAGGGCCTTCCAACATATATACCAAATCGGGATTCCAAATGGGAAGCACCTTCAGAATAATACTTCCCGCAATGATTTGAACAAATCCGCTTACAATACAGCTTATCATAACGGTTCGGCAATACACTCCCATAATAAGCTTAAGAATTTCATCTACCAAAGCGGCAAACAGGCCCAGGATAAAAAGAGGAAGAATTCTGTTCCATTGTCCCGGATTGAATACAGGAATGACACTCACATCATGAAAATCTTCCGACAATCGTATTACCATAGAAAAAATATTGGGCGACGCAATGAGCAGCGCGCAAAAGAATATGATAAATACAATACTTACAATACTGTCTCCCCTGTTGATAATTGCCTTTTTATTGGGAACAGCGGTGAGATGCTTTGGATTCCATGAAATGCTTTCCGGCGCGTTCATGCGTACTTTTTCCACATTTTTACGCTCTAGCTTTACTTTCTGCCGTTCCATGACGGCAAACACAAAAGTAACTATTCCAAAAGCCTCCATACAGGCCACCAGACTATTCGTGATTCCGTTTGAGAAAAAGGAAACGGTTTTGTTAATCACAATTTTCAGATAACTGCCATTGCTGCCAATATCACCCCCTCCAATTTCATTCAACAATGTGACCACCATTGTGGAAATCAAGGCACAACATAGTACCACCTTCATAAACCACAGATATGTGTCATAATATTCAGGACCAATCAAGCAATGCCCATCGTCCCTGTAACTCTTCGCAAACTCAGCCGGATCGCCCAGTTCCTCCAATACCTGTTCCATGGAACCCGTTTGTTCCATCATATCGCTGATTAACTCCTGAAGCTCCATTCCAACTTCCTTCTGCTGAGCCTTTGGAAGCCGTCTAACCACTTGATAAATATAACGTTCCATCAATTCCTGATCTTCCTTTGACATATTGACCTCCTATTCCAGTACCGTCTCTTTACTCCGGTGCCCTTACTTGGGAAGAAATCTTATCCATTTCTTGTCTAAGATTTCTTCCGGGCACCTTCATTCCGAGACTGGTTTTTCCAGTACCGTCTCTTCACTCCGGTGCCCTCCCCCCCTATTTTACTCCACTTCCAACAGTCGTTTCATGCCTGCGGCCAGGTGTTCCCACTGGTCTCTCAGCTCCTTGTAGATGTGATTTCCCAATTCTGTACGCCGATAATATTTTCTCGGCTTAGAACCACTTGTTTCCCATTCACTTTGCAGCAGTCCCTGCTTTTCCAGCCTGCGCAGCAACGGGTACAGGGTATTAGGATCAATGGACACTCCCTGTTCTTCTAATCCCTGCACCAGCGCATAACCATACTTCGGCTCTTTCATCTGGCTTAATACGCTTAATACCAATGTCCCTCTTCGCAGCTCCAACAATAATCCCTCTAGTAAATCTCTTTCCTCTCCCAAGCATATCCTCCTTTCCTATGTAACTCTTTCTATGTTGCATTATACTGTATGCCACACAGTATTGTCAATATTAAAATATCTATATTTTCATAATATATTAAAATCCAAATTACAATCAAAATATTCACATTGTAATCCAATGGGTTTTATGCTATTATTGCAATGTCAGTCTATCAATCACATCCTCCATAATACATAATAATACTGTGGCTGCTTCAAAACCGAAGGCTGATAGAACTGCTGACCATAAATAAAAGAAAACGAGCCGCCAACGGGAACTGAAATATAAAAAACAGTCTCAAAACATAAAGCTCCCGGAAGGGTTTTCAGACGCTACAGCGACTGAATAACACTGCCCAGACAAGGGAGCCGAAGTGGAGAGACGGAACTGGAATACAGAACATATGCCGGACAAAGAAGCTTTTGACAAAGCCAAACAGAAAGTCATAGGGATAGACAGACAACGTTTTGGCATCGGCACTTTATCGGAAAAAACAGTACATGCCGTATTAAAAAATTATTATTCTCCTAATGAGGACAATCAGGAAATCCCCATTGAGAACTTTGTAGCCGATATTTATTCCCAGGGAGAAATCATTGAGATACAGACAAGACAATTTAACAAACTTCGGGATAAACTGACCGCTTTCCTTCCCTTATACCCTGTTACCATTGTCTATCCTATCCCAAAAGAAAAATGGCTTATATGGATAGACGCAGACAGCGGCGAACTAAGCAAAAAGCGAAAATCTCCCACTAAGGGAACCCCTTACACGGTTTTCCCTGAATTATACAAAATCAAGACTTTTCTGAAAGACCCTAATATCCGCTTTCGGCTTGCCCTGCTGAACGTGGAAGAATATAAACTTTTGAATGGTTGGAGCAAAGACAAAAAAAAGGGTGCCAGCCGCTATGACCGCATTCCCGTAGAATTCGTACAGGAATTGGAAATTGACTGCATGGCGGATTATATGCAGTTTGTCCCATTGGAATTAGAAGGCCCCTTTACTTCCAAAGACTTTGCCAAAGCCGCCCACATTTCCGTATCTTTGGCCCAGACAGTACTGAACATATTATATTATGTAGGAACAGTGGACAGAGTCGGCAAAAAAGGAAACATGTATTTATATGAATGTGACAGTTAATCGCACTACTTGTCGCATGTGTCACAGGGAGATGTTATGTATTTTAAAAGGCACAAATCCGGAATTTGCTATCTATTTATTATACTTCTCCTGATTTACGGAACGTGTTTTGGCGCTGCCATGACAGATTCCTTTTTTTCGTGTGCCAATACCCTTTCCACCCCCAGAGAAGAGGGGAATATCAATCATTTTGATGCTTCGCTCCCCCTGGAACAGATTTATGTGTCCAGATTGTTGAAACAATGCGAAACAGCCCTTACTTCCCGTCATACATTGCGAAGGATAAAGGTCCGCATCAGCCAAAACGGCGGCTTTCCTTTCTCCTTGGCATGTTTTTTCCCTTGTTCCTTTTCCGACAATTCTTCTGCTGATACCTCCTGTTTCTTCCGGGAAATTATCAGCAATACAATTATTATGGGCTACATCCACCGACAGGATGGAGAAAAACCCTGCTCTCCTATTTCTATTGGCAGATAATTCTTTTTTTAACACACTGAGAATAAGCCCCCGCACCAAACAGTGGGGAGGCTGGTTTTTTGTACGAAAAAATGTCAAAGGAGAGTATCATGAATATAGGAATGATCATTTTGATAATTATTGGCGGCGCATCAGGAGCGCTTTCCACTTTATATATTGTAATATCTTTATTCGGAACTCTGGGATATAAAATCTTCCGTAAAATAAAATATGGTATATCACTTTTTAATTAAAGCCAATGTACCGACCACTTCCTGCCCAAACAAATGACAAACATGTCATGCACCGGACTGTACACGAAAGGACATGGCGGAACTGATCAAGGCAGAAGAATAATTTCACACAATCTTGGAAAAAGGGAATTGCGAATATTACGCAATTCCCTTTGTTTTACAGAAATTCAGTCCTTTGTATGTTTCTGCCTTACGCTGTTTTGCAAGACCATTCACATATATCTCCAGGCCAATCATGAATTTCCGTAACTGCTCGTGGGTGGTAAGTTCTGACAGGAACAGCGTGAAATCCTGTGAAATTATTGTATTTGAAGTAAAAAAATGATATGATAAGTACACAACAAGAAAGGAAAAAAATATGGCAAATATATATGACGGGGCATTCAGGACAATCCTGAATGACTGCCGCAAGCTGATTATTCCCATAATCAATGAAATTTTTGGGGAAACATATACAGGCAAGGAAGAAATCCAGTTTTTTCCTAATGAACATTTTTTGAACCAGCAAAACGAAGCCGCCAAAGAACGAATTACGGACACAAATTTTACAGTTTTCGGTAAGGTACCAAAGAAATACCATATTGAATGTGAAAGCAGTCTACCGGACGGGAAAATCACGATAAGACTTTTTGAATATGACACACAGATAGCGCTTGACGAGAGTGAGATTGCAGAGGAAACTCTGACTGTAACTTTTCCAAATACGGCAGTTCTATACCTTCGGACTT
This sequence comes from uncultured Acetatifactor sp., assembly GCA_910586435.1. Taxonomy (GTDB): domain Bacteria; phylum Bacillota; class Clostridia; order Lachnospirales; family Lachnospiraceae; genus Acetatifactor. The sequence continues at coordinate 2,899 of CAJUGT010000118.1, read as the reverse complement.
ACAAAAAGACACCAGATAAAATGAAGTATATTATTATTACACCGGGCGGGACGGTTCAGTATGATGTGCCGATTATGAAAGTACAGGCATATTCACTGGATGAAATTTTTCAAAAAGGTCTGCTAATGTTGATTCCATTTTATATTTTTTCACATGAGAAAGGTTTTCCAGAGTATAATAGTAACGAGCAGAAACTGGAAGAATTAAAGGCAGAGTATCAACAAATTTTAGAAAGACTTGATGAATTGGAACATCAGGAAGTGATTGGGGCGTTTGATAAGCGGACAATCATAGAGCTTTCCGGTGATGTGATTAAAGAAATTGCACAGAAATACGAGAATGTGCAGAAAGGTGTAGGTGATATGATGGGCGGAGCTTTGATTGAAACAGAAGCACGAAGAATTTTAAACAAAGGCATAAGTGAAACAAAAAAAGAAACCGCACTTAGGATGCTGAAAAGAGGAAAAATGACAATTGAGGAAATTGCAGAGGATTCTGGCCTTAGTGTTGCAGAAGTGGAACAGCTCGCAAGTCTTCAGTCAGTGTAAAGTGATAGTGTTAGAATGCGGAAGAAGGTATTGATGGATATAGAAATAAACTTATAAAATTTGGGATAGGGCAAATCAATTTAGAGATACTTATTATGCGCCGGACTGTACACGAAAGGACATGGCGGAACTGGTCAAGGCAGAAGTCCTTTGTATGTTTCTGCCTTGCGCTGTTTTGCCGTTTCTTAGCGTCAGGCACTAAGATTTCAGGCTTCCCAGACATATCTGCCGTATGGTGTATCTTCACCTATAATAAAGCCCATATTTCAGTTAGAGCCTTCTGCACTACATAGCCGTCCCAGAAGCTCCTCCACAGATTCTTTCTCTTTCAGCACATCATACCAGCGCTTAGGTATGCCCTGAAAACCGTATTGAATTCCAGCAAGCCCACCTGTGACGCATGCTGTTGTATCCGTGTCATCCCCCAACATAATAGCGTATTTTACGGCATTTTCATAACATTCCGCAGTCTTCATAATCATAAACGCCGAGCGCAGACAGTCCACCACATATCCTGACCCCCTGCCCTTCCATTCATCTTCCGGTCTGACACTCCATTCCAGTTCCTTTTCATAAATCGGCATCTCCTGATATATCCCCCTCAGCACGCCAACGGCCTCCTTGAGGGCTGCTCCAAAATCCGCACCTCCCAATAAATACCTTGCCACAAGACAATATAACGCACAGCACACTTGATTACAGGGATGCCCATGTGTTATCAGGCATTGGCTATGGGCGTCCAGTACCAGATCTTTATCCGTCCCCTTATGCCACAGCGCAAGAGGAAGCACCCGCATTAAAGCGCCGTTTCCCTTGCCATCGGGCCTGAGAAAACCGCATTTTTCCGGACTCAGACCTGAGCGATAGGCACTGAGCGCCTCACTTGTCTGCATTCCCACATCAAAAACTACACCATTCACCGCCCACAATCCATCTTCATACCACCCAGAAAGCCTGTCTGAGAAATCCTTCAGATCAAACATGCCGCAAGCCAGAAGACTATCCAGCAGACACAATGCCTGCGCACCATCATCGGACCATGTTCCAGCGTCCACATTCCCATATGTTTTATCAAATCCCATGGGTGGTATCATCTCTATCTTTTCATAAGCCGGAATTTCCCCAGCCATGTGAAACTCATAAGGAACCCCAAGAGCATCACCAATTAATAACCCGTAAAGTCCTCCGGCATATGCGTCATTCTTCATATTTATTCCACTCCTATAAATTTTTATCTCATTTTCCTTGTACTCAATACATTCTATGGACAATCAGTCCAGTAGGGAATCTCTCTTGCGTCAGTCATCCGTGGGCTTCTGCTGGCTTTTTTCCTGTGGACGCCCGTGTGCATAAAAAACAGCATTCGTGTTAGATGCTATAAATTATACAATACGACCGCTTGTAATACAAGCGACTCTTTTGTATTTATTTTCTTTTATGGTACTGTTCAGACCCCAATGTCGTTCACGTTGTCTGTAAAGCCCTGGCTTGTTTGCTCGTGTCTGTCAATGTAGGACAGCATGGTGCCGATGGCTTTGATACAGCAAAGAAAGAACAGATAAAATATGAGATTCATATATGCAGAATACAATATGTACCACAACAGCGTTGATGTAACAACCTTTGATGGGCATCTTTCTTCTGATTGATTGTAATGTAGTAAAAGAAGGGTTACGGACAACTCACTGCTCCCAATGCGCTTTAGACGCGTTGGCAATAGACGAACCACTTGAGTATGCCCGATTAGCCCTTGACGGTAACTTGCAAATGTGGGTTGATACAGAAGATAGTTTGGAATTATGGTGAACTTATGTAGAAATATGTAATAATTTATGTTATAATGCTTTTTTACATAGACATATATGTCCAATGGTGTCAAAGAAAAGTTGAAAGGAGCAATGTTCTATGAAAAGAAAAATATGGGCATTATATCAAAATGGGGAGAACATCTTTGCCCATGCAGAATAGCGAACATATAGCAATCTGCATGGGCGAATAACACTATATGTTCTGCTGTATCTGCACTTTATTTATAAATAGTAAATAAGGAGCGACAAAAATGAAATATATTAATGCAGCAGAAATTCTTCCAGAGAAATTATTAAAAGAGATTCAGACATATATTAATGGATGTGTGCTATATATTCCCAAGACATCAGCCAAAGAGGAATGGGGTTCAGTCAGTGGTTCACGTAAATTCTATCAAAAGAGAAATAAGGAAATACAGTTTCTTTTTAAAAACGGATATTCTATGGAAGCACTGTCGAAGCAATACGGACTGGCACAAAGCACACTAAAAAAAATAATATACGGATAACATCAAAGGATGCTTGCATAAGCAGGCGTCTTTT
>CAJUGT010000117.1 GCA_910586435.1 uncultured Acetatifactor sp. | reverse complement strand
GCTTTTGTTGGCGGTTAGTCCGGCGGAGGCGTTGCCCGGGCCGAGCAGCGCTTCCCCCGCCCCGGCCGCCGTCCCTTTCGCAAATTCACAAGCCACTTGGCGCTATCACCATTTCCTGCAACCCGTATTTTTCCGCAATATCGTAGATTACCCCATTCTGACGGCACTCTGTCAGGAAGGCATTTGCCTCTTCCGCCAAGTCCGATCCTTGCCGAAATCCAACGCCGAATTCCTCACTGTTTAATATATCCGCCATAATCAGATCCGAAAACTGTCCGCCCTCTCCCAGCATGGCTCCCGCCATGACCCCGTCCACCACTGCGGCGTCCGCCTTGCCGGAAGCAACCCGCTCCAAGGCTTCCCTCTGGGTTTTTGTAGATGTATACCGATAATTTCTGTCTCTCAATTCGTGTTCTCCTGCGGAACCGGCCTCCACTGCAAAGAGCAGGTGCATACAATCTTCCACAGCCCTTCGCCTTCCTGCGCTCAGGAACGGCACCACAATCATCTGGCTATTGTTCAGATATGCCATCGTACACTCCATCTCATCCCGGTTCCTTGCGGATAACGTCATTCCGTTCCATACACAGTCAATGGTTCCATTGCGCAATAACGCCGTCTTTTTGTTCCAGTCAATTTCCACAAATTCCACCGCCACCCCAAGGCTGATTCCAAACAGCGCCGCCATTTCCGCGTCAAATCCAACCCATTCCCCATCACACTCATAATCCAGCGGTTCAAATTCCGTCACCCCCACCACAAGCACCCCTTTTTCCAGAACATATTCCAAATCCGATTCATAGGAATGACTCAGGGAACTGTCCTGCCCACATGCGGCCAGAACAACTGCCAGAAAAATCACACCGATCACTTTCATAAATTTTAACATAAGACCCTCTCATTTCCCCCGGTTCTTCATAAAGAGCAATCCGAAGGAACCTGCCCCACAATTGCAGGCAATAGCAGAGGATGCCTTCTGAAGATATATCTTATCAAAAGGACAATATTCCCGAATCATCTCCTGAATTTCTTCCAGGCTCTTCTCATCCATGCCTGCGTAGGTCAGGAACAGAATACGTCTGTCAATCTCTTTCGCATTTCTCAACGCAGCACGGATATATTGTTTGGATACATGGCGAAAACTCCCCATCCGTATCCCCCCCACCGTCATTCTGCTCTTTTGAAGCACAATGACAGGATGAAGCAAAAGAGTATTGCACAGGACATGAATCTCTTTGGATACCCTGCCTCCCCGATACAGCATCTGGGTATTGTTGACAATAAATGATGTGCATATATCATTCTTCAGACTCTCCACTTTTTGGACAATCTCCTGGGACGAAGCATTCTGCCCAACCATATAAGCGGCATACAGAGCCGCCAATCCCATACCGCTGGACAGATGTCCTGAGTCAATCACCGTCACATTCTCAAAAGATTTCGCCGCCTCGCAGGCATGCCCATATCCTTCACTGGCATGCTCCGCCATGGCAATATGTATGATATTCTGGGCTTCTGTAAGTTTCTCCGCAAAGAAACTTTCATAATGAGACACATCCGGCGCTTTGGACGCTCCCTTTTTCCCTTTGTACAGATAATCCAGCAGATCATCCGTCTCCAGCTCCCTTCCATCCAGAAACCGCCCATGCTCCGTACATACAAAATAAGGATTGACTGATATTCCCAATCTCTTTGCCATTCCTTCCGGCAAATCGCACACACTGTCCGTTGTCACCATAAGAGGAACCCGTTTTCTCTGGTCAAATACCAGAACGTCCTTTCCAAGTTCCGACTGCATGGCATCTTCGTTGAGCAGAACCATTTCCTTAGGCAGAATCTTAATCACCGCCGCTTCCAGCAAAGCCCCGCTGACAGGCTTTGCCAGATATCCGTTGAATCCCTCTTTTCGATACAATAGCTGATTTTCACTGCCTGCGTTGGCGGTCAGAGCAATCACCGGCACTTCCCTGCAAAGCCCCGCTGTCTGCGCGCGAATTGCGTGAAGACATTCTATCCCATCCATTCCCGGCATCAGATGATCCATTAAAATCCCGTCATAATGCTTCGTCTGGGTCATCTTCAGACACTCTTCGCCGCTTTCCGCAGTATCTATTTTTATTTTCGTGTCCGAAAGCAGCTTTTTTGCCACCATCAGGTTCATGGAGTTGTCATCTACAATCAGCAGCCTGGCCTCCGGCGCCTCAAAGCTCTGCTTATAATGGGCTTTGCTTTGTTTCCGCATACGGGATTCCAATGTAAATATCCCCAACTCCGTCTCATCCACAATCTCCTGCTCCAATGTAATCAGAAAGGTGGAGCCTTTGGTATACACACTGTTGACGCTGATTTCACCCCCCATGAGGTTCACAAGCTGTTTTACTATGCTCAGACCAAGCCCTGTCCCCTCGATATGGCGGTTCTTCTTCTCATCCACCCTATGAAACGCGTTAAACAGATAGGGAATGTCCTCTTTCTTCACTCCCTGGCCCGTATCTTTCACGGAATAATAAACCTTCACCTTATCTTCGGCTTTGCGTTCACAGCGCACCAGCAATGTTATCGATCCTTCCTTCGTATATTTTACAGCGTTATTTAATACATTAATCAATATCTGTTTTATCCGCACTTCATCGCCGCAAAGCATACTGGGCATGGAAGAATCCACATCCAGATGAAATTCCAGTCCCTTCTGCCTGGCTTTGATCCATATCATATTGATTATCTCCGAAAAAAGAGCACCCGTCTCATATGGTACCTTTACAATATCCATTTTCCCGGATTCAATCTTGGACAAATCCAGAATATCATTGATTAATGTGAGCAGCATTTTGCTGGCTCCCTGAATATTTCTGGCATTCTCCGCAATATCGTCCGAAACTTCACTGCGCAGTATCATCTCATTCAGGCCAATAATGGTATTAATGGGTGTCCGGATTTCATGACTCATACTGGAAAAAAAATGGTTTTCCGCCTTATTCAATTCTTCAATCTCTTTTTTCTGTCGGTTGGAAATCCTGTTTTCTTCCTGATAAATGCGGTTCTGAAACAGAATCATGACACTGGCCAGGGCGCCTACCAGAATCACGGACAAGACGGAATCCAGATAAGCCATGCTCAAAGTATGCTGCATAATATACTCGGGATAATAAAAGGAAACATAATAACAGGTGACAGCCTCTGCCGCTCCCAGCAGCAGAAAAACAAGCCGCCGGATTCCGTAAAGAGTCAGACTGATATAGACAAAGACAAACACAAACCACAAAGGCGCCCCGCCATACATGCCGCCCGCCATAAAAAAGTTCAGCGGAAGAAACACCACCAGCAATATGGCCACCACCGTAGCGCCCAAATTAACTTTATTTTTTCTGACAAAAAATGCGCCGGACAAAATAATGCACAGAATACATCCCGTCAGCACCAGCAAGTTTGAGATATTTTCACCCGTGAACAGTTTGCTCAACAGCATAAGCACCAGAGCGATTACACCTATGCCTGCAATCAGGCGGAATATCCGCTCCTGCAAATTTACCTTATCATCCAAAATGGGTTGTAAAAATTTTCTGAGCACAACGCACTCCTTCCTCACTTAAATTGCAGGCCCCGGTTTCTCATGGACACATTCTCCATGACATATTTACAGGTTGATTCATATAGCTGAAGCATTCTTTCATTATTCTCCAAAATAAACGCCATATCGCCCCCTTTTCCCGCCAATTCCAGTGCCTTGGCCTGTTCCGAGAGTTCTTCCGCCCCAATGGTCAGTGAAGTACTTTTCAATGCGTGTACTTTAAGCACATAGGTTTTCCAGTCTCCCTGTTGGCACAATTGTGCCAGCTCCACACGTTTTGCCTCATTTTGATCACAATACATTTGCAGCATTTCCAGATAGAATTCCTCCTCACCGCCGCAATACCCCAATCCCATCTCCACATTAATCCCAAACTGCCGCAGCCGTTCCAGCACATCATCCAAATCCCGTGACGGCAGCGATATATCCTGATTATGGTCTGATTCCCCGGTACACTGGGATATTTCCTTTGTCCCCAAAGCTGCCCCCATTCCACCATCCGGAGTCTTCTCTGCCCCTCCGACTGCCGCATCCCCATCTCCCAGATTGGCTTCGGCGCGCAAATCTGCCCCCTCCGGCGTACATTTCCTGCCTTCCTGCGAAATCTTTGGCAGAACTCTGCGCAGTACCCTTTCCAGTACCGAACGCTCTATGGGCTTTGGCACAAATTCCGTAAATCCTTCCCGTTTAAACATTTCTCTTGCGCCGCTGATGGCATTGGCTGTCAGAGCAATTATGGGCAAATTCTGATTGTTTCCCCCTTTCATGGCACGGAGGCGCTTCAAAGTCTCCACACCATCCATGCCGGGCATCATATGATCCAGAAATATCATATCATACATTGTTCCACTACACCGCTCCAGCGCCGAGGCTCCGCTCTGGCAGGTATCCACCTGCATCCCGTAGCTTCCCAGAATCCCTCTGGCCACCACAAGGTTCATTTCTTCGTCATCAACCACCAGCACACGCATTCCCTCACAGAAGATTTCTCTGTCTGTCATCACATTCTCCCACGCATCCTTTCCGTGGGTGACACCATTGAACAGATTTACAACGGACAGCGCGAAAAATGGTTTATGTATCAGAACCAGACCGCTTCCTTCTGCCAGAGAGAACTCTTTCTCCGCAACTATCGCTACACAGATTCCCTTGCTCAGTTCTTCAAAATAAGAGATATTCTCTTTGTATTCCTCCTGTGAAAGAAATAAGTGTGTCAGGCAGCAACTGTTTAACAGCTTTTCCAGATCCCCGAAATGGTATGCCCGGTATGCCTGAATTCCAAGCCCCTCCGCCATATGCAGTATCATGGCATCGTAATATTGCCTCACTTCGCCGCAATCATACTTATCCTGTTTAAAATAACACGCCGCACAGATCTGCTTAGGATCGGAAATGGCCATACCCGGGGTGGAATCAGCCACACCCTGGGGTATCGAAATATGTATTTGAGTACCGTGATTTTCCTTACTGCGATAATGAATAAACCCCTCCATTGCGCGCAAAAGGCCCCTGGCAATGGGTATTCCCAGACCAAGACCTCCCAGATAATGCCCGTCTCCGTCATTTCCCTGGTAAAAATCATCATAAGTCCCTGCAATCTGAGAAGGTGTCATTCCCACCCCTGTATCAGAGACCGTAATGTCCAGATTCAGACCATAACTCTCCTGACGAAATCCTATATACAGATAAACACCGCCTTTTTCCGTGTACTGAATGGCGTTTCGTATAAGAATACTTAAAACCCGGGAGATTTTCTCCGCATCCCCAATCAAAATTGCCGGCAGCTGCGGATTGATGTCGAAAACCAACTCCAACTTCTTCTCTCCGTTGTATGTAACGGCAGAGGCAATCACATCGTTGACCAAAGAGGACGGCATATATTCCTCCTCTGTCACCACCAATGTATTCCCCACAATTTCGGTATAATCCAAAATATCCCCAATCTGCCCTGACAGGCGTCTGCCCGCCATTTGTATGGAACGGACACTGTCCCACAGTTGTGTCGTAGTCTCCTGAGAAAGCGCAACTTCACTGATTCCTGTCACCATATTAATAGGAGTCCGCAACACATGGGACACTTTAGAGAGAAACTCCGCATTCTGACGCTTTGCGTCCTCAAAAAGCCCCGCCATCTCGGTAAGTTCTTTTCTTTCCTCTCTTCGGCGTTTGATGGCAGTATCTGAAAGCAGCATGGCGCCACCTGTTCCAGCCACCCCCAATCCCAGCCGGACCAGATTTTCCGCCCCCATGCCGGGACCTATGGTTCGCAAAAAAAAGATATGATAAAAAAGAAGCAGCACATACACAATACCCACCAGATACAAAATCTGCGTTTTATTCAAAAAAGCCAGCATAAAAAGCAAAATACATACTATGACAGCAGTATCATACAGCCAGTCCCCATGGGCGCCAAAATAGAAAAATTCAACCGACATAACTCCGGCGCATACATATTCATAGGCATGCTCCGATATTGTCCTGCCGATATGCAGCCCCCAAAGCGCAAAAATGCCTGCCGCAATCAATGGCACCATCCACTGCTCCCATGCCATGACAAATGTAGCCAGAATCAGCAGAACGCCGAAAACACTCGCAATCCCCGCCATCATCAGATGAATGCCCATCTGTTCTTCCGCATGTTTTGTCATCGTCGGTTTGCTCATGCTACTCTCCTTTTCCCCATTATGGTTATTTCTCCATGGCCCAGGGCGTGTTTGAAAATTCATTCCCGCCATCTACACGCCCCACTTTGTGGTATATTTGGCTCTCACTCGGTCAACGCAGCCCACCACGCCTCCCTCATTCGGGTCCAATCTACCACAAATTGTAACACACAGCTGTCAGAAAGCAATTTTCAAACACGCTCCAGGACTTTTGAGACTCGTTCCACAAGATCTTTGGGCAGAAACGGCTTCTTAATATAGTCGACAGCGCCTAACTTAATCGCCTCCATGACATCCTTCTTATCGCCGGACGCCGTCAGAAAAACAACCAATACCTCCACATGTTCTGCCAAAATCTGCCGGAACACATCAATTCCGTTCATCTCAGGCATTTCAATGTCCAGAAGAACCAGATCCACTTTGTTCTCCTTCAATTTTTCCAGCCCCTCCGCACCGGAATCCGCCAGAATTACATCATAGGATTTCTTCAGAACATGCGCCGCCATCCTTAGATTCATTGCGTCATCATCCACTACCAAAACAGTTTTGCCCATCTTTCATACCTCTTTCCCGCCTACTCAATTCCCCAAACCACCGTCACATGATCCGACACACTGATATCCTCCGGTTCCACATCCATTTCGCATGTGTCCGCAACCGCATCCCCGCTTGCAGCCAATGCCATCATTCGTCCCCTGGGCCGAGAGACAATCTCCATCTCCTCCCAGGAATAATCTATGCTTATCATCTTGCCCAATTTCACACCTGCTGCTTCTGTGAGCACCTGTGCCTTTGTTTTCGCATCCTCCACAGCCTTTCCAAGCAGATGATTTTTCACCGACTCCTCATCCTTCACGGTATACACAATATGAAATTCCGGTTCAACCGTACTGTGGGCCAGACCATGCAATATTTTGGCCAGCATTTGATTGTCCACACCAAATTCAATCTTAAGCTCCTGCCGAAATTCATATCCGACAAATTTTTGTTTCCAGTTCCCTTTCTCTTTGCAATTCTCATATTTGGTATGCACTTGAAATGACACGGTCTTCAAATCAGACCTCTGAAACCCCAATCCTTCAAAACACTCCCATAAAAGCTTTGCCTGTTCCGCCGACTGCCCCAAAGCCTCCTCATAACTGGCCTTCTCCCCCTTTGCCGTAATCATCAGCCGAATCCTGTCCGGCCTTACGGCTACTTTAGCTTTTCCCGTTACTTTCACTGTTCTCTCCATACTCATTCACCCTTTTCCTTTCTATTTTTATGTACGCGGTTTTCTATGCGTCTTCCATTCCCACGTCCTTACTCTGTCATGCTTAATAGTATCATGTTTTGGCTATTTGCACAACTGTTTTTCCCTTTGACAAATTGCTCTGTTAAAGTGTCATGTACTGTTCGCTTATTGGCCTCCAGGGTGCTTTCATGCGCTTTCCATGCCTCTGAGCGTGTTTGAAAATTCATTCCCTGACGTAAAAAGGGAAAAGCCGCAAGAAACCGACCTTTCCCTCATCATTCACTTATATTATTTCTATTCCTGTGATACCACTTCTTCCTGCCTGCGCTTCTTTTCCCTGCTGAACAAATCATAGATGCAGGGAATGACCACCAGTGTCAGAAGCGTGCCATAGGTGAGTCCGCCAATGGTCACAACCGCCATGGGTTTGGCCATTTCAGAACCCATATCATCGCTGAACACCATGGTACACAGTGCCAATATGGTGGTCAGCGCAGTCATCAGCACCGGCCGCAGCCTGGTCTTCCCTGCGGTAAGAATGGCCTGCCGCTTTTCCATTCCACCCTGCCGCAGCTGATTCATATAGTCAATGAGCACAATGCCATTATTCACAATCACACCCGCCAACATGACAAAGCCAATCATGGCAATGACACTTACCTCGCTGCCGCTGATATACAGGCCGAAAAAACCACCCGTAAACGCAAGGGGAATGGTAAACATAATGATAAACGGCGAAAGCAGGGACTGAAACTGCGCCACCATGATGAGATACATAAACAATATTGCAAGAACCAGCATCAGTTCAATCTGTTCCATGGCATCTGTAATCATCTCGTTTTCCCCGGAAGATACCAGACGATATCCCGCCGGCAGCTTATAATTCGCCAGTTTCGCATCCACATCCGCAGCGACCAGACCGATATTGTATTCTTCCGCAATGCCTGCGGATACAGAGACATACCTGGTCTGATCCACACGGCTAATAGAAGACAAAGCTTCCGTCTCTTCAAAAGACGCAATCTCCAACAGGGGTACCTTTACTTTCTCCCCCTCCTGGTTGGTACCGTCTATTTCCAATGTCTTCACCAGCTCCCTGGTGAGGGTTATGTCATTCCCGTTCATGACATATACACTGAAATCCTTATCCGCAGCCTCAAGAGTGGTGGCCACATTAGCGCTGGCCAGTTTGCCATAAATCTGGCTGAATACCTGCGCTACCGTAAGTCCGTAATGAACCGCTTCCTCACGGCGAATGGAAATGCGCAGTTCTTCGTCCGCTTCCTCCAGTCCGTCACTGACATCCACCGTTCCTTCCACACTTTCTATGATAAGCGCAACGTCTGCCGCAATACGCCGCAAAGTATCCAAATCCCGTCCTCTCACCTGAATGGATATGCCGCTGCCTCCCATGGCGCTCATATCCATGCTGGACGTATCTATGGTAATTTCCGCTTCCAGTCCCTGCGTTTTATCCAGAATGAGTTTGGCAATTTCTTCATTGCTCATGGTTTTCTCTTCTTTTGTGACCACATAAACCGTGGTTGCGTTGGTGCTGCCCCCACCGCCTACTCCTCCCATGAGAGACATTGTAGAGCTGTTTGTCATAGCTCCCACATTTTGCACATCTTCAATGGATAAAATCGCTTCCACCACCTGGTCCGTGAGCGCCCCTGTCTCTTCCAGCGTGGCGTCCTCCTTAAGCGTAATACTCACCGTCAGCTGAGTGGAATCCATATCTGCCATAAACGCCGTACCGTTGGTAAGTGCCAGCAGAACACTTCCCACCAGAAGAATCAGCACCAGCACAAGGACCAATGGTTTCACCTTCAAAGCCCCGGAAAGCAGTTTCCCATATCCTTTTATCAGAATACCGAAAAATTTACTTTCCTTCTGCCCCTTTGTCTTCACCAGCATTTTGGAAGACATAGCGGGCACAACAGTCAAAGCAATCACCAGACTTGCCAGTAATGAATAGGCAATGGTGAGTCCCATATCCACAAAGAGCTGTCTTGTTACCCCTTCTGTAAATACTATGGGCAGGAATACGCAAACCGTTGTCAGGGTGGATGCCAGGATTGCGCCCGCCACTTCCCCGGCGCCTGACATGGCGGCTTCTTTTACAGAATACCCCTCCCCCCGCAGGCGGTATATATTCTCAATTACTACGATAGAATTGTCCACCAGCATTCCGATTCCCAGCGCCAGTCCTGACAAAGAGATAATATTCAGGGTGACACCGCTGAAATACATGCACACAATGGCTGTCACAAGGCTGATAGGAATGGAAAACGCCACTACCAACGTGGGTCTGACATCCTTTAAAAATACCAGGAGAATGATAATCGCCAGCACCGCTCCAAACAAAATATTATTGAGAATGGAGTCCATCACCAGGTCGATGTAGATGCCCTGATCCATGAGAGTCACCAGGGAAAGAGCGCTGTCCGCCTCCATCAATTCCCCAAAGCGTACCCCCAGCAAATCCGAGACTTCCCCTGTGGAATATCCCGTCTGCTTTTGGATGGTGAGCATAACGCCGGCACTGCCATCCACATTGGTATAAATAGAGGAAGAGTTATCTGTATAAAAAACATCCGCCACATCCTGTAAAGTAATCACAGGTACATTGTCCATGTGCATATCCATCAGGGGCAATGCCTGTAATTCCTCCACAGTGGAGGGCTTGTCGCCCACCCTCACCATGTAGCTTATGCCCTCTTCTGTCACATACCCCGCAGGCATGGAAAAATTCTGTGCTGTCAGCAATCCGTTCACAGTTTCAACCGTCAGGATACCTGTCATATCCGCCTGTTCATAGGCGGATTCTTTGGCTTCTTCCAGCTGTTTCAAACCATCCTCAATCTGTTCCTCCGCTTCTTTTAGCTGTTCCTCCCCCTTTTCTATCTGTTCCAGAGCACTGTCCAGCTGAGATTCCGCCAGCTTCATCTGATATTCCCCAAGAGCAATCTGAGAATTCGCCTCCGCAAATCCAAGCGCAGCCTCCAACTGTCCCTTTTCCACTTCCACAAGCCCTGCGTCCACCATGGCCAGCTGTTCATCCATTGTGCGGATGGCTTCCTCCGCAATATTGGTATACGCGTCCAGCCCCAGACCGTTTGTCAGGGAATTCAGCGCGTTTTCAAGGCTTTCTCTCTGGGCGATAATCTGGTTTGCGCCGCTTTGCGACATTAATGTAAGCACTGCTGTTACGGATACAAACTGATTGCTGTCACTCCAATCCATTCCCTCAAGTCCCAGCAGCAATTCATCCAGTCCGCTGTCCACTCCTTTCATCTGCTGAATGATCTCACTGCCAAGATATGCCGCTTTGAACTCTTGTATCTGCCATTTTGCCTGCTCCACCGCCTCCACATTGCCATCCGCCGTGCCGGACAGCACTGCCTGGCACAAGCGCAGATATTGTTCCGGAGCGTTGACCAGTATATCCGTCAGGGCATTTATCCTGGCAATACCTTCGTTCAGTTCCCTTGCAGTGGTCAGGTTTGTGGTAAAATTTATCTTGGCGGCCTCCAAATCCGCTTTGGCCGTAAGCAGGTCTTTCTTGGTATTGGCCAGAGTTTCCGCCGTCTCTGATTTCTTGTTGTTCAATTCCTGTTTGCCGTCTTCCAGTTCGGCTTTCCCGTCGGCAATCTCCTTCTTGCCATCGTCCAGTTCTTTCCTGCCGTCGGCTAATTCCTGTCTGCCTTCTTCCAGCGCCTCCCGGCCGTCCTCAAGCTCATTGCGTGCCTCCTGCATTTTATCGTCAATGGCGGCAAATATCTTCTCATTGACGGCATCCACCTTTTCCTGCCGGATAATGACATTCACACTCTCTTCCAACAGGCCGGTGGCACTGACACTGGCAACGCCTTCAATGCTCTCCAATTCCGGCATAATGGATTCCTGGGCATATGTACTAATCTGGGCATAATCCATGCCCTCCACGCCCACGGCCGCAATCATCACGGGAAGCATATCCGGATTCAATTTCATAATAATGGGGTTTCCAATAGAATCGTTCCAATAACTTTTGATTTGATCCAGGCTCTCCCGAATCTCCAAAGATACTGCGTTCATATCCGCTGTCTGGGCAAATTCAAGAATTACCATGGAATAATTTTCGTTAGAGACGGAGCTGACGCTCTCAATATTGCTCACTGTGGCCATGGCGGCCTCCACCGGCTGCGTTACCGCCGCTTCCACTGTCTCCGGACTTGCGCCGGGATATGTGGTCATTACAATCACATACGGAAGACTGATATTGGGCAGCAAATCGGCCGTCATCCTGGTAAACGACACCACACCGAGAATAATCGCCAGGACCACCCCCACCAACACCGTATATGGCTTTTTCACACTGAAATCAGATATCATGATTCGCTCCTTCCATGCGCTTGTTCGTCCGGAACCACATTTGAAATATTGGAGTGTAAGTACCAAAAAGTCCATACATCCGCAGAGTCACTTTGTTGATTATATTCCAGTCCCGCTTTTCATGTCAATAGATGGAATCTTTCATAATTCTAAAATTTTTATAGCTTGTTGCGGTTCAGACCTGATTGCCAAGTGGCTTGCTGGCCGTAAGAGATGGCAGCAGCATAAAGGACAGCGGCATAAGGGACAGCAGCATAAAGGACAGTAGCATAAGGGACGGCAGCATAAAGGACAGTAGCATAAGGGACGGCGGCTGGGGTGGGGGAAGCGCTGCTCGGCCCGGGCAACGCCTCCGCCGGACTAACCGCCAACAAAAGCTAAGACACAAAAGTACTGTGTCTAAGCTTTTTGTAGGCG
>CAJUGT010000116.1 GCA_910586435.1 uncultured Acetatifactor sp. | reverse complement strand
AGCCCGGTATAGCCAAAGTTAATGCTTCCGTTCTCCACGTACCACCAGCCCACATTGGGGTCACATACAAGTCCGGTATAACCGAAGTTAATGCTTCCGTTCTCCACGTACCACCAGCCTACATTGGGGTCACATATAAGTCCGGTATAGCCGAAGTTAATGCTTCCGTTTTCCACATACCACCAGCCCACATTGGGGTCATTTACAAGCCCGGTGTAGCCAAAGTTGATACTTCCATTTTCCACATACCACCAGCCCACATTGGGGTCATTTACAAGTCCGGTGTAGCCAAAGTTGATACTTCCATTTTCCACATACCACCAACCCACATTGGGGTCATTTACAAGCCCGGTGCGGCCAAAATTGATACTTCCGTTCTCCACACACCACCAGCCTGTCTCATTGGGTACAAGCCCTGAAAAAGATGTGTCCACCACACCATTCCTGTAATAATACCAGCCGCCGTCAGGGCCCTGCGCAAGCCCCTCTAATCCCGGTGCCTCCCCCTGGATGGGAATGGTATAAAACACAGGGGCAGAGCCAGCTGTCACATACCATACCAATTTGCCCTGATAAACTATAGGCTGACAGTCAGAAAGGCGCAGATTTTCATCGGCCTGTACCTGTGATATATTGCCCTGTGCGTCATAGCGGACATAATTGATGACAGGTTGTCCACTTACATAATTATTCCAGAGTACATAACCGCCTTCCTGGCCCATGGAGGCTATCACCGGAGTTCCGCCTATGGCAGAAGCAGAAGACCATGTGCGCATCCCCTCCAAAGAGATATTCTCTTTGGGGATATACGATATGTAGATACTGCGAAAATCAGCTGCGGCTGACTCGCTATAATTATAGGCAGCCAGATACCCTGACTCTGTTTCCGCCAATCCCCCCAGCGACGCGCCGGTTTCATTGTCCCCAATTTCACCTGGAAATACCTTTACATCCAGCTCATCAGATATGGAAACCTTACCATGAATATAGAACATATTCTTTCCGGCCTTTATCTCAAAGCGCTGAAAGAAGGCGGAACGGGGATAAGCGTCTCCCTGGTCAAAGATAACAATATTCCTCTCTGCGTCCACCAGCAGGAACTGATTAAAGGAATGGCCCACATAGCCGCTCTCTGTTCCAAAGGCAGAATCTGTTATCTTCATATCGACTTCCCGTACAGAAAAGGTCATACTTGCCTGATGGTTCAGCCCATCATCACTTTTGTACATCCGATGGCACGTATGTACATAAAGCATCCCGCCGTATTCGTCACAGCGAAGGCTACCGAAAGCAAAGGGAGCTATGGTATTTGCGCCATACAGACTCACATGACTGATACGGTTCCAGTTTTTGTCATATTTTACCACACGGATGACTTCCCTGGTATCGTCTTCCTCTGGATTGTTCTGCCCAAAAATCAGGAAATTGTATTTTTCACCAGCAAAAAATCCACCCCACAAAGGCAGCTCCGGCTCTAAGGTATACCCCGACTGATATTGGAAAAAAGGGTCATAGTTCTCTATTACAACCTTGCCCCATGTATATTCCACTCTCGTTAAGCCGCTGCCATTGTCATAAAGATAGGAATTGACAGGAGTACCATATGTGGAATATTCCTGACGGTCCAAATTGCTGCTTTCCGCAGGACCTGCGGCCGGTGAGAGAACCGCTACAGGAATCCCATTGTCGGTCAGAGCAGGCATACTGTCGCCGCTTGCGTAATAGGTATTATAATAGATGTTGGCTCCTGTCAGTAATTCATTGTCAGGCTCAATGGCTATGGACGCCCACTGCCCCGGGCTTCCTCCAAAGTATACATTTGTCAGTCCGACGCAGCCCGCAAACGCCTGCGCCCCTACAGTGTTCATGCCCGCCGGAATACTGACGCCCGTCACGCCGCCACAGTATCGGAATGCCCCTGTTCCTATACTTGTTGCACTTTCCGGGATAACAATGCTGGTAAAATCATAACACATCTCAAAAGCGGAGGAGCCAATGCTGGCAAGGCCTTCCGGAAGCTTCAAGCCGCCTGTAAAACCAACGCAATTCGCAAAAGTATAATCCCCAATGTCGGTAAGGCCTTTCGGCAGTTCCAGGTTTCCTGTAAACCCTTTGCAGCCCAAAAAAGCAGAATTTCCTATACTGGTAAGACCTTCCGGCAGTTCCAGATTTCCTGTAAACCCTTTGCAGCCCGAAAAAGCAGAATTTCCTATACTGGTAAGACCTTTTGGTAATTCCAGGCTACCTGTTAAACCAACGCAATTCGCAAAAGTATAATCTCCAATGCTGGTAAGGCCTTCCGGCAGTTCCAGGTTTCCCGTAAACCCTTTACAATACCCAAAAGCAGAATTCCCTATACTGATAAGACCTTTTGGCAGCTTCAAGCTGCCTGTAAAGCCGCACTCTGTAAAAGCAGAATTCCCTATACTGGTAAGACCCTCCGGCAGTTCCAGGTTTCCCGTAAACCCTTTGCAATGCGCAAAAGCGGAATTCCCTATATTGATAAGACCTTCCGGCAGCTTCAAGCTGCCTGTAAAACCACAATTTGAAAAAACATCATTTCCAATGCCGGTAAGACCTTTCGGCAGTTCCAAGCTACCTGAAAAACCAGCGCAACTCGCAAAAGCATAATCCCCAATATTGGTGAGACTTTCCGGCAGTCTCAAGCTTCCTGTAAACCCTTTGCAGCCCGAAAAGGCATAATTCCCTATACTGATAAGACTTTTCGGCAATTCCAGATTTCCTGTAAACCCGCAATATATAAAAGCTGAATTTCCTACACTGGTAAGCCCCTCCGGCAGTTCCAGATTTCCTGTAAACCCGCAATTTCTAAAAGCATAATTCCCTATACGGGTAAGACTTTCCGGCAATTCCAGATTCCCTGTAAACCCTTTGCAGCCCGAAAAGGCATAATCCCCAATGCTGGTAAGCCCCTCCGGCAGCTTCAAACTGCCTGTAAACCCGCCGCAGTCCCGTAATGCTCCATATTCTATTGCATATACTGTAACTCCGTCTATTTCAGCCGGTATGACCAGTTCTCCCTCAGCCTTACCGCTGTATCCAATGATTCTTACCCCACTTAAATCAATTCTGTACGTCAAACTGTATTTCGCGTCTTTATACGGCGTATGTGAAAATACACCCGACGCCTGCATCAAAAGTTCTGCCTCTTCCTCCCCCTCCTCTGTCAGGCACTCCAACCTGCCGCCGTCCGGTTCCTGTAATTGTATTTCCTGCGCCGACACAGACGCTGGACAAGCGCCCCATAACATGCACAGTATTGCCATAAGTGCTGATTTCTTCATGTAAAATCCTCCCTCAATGATTTTCCGGTTTACATTATGTACCCTCCGGATGCTGTCTGAATTTTCTTCTCTATATTCTATCATCCCCCCAAAAATTGTCAACCTTTTCCATACGACACCGCAATTATTTTTTTCCAAAATCATGTAATATTTTACCTTATTGCATACACAATTCCGAGACAAATTGATACAATAAGCAACGTATTTTATCCTAAATAGCCTGCATTATAACGGTCAACTTCTGATGAATTTATGCGGCGTTCCCTCAGCCAATATAAGCAGCCGAAAATTCGTCCAGGCGCAATTTTCGGCTGCTTATATCGGCTGGTGAACTGTTACTTTTCATAATGCAGGAAATGGATATACAATTCGCCAACAGGATTGTCAATATGGACCAGCTCAAAGTCCTATGTATTTTATGGTAAATTTCGCCTTTCCCTCCCGGGCCTCCATCATGATGTAAGACGGCCTGTGCCCCTCCTGTCTGGGATAGGAGATGCTTCCCGGATTCACGGCAATGACGCCGCTTCCCCTGTCCACAACCGGCCTGTGTGTATGTCCATACACCACAATATCCATTCCCCTGGCTGCCGCCTCACGTTTTATGTTCTCATTTCCCATGGACACATAATAATTATGTCCATGTGTTACCAGTACTTTCAATCCCTTTATCTCCAAGACCAGCTCCCTGGGAAGTCGAGAAAAAAAGTCATTATTTCCCAACACAATATGAAAAGGACAGTCTGCCGCTTCGGCCAGTTCATCTTCACACCCTTCCGCATCGCCACAGTGAATCACCATATCGGGCGCCTGCATACGAACTACATTAAAATAATTTTCATTTTTCCTGTGGGTGTCACTGACAATCAATATCTTCATAGATTTTTCCCTAATTCTTCTTTCAGCATACGAAGCGCCTTTCCCCGATGACTGATGCTGTTTTTCTCCTCCTCCGTCATCTCCGCCGTTGTTTTTCCCAACTCAGGCACATAAAAAATGGGATCATACCCAAACCCGTTCTTCCCCTTCTCTTCATAATCAATTCTTCCCTCAACAGCCGCTCTTACAGTCACTTCTCTCCCATCAGGAAAAACAGCCCCTATGGCACAGACAAATCTTGCCGTCCGCTTTTCCTCTGACACCCCCTCCAGGCGTTTCAGCAGCTTAGCGTTTTTCACTCTGTAGGAAGTATCTTCGCCCAGATACCTGGCAGAGTAGACTCCCGGTTCCCCATTCAGGAAATCTATCTCCAAACCGGAGTCATCCGCCAATACAAGGTCATGGACTCGTTTTGCCACCGCCCGGGCCTTAATCAGGGCGTTTTCCTCATAGGTGGTTCCATTTTCCTCTATGTCTATTTGAATTCCCGCTTCCTTCATAGACAAAACTTTCCCATGGTCTTCTCCCATAATCATCCTGATTTCCTTCATTTTATCTTCGTTTCCCGTGGCAAAAATCATTTGTTCTCCTCCTGTTCCCGTTCCCGCCCCATCTATTGCTTCGGCGGCTTTGGCCCCAAAAACTGATAATAATATGCCTTCATCATGCCATTGTAAATCTTCCTGTTCTTATCCGCCTTACGCCCAATGTCCCTCTCTGCGTTCTCATATGCCGTAATGAGATACATGCTCCAGGAATCCAGCGCCTCAAACCTCTCTCCAATGGTTTGATACAGTTTGGGAAGCTCTTCCTTATCCTGTAAGCGTTCCCCATATGGCGGGTTACAAATCAGGAAGCCGTATTTTTTGGAATGACTAAGCTGTTCCACGCCCCGCCTCTGAAAATGAATCAGCTTATCCACACCGGCCAACCTGGCATTTTCCCTGGCAATTTCCACCATATGATCATCTATATCATATCCCTGAATATCCGTTTTCACACTCAGATTCACAAGATCCTTCGCTTCTTCCAACGCATCCTGCCATACTTCCTTCCCCACTACCCCAGTCCATTCCCCGGCCAGAAAATTCCTGTTCATACCAGGCGCTATGCCAGCAGCCATCATGGCCGCTTCAATGGGAATCGTCCCGCCGCCGCAGAAGGGATCCACCAAAATCCTCCCGCCGTTCCAGGGCGTCAGCATAATCAATGCCGCCGCAAGATTTTCCGCAATGGGCGCTTTCACAGTCAGTTTTCGATAGCCTCGCTTGTGAAGGGATTCCCCCGTCGTGTCCAACCCCACTGTCACCTGGTCTTTCAGCAAAAATACACGCACAGGATAATTGGCGCCGTCCTCTGGAAACCAATTGACATGATATACTTCTTTCAGCCGCTCCACCATGGCTTTTTTCATGATGGACTGAATATCAGAAGGGCTGAAAAGTTTTGATTTGACGCTAGCAGCTTTCGCAACCCAAAACCTGCCGTCCTTTGGAATGTATTCCTCCCAGGGGAGGGATTTTGTTCCCTGAAACAACTCTTCAAAACTCTCCGCATGAAAACTTCCTGCCTTCAGCAGAATTCGTTCCGCCGAACGCAGAAAAATATTGGCCCTGCACAGAGCCTCTTCATCGCCAAAAAATGTCACCCTGCCATCCGCCACATCCGTAATATCATATCCCAAATCATGAATTTCCCTTTTCAGCACCGATTCCAGCCCAAAATGGCAGGGAGCTATCAATTCATATTTACGCATACTTAACCTCACTTTTGCCTTTAAGTATACAATCTTTTATTCAATATGTAAAGTACGGATATTTCTCACCTCTTCCATCAGAAAAGGAGCCGTTGCTGTTCAGACCATAGCGCCAAGTGGCTTGGGGGTCTTCCAGGACAGCAGGGGAGAATGGAGAAGAGGGACGGCGTCCGGGACACAGCAACAAAGGCACTGCAACATAAGCAGTGCCTTTGCTCCCAGAATGCTCTTAGAAATTCTTGTTCTGATTGTTCTTGTTCTGGCTGTTCTGATTCTGATTGTTCTTGTTATTCTTGTTCTGGTTGTTCTGATTCTGATTGTTCTGAGTGCTGTCCTTGCAATTCTCGGAATTGTTTGTGCTGTTGTTGTAATTATTATTGTTGTCCATTTTCTTTCCTCTCATCCTGCCGCTGAGAGCGGCAATTCGATTTGGTTATCAGTTACAGGACTAGTATGGGAAAAACGCACAAAAAATATGCCAAACATCCTTAGTACTTTGGTACTATTAATCTATTGCAATTTTTGGAAATAAGTATTATAATTACAATTGTAAACAGATATCCTTCATCGTCTGTTTACCCCCTTTATATATTTATACTCCCCTCAAAATGCTCCATTGGTTCCCTCCAATGGAGCATTTTATTTATATCAGTCCGTACATTCCCCCCCAGCGCATTCATCCCTGAAGAATCAGCACTTGCTTCTCACGCCAACGCTGCGTTGTCGTCAGTCAAGAGTGCCGCCGCATCGCTTCTTCCGCCCTGTTCTGAGAAGGCAATCAGGCACTGATTACTTCAAAATGAACCCACTGCTGTCAGAAAGCATTTTCAAACACGCTCTAATCACGAAATATCTTGACTGCCAGCAGAACCAGCAAAATGGGCAGCAGCACAGGCAATATGGCAGCGATAACCGAAAATATAGTACTTAATATGAGAATCACCGCCAAAACCACAACTATCAGCCACAAAACAGTGGGTACCCTGAAGCCTTTTCCGAAAGCTTCTCTTTTGCCTCTCCTTCCTCCGCTGCGCCACTCAGAATCCTTCTGGACATCTTCCGCCATACCTCCGCCTTTCATCTCAACTATAGTCCTGGCAATGAGCCTTGGATCTCCCAGTGCAGAAAGCACATCCCTCTCACTTTTCCCCTTGCGGATTTCAGTATTAATATATTCCTCATAATAGTTCAAATTCTCTGTGACCAGCCCGGGTGAAACCCTGCCGATTAAAGCCACCCGCAATTTATCCAAGAATTCCTGTTTTGTCATATACGCTCCGTTTCCCTGCATCTTTGTTCTATTTATTGCACTTGATCCATACCTTCCCCGGATGTCAGTCTTCGCAGGTAGGTATGGGGGTCTTTCTTCATCTGAGCCATTGAACTGAACGCATTCAGCACCATGGCTTCTTTATTGCAGCATTCGGTATTTTTTCCTATATCTCTAATCAAATTATATCGATCCATCTGCCAGACATACAAATCAGTCAGGCCATATTCCCCGCAGCGATCTTCATCACAGAAAGTATGATTGTCAAGGTAATACATAAATTCCCTCATTTGCCCTTCATCCGCCAAAAATTCCTTCCACAAGGCCTCCAGCCAGTCAGTCTCTTTTCCCGCATATTCCCCCAATATCAGCAATCCTTCATATGCCTTTATTTTCCTGGCGTCATATATAATCCCGCTCATTTTTCTCCTTCCCGGCCCACTGCCCATTCTACAGATTTACCAATGTTCTCTCGGGCATCTGTTTTTCTCTATTGCGGCCCGCAGTTCCACATAGCAACCGCAGCAGCGGCACATCCCCGCCAAAAGCATCTCGCACTTTTTACAGACTTCCAGCCTGTCCTGGTACAGGGACTCGGGAGCTTTGATATCTTTATCCAGATTCTCAATATATTCCCAAAGTGTATGAAAATATTCCTCCTGCCCCGCCATTTCTCTGGTCAGACATCTTTTGCACAGTCTGGCCTCTTCTATATCCTGTCCCACAATCTCTCCTTTTCATATTCATATGAACCGAATCCTCACTATTATACTTTTAAAAACACTCAAAGTCAACAAGGGCTATTATTGTTTCAATGACTGCCGAAAAAGCATGGGAATCCCCGTAAAGTACATTTCAAATATACGATTCCCCAAATAAATAAACCGGCGGCTGTAATAATACACTTATTCCATAACCATACCGGATTTTGATTGCCGGCATATCGAATAAACAGATAAATGTACTCTGTTCCCGAAATTCTAAGCAGACCGCGCATTAAGAGCACTATCAGCCACACAATACCGCAAGCCAAAGTCGCAACATGCTCCCCGGTACAATGAATCCCCAGCAGCATACACAAGGACGACAAAAAGAATGTTGGGGGAAAATAAATGATAAATACTTCCCATATTGGCAATTCGTATCGGAAAACAGATGAAAATACCATGCAGAAAAAAGCAAATACACTGGATACTCCAAAAATGAGAATATAACGCCCCAACACCCAGCAAAACAGTGACTTGCTTTGGGCAGCAATAATATCAAAATTACTGTCTGCCCGTGTTCTGCCCCATTCGCCCACAACCATTGAAACAAAAAACGGAAAAATCACTTCAAAACTGACCGGGTAAAAGTTGAGCAGCTCCCCGGCAATGGTGGAAAGCACAATAAGCGCAATGGCAAAAGACACCATTATCATAAAAAAATTGATGCCTAAAATTTTAATCTCACTTTCAACTCTTCTTATCATTCTGACCTCCAAAATTTATGTTTCAAAAATAATAAACTTCCCAAAACAAGACTGCTTCCGACCAGAAATGCTCCATTCGCAAAAATACTTTCGGTATCAGCAAATGACCACTTGGGATGTACCCATAACAAACGGGTTAAATCACCAGAGGTAATCAGATAAAACGGTACCTTGTCTGCTGAACCTACACAAGCGGCATTCATCCCAAACAAGATAGCGGCAACAAGATAAAACAGCCGTATATCTACCATCCCCGGCAGCGCAACCGAGCCAACGCTCACAAACAGGCTGGCTGGAACTGCGGAAACAATGATTGCTTTGACCAGCGGAACAAGACACGAAAACAGAGAAACAGGGAAAGGGACTCCAAAGAAATAAACAGCTGTGTTTAACGCAAGAAAGATGCACAGTACTGAAAAAACATATAGAAATCCACCCATAAGTTTTCCAAATACATATTGCCATTTTCCCAGCCCATGGGACATAAGCACGAATTTCATACCTGTCTTATCATCCATAGGAATACGTTCTGCCAGCAAAAATATCAAGCCAAACATAAGCACAAAACCACTCTGGCTCATGGTCCGATAAACAAAATAAGCCGGCTCATACAAGAATTCCAGACGTGCCAAATTTCCTGCTGAGGGATAATTATCCAACAGTGAAAATATTGCTACCATAAGAAGAATACCCCATGTTGCCGGTCTCTTAAACTGCATTTTATATTCATAATGGATAACTGCGCTCATTTTACGCATGTGCTTTCCCTCCCATACAATAAACATAGGCATCTTCCAAAGTCGCCGCATCCGGCACCGCTTCCGGGAAACAGCAATCTTCATCCATGATTCGAGCAGTCAGTCCCTGGCTTTCATATGTCGTCTGCAAGACCACCGATTTCTTTTGCAGGTCCATAAGCTGATTCTCATTTTGTAAGTGTAACATTTTTATCTTCCCCTTTACCCGGTCCAAAAGAGCATCGGACGTACCGGCATAAAACAATCGTCCTTTTCGTAATACGGCAAGTTTCCCACAAAGCTGGCGCACATCTTCGACAATATGTGTAGAGAGCAGAACAGTACGGCCCTCTCTTGCGTATCGTGACAGTAACCCTCGAAACCTCACCCGTTCTTCCGGGTCAAGTCCTGCTGTTGGCTCATCAACCACAAGAATCTGAGGATTGCCGATTAGTGCCTGCGCAATCCCAACCCGACGTTTCATTCCGCCGGAAAGCTGCTTTATTTTGCGTTTGGCAAATTTCATCATCTCAACCTGCTCCAATACTTCATTGACAGCCTTTTTGTCATAAACGCCTTTCAGTTCTGCCATATAATTTACGAAATCAAATACGGAAAGAGACGGGTACATGGCAAGTTCCTGTGGCAAATATCCAATCCTCTTTCTGACCTCATTTCCCTGTTTCCTCACATCAAAATTACAGACATGAATTGTGCCTGCTGACGGAGACAATACTGTGACCAATGCTTTCATAAGCGTAGTTTTTCCTGCGCCGTTATGCCCTAATAAGCCAAATACACCGCTTCCAACGGAAAAGCTGATGTCATCAAGTGCTGTAACTCCATTTGCGTATTTCTTTGTGACATGGCTGAATTCAATATTTTCCCGCATAAAACCTCCTTTAACTACACATGTAGTTTTATAGTATTAAAGTATACGGGCTATTTGTTATAGCCCGCACTATACTCTGTCCCGGTATTATCCGCCGGATAGGGATAGAAACTTTCTCTGCTGAACCGCATCGAACATACAAGAATAAACGCCAGAAATACCACCAAGATAATCGCTGTCATTCCATCCCTGATTTTTGACGTCCCTGTGGTAATTCTCTTAATCCTCCGCTTTGTTAATAGAAAATCAAGGGCGCCTATTCCATTCCCGGACTTTGCGGCTGAAACTGTTGAGAATTTCAACAGCTGGATAATGGCCGCAGCATACTCGGTCTCTGTGACCCTCCCTCGCAGCATTTTTATCGCATGAAAATCACAATCTGTTTCACAATGCAAAGAAAAATTCCCCCTGGCAATCCATGAAAAGGAATTCATCCAGTTTAAAATACAGATATAATCATAAATTCGTTCTAAAAGAACATGTTTCCGTTTCACATGGGTCAATTCATGGAAAAATACAGCTGATAATTCCTTGTCTGTCAACTGCTCCATTATTATTTCGTTCATAATAATAGCCGGATGGATTACGCCCGTAACACAAATGGGAGTATCCAACGTTCCACAATATAGCACAGGCGCTCTCTTCAGCGGGATTGCCGCCGCGCATTGAGAATAAATACTGTTTAATCGTTCATTGCGGCTGATTTTATAATTATTTATTGCCCTTTTTGCCAACATAAGGCGTATTATATTACAAACAAGAAAAATACCACATCCACATCCCCATAAGACGTTGGCAATCACAAAGCCATTTAACCAATCCTGCATTTCCGGCGATATTAAAAAAACATCTGGTGAAAGGAATGGAAAACAAAAAAGTATCATGCCGCAGCAAGAGAACCATAATGGCAAAGCGCATCGCAAAATTTGATTTACAAAAAGCGATATTACAGTATGGATACTGCCAATGACAGACACAAAAATAACTGCATTAAAAATATTACCCAATATCTGCATCTGTTTTCTCCTGCTGTGTAATCAAGCTTCTTAATTCTTCTAATTCCTTATTGGAAATATTCCCATTTTTAACAAATCCCATCACCATTTTAGAGAGAGAACCGTCATACACACGACTTAAAAAATTACGGCTTTCCGCAAGCTGACATTCACTTTCCGATATTGCCGGATAGTATAAATATCCTTTTCCCTGACGCTTCGTAGACAATGCGCCTTTCTTTACCAGACGGGCAAGATAAGTCTGAATGGTCGTTTTACTCCAATCGGTTCCCTTTAATCTGTCCAGTATTTCGGGAAGTGTCTGTGGAGAATTGTTCCAGACAATCTTCATCACCTGCCATTCTGATTCTGAAATTGAAATCTGCTGTTCCATACGGCACCTCCGTTGGTTGATTTCATGTAGTTTTATATATTCTATCACTGAAACTACATGAAGTCAATCCTTATAACTCATTATTTTCTTCGATTGCCAGCATATCAAGCAGAATTCACGTTCCCAGGCGATACCGCAGACAATCACAAGATGTAAAAGCAAATCCAGCAGAGAAGAAATATCTTCCCCACTCGCCTGCTCAGCCCTGCGCCGCATCAGCGGTATACTTCCTCTGCACGGGCCTGCGCACAAAAAAATAGCGGGAAAGCCTGTTCTCAAGACTTTCCCGCTATTTGTAACTCAACATGCGCAAAGCATACAGTAACGTGCGTTAGAGGATTCGAACCCCCGACCTTTTGGTCCGTAGCCAAACGCTCTATCCAGCTGAGCTAAACGCACATACCAATCTTACTATACTGTTGCATCACCTGCAACAATGATAATATTACCCCCATTTGTCCAAAATGTCAAGCACTTTTTTGAATTTTCTTCCATACTGCGTGACAGTTCAGCCTTCCGGCTGAGCAAACCAACATTGCACCGGCTAAAATATAGCCGGTGTGCCCATAAATGACTTTCTTATATTCTCAATCATTCCCAGGAGCTTTTATGAAACTTACCGGATTGCGCTTGAAAAGGATTCGCCCGTTATCGTATGGGATTTCCATT
>CAJUGT010000115.1 GCA_910586435.1 uncultured Acetatifactor sp. | reverse complement strand
AAAAGCGCCCTGAGGCTGGACTCCTGGGAATCAGGAAAGCACTGAATCTGTTTGCGAACCTGCGGCCGGCGGTGTTGTATGATCAATTGGCTGGGGCATGCCCTCTGAAAGAAGAAATCAGCAAAGCCGGATTTGATATGATGATTATGCGTGAGCTGACAGGAGGGTTGTATTTTGGTGAGCGCAGGACAGTTGAAGAGAATGGGGTAAGAAAGGCCATAGATACATTGACCTATGATGAAAACGAGATACGGCGTATTGCGGTGAAGGGATTTGATATTGCAATGAAGCGCCGGAAGAAAGTGACCAGTGTGGACAAGGCCAATGTTTTAGATTCTTCCAGGCTTTGGAGAAAAGTTGTTGAGGAAGTGGCAAAGGACTATCCGGAGGTAAAGTTAGAACACATGCTGGTAGACAACTGCGCTATGCAGCTTGTAAAAGACCCGGCACAGTTTGATGTAATTTTGACGGAAAATATGTTTGGAGATATTCTTTCCGATGAGGCCAGCATGGTGACAGGTTCCATTGGAATGCTTGCAAGCGCAAGTCTGAATGACAGTAAGTTCGGACTCTATGAACCCAGCCATGGCTCTGCGCCGGACATTGCGGGGAAAGATATTGCCAATCCCATTGCCACTGTTTTAAGCGCTGCCATGATGCTTCGCTACAGCTTTGATCTGGACAGAGAGGCGGAAGCGGTTGAAAGAGCAGTAAAACAAGTGCTGACGGAAGGGTACCGCACCGGAGACATTATGTCCGAAGGCTGTATTCAGGTGGGATGCAGCAAAATGGGAGAACTGCTGGCAGAGCATATCTCATAAAAGAAAACGAAAGCACCGAAGTGCAAAGAGCGGAACAAGTTCCCACAAGCGGGAACAAATTCCCACAAGCGGGAACAAATTCCCACAAGCGGGAACAAATTCCCACAAGTGGGAACTGGAATAATAAAAAACAGTCTCGTAACGAAGGTGCCCGGAAGGGTTTTCAGACGCATATGCGGCTGAATAACCCTTCCCTGGTTGGGGCACCGAAGTGCAGAGACGGAACTGGAATAGGAGAAAAAAATGAGAAGTGATTCGGTAAAAAAAGGAACGGCGCAGGCGCCGCACAGAAGTTTGTTTAATGCGCTTGGTTATACGGAAGAAGAGAGACAAAGACCTTTAATCGGCATAGTATGTTCTTATAATGAGATTGTACCGGGCCATATGAATTTGGATAAAATTGCGGATGCGGTAAAAATGGGAGTTGCCATGGCAGGGGGCACGCCGGTGATGTTTCCGGCAATAGCGGTATGCGACGGTATTGCCATGGGACATGTGGGAATGAAATATTCCCTTGTAACCAGAGATTTGATTGCGGACAGCACGGAATGTATGGCCTTGGCCCATGGATTTGACGGACTGGTATGTATTCCCAACTGTGATAAAAATGTTCCGGGGCTTCTCATGGCGGCGGCAAGAGTGAACATCCCCACCATATTTGTTTCAGGCGGCCCCATGCTTGCGGGCCGTGTCCATGGACAGAAGAAGAGTCTGTCTTCTATGTTTGAGGCAGTGGGAAGCGTAGCCGCAGGCACCATGACCATGGAAGAATTATGTGAATATGAGGAAAAAGTGTGTCCCACATGCGGTTCCTGTTCCGGCATGTATACAGCAAATTCCATGAATTGCCTGACTGAGGCAATCGGAATGGGACTTCGGGGCAATGGGACTGTACCGGCAGTCTATTCCGAGCGTATACGGTTGGCAAAACACGCTGGAATGAAGATTATGGAGCTTGTGGAGAGGGACATCAAGCCACGGGATATTATGACACAGGAAGCTTTTATGAACGCTTTGACGGTGGATATGGCCCTTGGCTGTTCCACCAATACCATGCTGCATATTCCTGCCATTGCAAAGGAGGCAGGAGTTGATTTGAACCTGGATATTGCCAATGAGTTGTCTGCAAAGACACCAAATCTCTGCCATCTTGCGCCGGCAGGCCCTACTTATATGGAAGACTTGAATGAGGCGGGGGGAGTCTATGCGGTAATGAAGGAGCTGACGAAGAAAAATCTTCTGAATCTGGACTGCATGACTGTAAACGGAACCACCATTGGAGAGAATATCAGGAATTGCGGAAATCTGAACCCGGAAGTAATTCGTCCTGTGGAAAATCCCTATTCAGAGACAGGGGGCATTGCCATTCTAAAAGGAAATCTGGCTCCGGACAGCGGTGTGGTAAAGCGCTCCGCAGTGGTGCCTGAGATGTTGGTGCATCAGGGACCGGCCAGGGTATTTGACTGTGAGGAAGATGCCATTGATGCCATTAAGAGCGGGAAAATTGTGGCGGGAGACGTGGTGGTTATCCGTTATGAGGGACCCAAGGGAGGTCCGGGTATGAGAGAGATGCTCAATCCTACCTCCGCCATTGCGGGGATGGGACTTGGCTCCAGCGTGGCATTGATTACTGACGGACGTTTTTCCGGCGCTTCCAGAGGCGCTTCTATCGGGCATGTGTCTCCTGAAGCCGCAGTGGGCGGCCCCATTGCGCTGGTGGAAGAAGGGGATATGATAAGCATTAATATCCCGGAAAATAAGCTGGACATTATGGTATCGGAGGAAGTATTGAAAGAGAGACGCGCAAAATGGCAGCCCAGGGAACCCAAGGTAACAGGCGGGTACCTTTCCAGGTATCGTGAGCTTGTCACAAGCGGCAACAGAGGGGCGGTACTGGAACTTCCTTCTTCCCCAAAAGGGACGGAAATGTAAAATGCCAAATCGTTTTTATTCCCGCGGGCAATGAGCCAAGCGGCCGTGCTTGCACGGACAGTTGGCGAATGCCGCGAGGGTCAAATACTCCGCCCCTTAGGGCGTTGCAAGCTTGATACCCCGTTGCTTGCAGCGGGGTCTTTGATTCTCTGGAAGGCGGAAAATAGAAATTTTGGGGGAATCATTGCGGTTTGACAGAAATATAATAATGGAGGATTGATTATGCAGTTAAATGGTTCCGAAATTGTTGTGGAATGCCTGAAAGAACAGGGCGTGGATACAGTGTTTGGTTATCCCGGCGGTTCTATTCTGAATATTTATGACGCTCTTTATAAGCATAGTGATGAAATCACTCATATATTGACTTCTCATGAACAGGGCGCCGCGCATGCGGCGGACGGTTATGCCAGGGCAACGGGCAAGGTGGGCGTGTGCCTTGCCACCAGCGGTCCGGGCGCAACCAATCTTGTCACAGGCATAGCCACAGCGTTTATGGACTCGGTTCCCATGGTGGCGATTACGGCCAATGTAACACTTCCCATGCTGGGAAAAGACAGCTTTCAGGAGGTTGACATTGCAGGTGTGACCATGCCCATTACAAAGCATGGCTATATTGTAAAGAATGTGGAAGAGCTTGCGGATACTTTGAGAAGGGCATTTACCATTGCAAGGAGCGGGCGTCCCGGGCCGGTGCTGGTGGATATTACAAAAGATGTGACAGCGGCAGTCTGTGAATTTAGCCCTGCGCCGGTGAAAGAACAGGAACGTACTGTGTCTTACACGGAACAGGAGATGGAGCGGGTAATGGAATATCTGCAAGGGGCAAAAAAGCCTTTTATCTATCTGGGCGGCGGTTCCATTATATCAGGGGCCTATGAGGAAGTGGCTGAATTTGCTGAAAAAATGGATTCGCCGGTGTGTGATACCCTGATGGGAAAAGGCGGGTTTGACGGCAGAAGCTCCCGTTATACAGGAATGATAGGGATGCATGGAACAAAGGCTTCCAATCTTGGGGTAAGCCAGTGTGACCTGCTGATTGCTCTTGGTGCAAGATTTTCTGACCGTGTGACCGGTAATCCGAAGAAATTCGCAGAGAATGCCAGAATCATTCACATAGACATAGACGCTGCGGAGGTCAATAAAAATATCCGTGTGGATGCCAGTCTGGTAGGAGATTTGAAGCTTGTTTTGCAGGAAGTGAACCGCAGGCTGACCAGACAAAATCATGAGGAATGGATGGAAGAAATTCACAGTCTGAAGGAAAAGTATCCGTTGAAATATGATGCCTCTCAGCTGTCCTGTCCATATATTATGGAGACCATTGACCAGATTACAGGCGGTGAGGCCATAATCACCACGGATGTGGGACAGCATCAGATGTGGGCGGCACAATATTATCATTATACAAAGCCCCGTACCTTCTTGTCATCGGGCGGTCTGGGGACAATGGGATATGGTCTCGGGGCATGTATCGGTGCCCAGGTTGGACAGCCTGACAAGATCTGTATCAACATAGCGGGGGACGGATGCTTTCGTATGAATATGAATGAACTTGCCACCGCAAGCCGTTACAATATTCCTGTCATTCAGATAGTGATTAACAATCATGTGCTTGGTATGGTGCGCCAGTGGCAGACGCTTTTCTATGGCAAACGATATTCACAGACAGTATTGAATGACAAAGTGGATTTCTGCAAAGTGGCGGAAGGACTGGGATGCGGGGCGATTTGTGTGACATCAAGAGAAGAGATGGGGCCGGCATTGGAGAAAGCCATTGCCATGAAAGCGCCAGTGCTGATTGAGTGTGTTATTCCGGAAGACGACAAGGTATTTCCCATGGTTCCCGCAGGGGCGCCCATTGCGGAGGTATTTGACGGGGATGACCTGTAATCAGGGGCGCAGTTCAGACAGGCGGCCAAACTGCTGTGACAAATGTGCTCATTTCCTAAAAAATTTAACAATGTAGTTGACTAAAGCGTTAAAAACATTTATTGTAATATATGTCGAAAAAAGGCTGCGCAAAAGCCTGAGAATGAAACTGTCATAAACAGTTTTACAGTGGAATATGAAGAGGAGATAAAAGGCATAGCAGCGCGCAGGACCGGAACAAGTTCCCGCAAGGGGGACTGGAAGAGGAGGATATAATGGCAAGAGTGTATAATTTTTCCGCTGGGCCGGCGGTTTTGCCGGAGGAGGTATTACAAGAAGCCGCAGATGAAATGCTTGATTACAAAGGAACAGGCATGTCCGTTATGGAGATGAGCCATCGCTCCAAAGCTTATGATACCATTATCAAAGAAGCGGAAGCAGACTTACGGGAATTGATGAACATACCGGACAATTATAAGGTACTGTTTTTGCAGGGAGGCGCCAGCCAACAGTTTGCAATGATTCCCATGAACCTGATGAAGAATAAAAAAGCGGATTACATTGTGACCGGTCAGTGGGCAAAAAAGGCTTATCAGGAGGCATGCATTTACGGTCAGGCGAATAAGATTGCCTCTTCCGAAGATAAGACGTTTTCCTATATTCCTGACTGTTCCGACCTTCCTGTCAGCGAGGATGCGGATTATGTGTACATCTGTGAAAATAATACAATCTATGGGACAAAATTTAAGACCCTGCCAAACACCAAAGGCAAGACGCTGGTAGCCGATGTGTCCAGCTGTTTTCTGTCCGAACCTGTGGACGTGACCAAATATGGAGTGATTTACGGGGGAGTTCAGAAGAACATAGGCCCGGC
Organism: uncultured Acetatifactor sp.; assembly: GCA_910586435.1. Classification (GTDB taxonomy): domain Bacteria; phylum Bacillota; class Clostridia; order Lachnospirales; family Lachnospiraceae; genus Acetatifactor. Next base: position 6,922 of record CAJUGT010000115.1, on the reverse strand, counting down.
GGGAGTGGTTATTGTAATTATCAGGGAAGATTTGATTACGGAGGACGTTCTGCCCGGTACACCTACCATGTTGAAGTATAAAACCCATTCGGATAATGACTCTCTGTACAACACGCCCCCCGCATATGGCATATATATCTGTGGCAAGGTATTCAAATGGCTGAAGAAAAAGGGCGGTCTTAGCGCAATGAAGGAGTACAATGAGAAAAAGGCTCAAATTCTGTATGATTATCTGGATGAGAGCAAATTGTTTCATGGAACTGTGCGCAAGGAAGACCGTTCCCTGATGAATGTTCCCTTTGTGACCGGAAATGAGGAGTTGGACGCGAAATTTGTAAAGGAAGCAAAAGAAGCCGGTTTTGAAAATCTGAAAGGCCACAGGACAGTGGGAGGAATGCGTGCCAGCATATACAATGCCATGCCCATTGAAGGTGTGGAAAAGCTGGTGGAGTTTATGAAGAAATTCGAGGCGGAAAATTTAGGGTGAATCTCACGGAAAAGAGGAGAAAATGTTTAAGGTGAATTGTCTGAATCCCATCGCAGATGTGGGATTGAAGAATTTTACAAAAGAATATGAAATGGTAACGGATGTGAAGGAAGCGGACGGAATTCTGGTCAGAAGCGCTTCCATGCATGACATGGAGATACCGGAGGGGCTGCTTGCGGTGGCAAGGGCAGGAGCGGGTGTCAACAACATTCCTCTGGAAAAATGTGCCGAGAAAGGGGTAGTGGTATTTAATACTCCCGGCGCAAACGCAAATGGTGTGAAAGAGCTGGTTATTGCTGGAATGCTTCTTGCTGCCCGTGATGTGGTAGGCGGTATTGAGTGGGTGAAGGCATCCGAAGGGAATGAGGATATTGCCAAGGCAGCGGAAAAGGAGAAGAAAAATTTTGCCGGTACGGAAATTATGGGCAAAAAGCTGGGTGTCATCGGCTTAGGCGCAGTGGGCGGAAAGGTGGCAAACGCAGCGGTGGCTTTGGGAATGGAAGTATTCGGCTATGACCCGTACTTGTCGTTAAACGCTGCATGGAACATAAGCCGTGCTGTTGTGCATGTGACAAATGTGGACGATATATACGAACAGTGTGATTACATTTCCATTCATGTTCCTCTCCTGGACTCCACAAAAGATACTATAAATGCCGAAGCCATCGCAAAGATGAAGGAAGGCGTTACCATATTGAATTATTCCAGGGACCAGTTGGTAAATGAGAAAGATGTCCTGGAAGGAATTCAGAGCGGAAAAGTAGCTCATTATGTGACCGATTTTCCTACCCCTGCTGTGGCAGGACAGAAGGGATGCATCGTGATTCCGCATTTGGGCGCAAGCACGGAAGAATCTGAGGACAATTGCGCTGTGATGGCCGTACAGGAACTGATGGATTATCTGGAGAATGGTAACATCAGAAACAGTGTAAACTATCCTGCCTGTGATATGGGAGTATGTACCAAGGCCGGACGTGTGGCTATCTTCCATAAGAACATTGCCAATATGATTACAAAGTTTACCGCTGAATTTGGAGAAAAAGGAATAAATATCAGTGATATGACCAATAAATCCCGTGGTGAAGTGGCTTATACCATGATGGATGTGGAAGAGGTTCCTACCGCCGGAATCATTGAAGCCCTGGAAAAGATACCGGGAGTGTTCCGTGCCAGAATTGTAAAGGGCTGACAGGAAGTAATTGTAATTTATATAGTAAAAAGGCTTTCAAGGTTTGCACTGAAAGCCTTTTTACGTGAAATGCAACTTTAGAAAGCTAAAGTGGCTGCAAAATGGAATGTAATAATATTGGCAATGAATATGTGGTAAAGGGGCGATTACCTCGCCCCTTGGTTTATGTTGGCCATGAGGAACAAAACGGTTTGATTCTTACCGGCAAAAGACTTCAGCGGCGGAATCGTGGCGTTTGCTGAACTGTTATGTGTAAACTGACGATGTTCAGCGGAACAGCAGAGGGGAGCCTCCGTCCATGCCATTGTTCAGGTCCTGAAGGCTTTCCTTGAGTTTTTCATTGGTGGCACAGGACGCTTCGCTGGCAATATCCATATAAAGAATAAACATATCTTCCAGGCTTATGCCTTTTTCCGAGGCAATTTCTTCCATGACAGGTTTCAGCTTTTCAAGCTGTACGGAAACCTGTACCTTCTGGGGATCAATTTCGCCCAATACATTATCAGCATATTGATTGATACGTTCCAATATTTTTCTGTGTTCTTCTGTCATAATAATCCTCCATTCCTGTTATTATCCCGCAAACTTGCGCCGCAGGCACAAATCATATTTTTTTATTTCAGTTTAGCACTATATGCTTGTTATGTATAGATATTTTTGTTAAAATAGAGGTATCATTGTTGTTTTGGGTTTACCAAAATATATGGCAACTAAAATAAGTCGCTTTATGCACAAGGAGGGGGTGTTACGCATACCCTCTTAAGCAGCGCAGAAATGGGGAGTAATATGGCAGATATCAGACCTTTTCCCGCATATCGTCCGGCACCGGGACTGGAAGCGAAGATTGCGGCATTGCCTTATGATGTATACAATCGTGAGGAGGCTGCCCGGGAAGTGGAGAGACATCCCGATTCTTTTCTGGCCATTGACAGGGCGGAGACAGGATTTGGCCCGGAGGTGGATACTTACGCTCCGGAAGTATATGACAGGGCAGCCAGGCTGCTTCGGGAACGGATTGCGCAGGGAGAGTTTGTGAAAGAGAATCATCCATGCTATTACTTATACGAGCTTACAATGGATGGCAGGAGCCAGACAGGGATTGTAGCCTGTGCCTCCATAGATGACTATCAGAGTCATGTGATTAAAAAGCATGAGAATACCAGAGCGGACAAAGAACAGGACAGAATCCGTCATGTGGATGTGTGTAATATGCAGACAGGGCCAATTTTTCTGGCGTATCGGGCAAATGATTTCCTCAGAATGGCAGTTCAGGAAGAAAAACTGCGGGTGCCAATCTGCGATTTTTGCTCAGAGGATGGGATTGGACATAAAGTATGGGTGATTCAGGAGGAAAACAGAATACATGCCATACGGGAAGCCTTTGACAAACTGGATTCGATTTATATTGCGGATGGGCATCATCGCTGCGCGTCAGCGGTGAGAGTCGGGCAGCTGCGCAGGGAGGCCAATCCGGATTATTCGGGGGAGGAAGAATTTAATTATTTTATGGCGGTACTTTTCCCGGATGAAGAATTGCGCATTATGGATTATAATCGTGTGGTGAAAGATTTAAACGGATATACTTCGGAAGCCTATTTGGAGAAAGTTTCTGAGAGTTTTCAGGTGGAACCTGTGGGGAGAACGCCTTACAGACCTGAGAAGAAGGGCACTTTCGGAATGTACCTGGAGGGGACATGGTATGTGTTGACCGCAAAGGAAGAGATTTTGTCCAAAGACGCAGTCAAGGGGCTGGATGTTTCCTTGTTGCAGGATTACTTGTTAGACCCGGTTTTGGGTATACGTGACCCGAAGACAGATAAGAGAATTGATTTTGTAGGAGGAATCAGGGGACTGGAAGAGCTGGAACGAAGAGTGGAAACGGATATGAAAGTGGCGTTTTCCATGTATCCGACTTCTATTGGAGAGCTTTTTCATGTAGCGGACGCAGGAAGGCTGATGCCGCCGAAATCCACATGGTTTGAGCCGAAACTCAGAAGCGGGCTGTTTCTTCATAGTTTGGAATAAGGAGAGGACGGGCGCAATCGGAAAAAGGATTGTATGGATTTGTAGATAATGTAAGGAAAGGATAGTGGTGGTATGACAAAAAAATTATATGATCTCATGAACTGGCCACAAATTGAGGAGATTATCTATTCCGAATGCGATAATCCCCATGGGCTGCTGGGGCCTCGCAAAGCAGGAAAAGAGACTCTGGTGCAGGCGTATTTTCCCGGGGCGGAGGAAGTAACTCTGGTGTTTGAAGAAACCGGTGAAGTGTTCTTGATGGAACTTGCGGATGAAGATGGGTATTTTGCGGTGTTAATCTCAGTGAAAGAGATACCGGTATATCATTATGTGGTCAAATATACAGATGGGACAAAACAGGTGCGTGGAGAGGCGTATCGTTTTGAGCCTTTCATCACCCATCAGGACACGGATAAGTTTAAAAACGGCATTCATTATACGGTGTATGAAAAACTGGGAGCGCATCCCATGACCCTGGAAGGGGTAAAGGGTACTTATTTTGCCGTTTGGGCGCCTTCGGCCATGCGAGTGAGTGTGGTGGGGGATTTCAACGGTTGGGACGGAAGAATACATCAGATGAGAAGACTGTGGGATTCCGGAATATTTGAATTGTTCGTGCCTGACGCAAAGGAAAATGACAATTATAAATTTGAGATTAAGTTAAGAGGCGGTCTGACCTATCTAAAAGCGGATCCATATGGGAATGCGGCACAGCTTCGGCCGGAGACTGCTTCGGTGGTGACGGATTTGGAAGGGTTTGCCTGGGAAGATGAGAAATTTATTCAAAACAGGGCAAAATTTCAGACGGGCAACGCTCCGGTGAGCATTTACGAATTGTATCTGGGTTCGGTGACAAATGGGAGCCAAGAGGGAACATATGCCAATTATCGTGAAATTGCGGATAACCTGATTCCATATATCAAAGAAATGGGCTATACCCATGTGGAACTGATGCCGGTGATGGAACATCCCTTTGACGGCTCCTGGGGGTATCAGGTGATTGGTTATTATGCGCCCACGGCAAGATATGGAAGTCCAAAAGATTTTATGTATTTTGTAAATGAACTGCACAAGGCAGGAATCGGAGTGATTTTGGATTGGGTTCCGGCCCATTTTCCGAGAGATGTCTATGGGCTTTCCAACTTTGACGGCACTTGCCTCTACGAACATATGGACCCCAGACAGGGAAGCCATCCTCATTGGGGGACGCTGATTTATAATTATGGCAGACCGGAAGTATCTAATTATTTGATTGCAAATGCGTTGTTCTGGGTAGAAAAATATCATGCGGACGGTATCCGAATGGACGCTGTGGCGAGTATGCTTTATCTGGATTACGGTAAAAAGGATGGGGAATGGGTTGCCAATATGTATGGCGGCAAAGAGAACCTGGAAGCCATTGAATTAATCAAACATTTGAATTCCGTCATGAAAAAACGCAATCCGGGGGCGCTGTCCATTGCCGAGGAGAGTACGGCATTTCCAATGATTACGGGAGATTTGAGCGCAGGCGGACTGGGATTTGACCTGAAATGGAATATGGGCTTTATGAATGACTACCTGGATTATATTAAATATGATCCATATTTCAGAAGCCATCACCATGGGGAATTGATTTTCAGTATGATTTACGCATACAGTGAGAAGTTTATGCTGGTATTTTCCCATGATGAGGTGGTACATGGAAAAGCGACTTTGCTTGGGAAAATGCCCGGGGAACGTGAGCAGAAATTTGCCAATTTGAGACTGACCTTTGCGTATATGATGACGCATCCGGGCAAAAAGCTTCTCTTTATGGGACAGGACCTGGGAGAATTTGATGAGTGGAATGAGAACCGTTGTGTGGAATGGGAGCTTTCACAGATACCGGAACATGCTGGAATCAATGCGCTGGTAAAGGATTTGAACCATTTGTATCGCGCCCGGCCTGAGCTTTACACATTGGATGATTCTCCGGAAGGGTTTGAATGGCTGAATCATATATCAGCAAATGATTGTTATGTGACTTTTATGCGAAAAGGAATGGAAAAAGAGGATGTACTGGTGGTGGTAGCTAATTTTTCCGGCGTGGAGAGGGAAATTACCACGGGTGTTCCTTTCCATGGAAAATATAAGGAAATTTTTAATTCCGACGATGAGAAGTATGCCGGGACGGGGGTTGTAAATAATCGTGTGAAGCGAAGCAAAGAGCGGGAATGGGATGACAGACCCCAAAGCGTTACTGTGAAAATGGCGCCTTTGTCCCTGAGTATTTTGCAGTATATCCCTTTTACGGAGGAGGAGCTTGCAAAGGAAGGGGCGCAGGGAACCGCAGTGGAGAAGCCTTCCAAAGGAAAGAAGACGTCTTCATCAAAAACTTCAGCTAAAAAAGGAACTTCGGTTAAGAAAGAATCTTCAGTTAAGAAAGAAACTTCAAATAAGAAAGAAACTTCAAATAAGAAAGAGACTTCAGTTAAGAAAGGAACCTCGGCAAAAAAGTAACCCGAAAGGAAAGATGATTTTGACCGTGAAGGGGGCTATGGACGGAAAGCTTTATGAGTAAAATGATTTATGGCATGACAGCAGTGGCAGATTATGATGCCATCAGGGAGTTCTGGAGGAACTTGCCGGACAAGATTTTGAATTTGGGAGTGCGTGCTTTGCTGGCTATTCTATGCTTCCTGGTTGGGGCTCAGGTAATAAAGCTTGTGCGGAAGATTCTTCGTAAGTCCATGGGCCGGGCCAATGTTGAGTTGGGTGCCATTCAATTTGTGGATTCTTTTGTAAAGGCATCGCTGCATATATTGCTGGTGCTCATGCTGGCATCCTCCTTTGGTGTGGATGCCGCCAGCATTGTGGCGGTGCTTGGTTCCGCAGGTGTGGCAATCGGTCTTGCGGTACAGGGGAGTCTGTCCAATTTGGCAGGCGGCGTGCTGATTTTAATGCTGAAACCTTTTAAAGTGGGAGATTATATCAAAGAGGGGAGCGGCGGGAAGGAAGGTACGGTGGAGGAGATTCAGATTTTTTATACAAAGCTTCTGACACCGGATAATCAGACAGTGATTTTGCCCAACGGAAATCTGGCCAATAACAGCCTGGTGAATGTTACGGCGCAGGAATTTCGGCGTATGGACATTAAAGTGGGCATTTCCTATAAGGCAGACCTGAAGAAAGCCAAAGAGATTTTAATGAAGGTTTTGGAAGAAGAGGAGGCTGTCAGCAAGGACAGGGACATGCGGGTG
>CAJUGT010000114.1 GCA_910586435.1 uncultured Acetatifactor sp. | reverse complement strand
GCTGAATAACCCTTCCCTCATAGGGGCACCGAAGTGCAGAGACGGCACTGGAATACAAAAAACAGTCTCGGAACAAAGGTGCCCGGAAGGGTTTTCAGACGCAAAAGCGGCTGAATAACCCTTCCCTCATAGGGGCACCGAAGTGCAGAGACGGCACTGGAATACAAAAAACAGTCTCGGAACAAAGGTGCCCGGAAGGGTTTTCAGACGCAAAAGCGGCTGAATAACCCTTCCCTCATAGGGGCACCGAAGTGCAGAGACGGCACTGGAATAGGAGGAAAACATTTTTGAGAATGCCTGATGATTATGATGATCGTTCCGGTATGACAGCAAGTGTGGTGTCGGCAATCATTGCGGTGACAACTTTTGTAGTGGTGATTTTGATTGTGGTTCTTTATCTGAATGACAGAAACAATAACCGCAGGAATCATGCCCAACAGGACGGGGCCATACAGGCATCAGGAGAAGCTGTCTCCGGCGCCATTTCCCATTCGGAGGTGCAGGAACTGCTTACCGGCAGTACGTTAAGTCCGGAAGATTTTGATTTTTGGGATATGTATCCTGAACCTACGGAGGAGCCTTTGCCCACAGAGACTCCCGTGGTGGTGGTTGAGGAAGACCCTTCCACGGACGGGAAACATACATTGCTGAAGTTTCCGGATGGAAGGGAAGAATGGGTGATGATAAGTCAATATCTGCCCAAACATGATTTTGATTTTACAAAGCTTGTATGCCAGTCCAACATGATGAAGTATTATGAGAATGGCAGAAAGACTTCTTTTATGGGTGTGGATATTTCAAAACAACAGGACTATGTAGATTTTGACAAGCTGAAAAAAGCGGGCATTGATTTTGTCATGCTGCGTGTGGGCGCCAGGGGATATGGCACCGGGCAGCTACTTTTGGATGAGAATTTCAGCGACAACATTCAGCGGGCCACGGAAGCAGGGCTTGAAGTGGGTGTGTATTTCTTTTCTCAGGCGATAAGTGTGGAGGAAGCGGTGGAAGAAGCCAATATGGTTCTGGAGAACCTTGGGGAGTATGAAATTACTTATCCGGTGGCATACGACATGGAATTTATTCCCAATGACACCGCAAGGACGGATACATTAAGCAAATCGGAAAAAACGGACATAGCAAAGGCATTTTTGGATACAGTGGCCGGGGCAGGATATAAAACCATGCTTTATGGCAATAAAGAATGGCTGATTAGAGAAATAGATATGTCCAAGCTGACAGCCTATGATGTCTGGCTGTCCCAGGCCCAGGACATTCCTGATTATCCTTACAGATTTACCATGTGGCAGTACAGCTTTGAAGGTTCCGTGGACGGTATATCAGGAAATGCGAATATGAATATCAGTTTTGTCAATTATGCGGAAAAATAGCTTATGAATGGGTATTTTGCAGGGACAAAGTCTGTATCCTGAAGGAAGCGGTGTGTCAAGATAAACTACGTTTTGGGGCGGTATGCCAGTATGCGGGGGGATATGTGCAGGTTTGTATATATTTCCGCATATTTTCTTGGAGAGAGAGCTTCAATATAGTTTAGTGGAAAGTTTTTGGATATGCCGTTTTGCTTCAGCGTATCCACTGCTTTATTATATGCGATGGCGGCTTCCGTTTCGGAAGAATAACGGCCTACCAGATAGTTGCCCCTGATGTGAATTCGGACAGTATACAAGTACTGTCCGTTTTTTTGTTCCAAAGTGACACCGTGGTATATGTTCATGATTTGCAGGTTTTCTCTGCGGAAGTCACTGTGATCGCCGTTGATAAAACGATAATCCCTTCCTTCTCTTGCGTAGGGCTTGATACCGTATCTGGAGATAATGCTGATCTGGGAACCGTGATCGGCTACAAAATAATGGTTGCCGCGACACATAATCTTGTGGGTTGCATAGTAAAACAGGTCGTCAGGATCGAACTTCAGTACTTGAGAGGGAGATAGATAGTAATAAAAAAATTTTTTGGACATATAGATGGGATTGCCGGAATAAATGCCATTGTCCCGGAAGTTCAGCAAAGTAACCCATTTTTCAAAGGCAAGGGGAGAGCATGAAACATAGGAAGCCACAGTAACGGAGGTATCTTTCAGCAGACGAAGACCTTCCAGATAAGCGTTATGGGCTTCTGTGACATTGGAAAAACTGCCGAGGCTGATATGCTTACGCCTGTATGTCAGCGAGGCGCGATAGTATTTCTGTCCATTTTTTCTGGTTGCGGGATATACTCCTTCAGGACATTTTATATGGTTGGCAGGGGACATTTGATTCATATAACGTTGCTCCTATCGTCAAAGATTGCAAAAAGCGGAAAATTTATACATATTTTTGGGACAAACTTCATATATTGATTATCGGACAGATGAGGTGTTGGCTTTAAGTATTGGGACATGGAAAATATGGCCTGTACCATGGTCGGTTCGGAATCTGCCAGAAAGATGAGGAACTTTAATTGGGAGGATTGAAATTATGTATAGAAAATCCGTAAGTTTATTGGTAATGTTGAGTGTTATGTTTCTTACTTGTTTTTGCTGTATCAGAGGGGTGGACATCATAAGGTTATATACGGAACCGGCTGAAATAATTATATTAAACCTGTGGGATTTGGAAGAGAAAGCAAACCAGAGAGAAAAGGAATGGATGCCGCAGGAACAATTGACCGCCAAAGAAGAAGAGAGCAGGATGGGGATTGTGGAGGCTACGGTTTCCGGGCAGAGAGTCATAGATGTCTGTGTGCTGGAGCAGCAATATGTATATAATTTGCCGGAGGAAGAGCTTGGCACGCTGCTGCGCATTGTGGAGGCAGAGGCGGGAACAGAGGATGAGGAAGGGAAGCTTCTGGTGGCAAATGTGGTGCTCAACAGAATGATGAACGAACAGTTTCCGGATACTGTGTCAGAAGTGGTATTTCAGAATGAAAAAGGGGTAGCGCAATTTTCTCCGGTTTCAGATGGGGCCTATTATCAGGTGGAAATCAGTGAAGAAACCATGCAGGCGGTTGAGAGGGCTCTGCTGGGAGAAGACATTTCTCAGGGCGCATTGTATTTTGCCGCCAGAAAATATGCTGACAGGAATAAGATGAGATGGTTTGATGAAAATCTGACGTATTTGTTTGCTCATGGAGGACATGAGTTTTTTAAATAGTATTGCGGAAACAGTATAAAGCAGTTAGGAAGTTGTGACAATGGTTACTGAAAACTTATAAAACAGTTAAGAAGTTGTGGCAATAGTTACTGAAAACTTATAAAGTAGTTAAGAAGTTGTGGCAATAGTTACTAAAATTTAACAATTTGGAATATATTGTTGTTTTAATGAATTGTTACTGTTATAATAAAAAATAGTATCTGCTTTTATGGTATCAACAAGTATTCACGGGCAAAATCCTTTGTAAATATCAATGTTTTGCGGATAAAGATATTTATAACAACTATTTTTTATGTCCTGGCGCCTGAATTTTCTGCGGAAGATATAACCATATGGCGGAATATAAGGGGATACCATAAAGTTTGAGAAAAAAATGCAGAAAAAGATAGAGAACAGCATACTTGAGTGATATAATTTTATTTGAATATACAATGATAATCGTAATTTGCGGAATTGTAAGCGGAATAAGAAAGCAATATTTAGGAGATTATTATGACAAAGAAAAGATTGACAAGAGAATTGAAATGGGGATTTCAATATTTTCCTTATTATCAAATGCGCATTGACTGTGAGGGATTTCATGGGTGGGCAGCGCTGAATGAACTGACGGGTGGAGAATATTTTTATTGGGACTTTTTTGAAAAGGCGGGAAAGGTTCCCGTGGCAGGAAAAGGAATGTGTTGGCTTACTTTAATTCCTGATGGGAAGAAATTACGTGAACCTCTTGTTTTTGTTGATGCGTTAAAAGGGTTACAAAAAGAAGATACCATAAAGGCCTGTGAGATATTAAACCGCCAAGTTGCAGTCTGATAAAGGGGTGGTATAACAACGTCTTTATATTGAGGGCTGTTGTTGACATAGGAGAAAATCAGGAAGCTGTGTTGGCACTGCCAAAAAGGATATTAATAAAAAATATTACAGCGAATAATGTGCTGCCTTAAGAGGGGGAAGGGCATTATAAGCAAGAATACGAAGGTGAAATATAATGTATTTGATGCTAAAGGATACAAGGGTATTATATTTTGATCTGGAAGATTTTGTGGTAGAAAGTATCAGGGATGATCTTCTGCCGTTCTGCCTGAGACTGAATATCAGGAAGCCTGTTCAAAATAAGGATATTCTGCATAATATACAGGAAGTAAAAAGTTATTTATCCAGCAGGGTTTTGTCTTTGTCCAGAGACAACGCAAAAAAAATATATGCGGCATTTCAGATTCCGCAAATTGATTCCATTGACAACAGGGTCAACATTTGTATCAAATGTAAGGGGGTATCCATACAGGACAGTTATTGGATTAAAGAGGATGATGAGGAAATCAGCTGGTCCCATATCAATATCAGACAGAATAAGCTGAGAGACATTGTGGATTTGTCCCTGAGTGGCTTTAACCCCACAATTACCACCAATAACATTTGCCCTGAGCTTACCACCAAAGGTTTGTTCCGAAAAGGCTGGATACGCCTGGGGGATAATCTATATCTGTTAAAATCAGATAAAAACCGTGATTACGTCAATACAAGGATGGAAGTTCTGGCGTCGGATATTTTGGGCTGTTTTAAAAACAAGATTGACACCGTTGCCTATGTGAGTGACATGAAAAATACTGCGGACGGAGTGGCGCTTGTCTCCATATGCAAAAACTTCGTGGGGGAAGAGTACTCTTTTGTTGAGGCGTGGGAAGTAATGGAATACCTCAAAAGATGTGATATGGATTTTATCACGTATTGCATGAGCCGGTGGAGCAGGAAATTTGCCAGCATACCCGTTCTGGATTTTATCGTAGTGAATACGGACAGACATACACAGAATTACGGATTTTTCATGAACAATGAAACGGGCGAAATTGAGAATATGGCGCCGCTGTTTGATTTTAATTGCGCTCTTACCGCAGATTATTTTCTTAGAAATGGATCGGATACTTTCAGTCAGATGTTCAACACAGCGGAAACTCTGAGGGAGCTGGCCCATCGTTTTGTCAAGGATACCAATTTGATATTTTATGAGGAAAAATTTTTCCGCCTGTCTAAAAGCGAAATCAATCGGAACTATAAACATATCTTTGAAAGGGTATACGCCAGAATACAGGAGCTGGGGATTGTGTGAGTGATTTTTACAGTACTGCCCGCAGGGTGTTCCTGCCCGGGGCAGTATTTTTATGCGCACAGGCAGGGGTGTTTTTTGCGCATAAAACAATGGCGTTACCATAAGCTTGCGCTGGGGAGAAATTTATGATATACTTGCCAGAAAAGCGAAGAAAAAAGGAGATTATTATGGATACAGTATACAGAAGTACCCGTGGAAGCGCCGTTCGTGTCAGCGCTTCCCAGGCAATATTAAAAGGGTTGTCGGAAGATGGCGGATTATTTGTGCCGGAGCGGATTCCAAAGCTGGATAAGGAGCTGAAGGAATTGGCGAGGATGGATTACAGACAAGTGGCTTATGAGGTGATGAAGCTTTATCTGACGGATTTCACGGAGGGAGAATTAAAGGACTGTATTGACAGGGCTTATGACGACAAGTTCGACAGACCGGAAATAGCTCCTGTTGTAGAAGCGGACGGGGTCTGGTACCTGGAATTGTTTCATGGCGCTACCATAGCGTTTAAGGATATGGCATTGTCCATACTTCCTCATTTGATGACAACTTCCGCACGTAAAAATAATGTAAAAAATGAGATTGTCATTCTTACCGCTACTTCGGGGGATACCGGCAAAGCGGCGCTTGCGGGATTCGCTGATGTGGAAGGCACCAAAATCATTGTATTCTATCCAAAGGATGGGGTAAGCCCCATTCAGGAAAAACAGATGGTGACGCAAAAAGGAAATAATACTCTGGTGGTAGGGATTCATGGTAATTTTGATGATGCCCAGACAGGGGTGAAGAAGCTTTTTGCCGACAGGGAATTGGCGGAGGAAATGGAAAGGAAGGGGTATCAGTTCTCATCGGCAAATTCTATTAATATTGGACGGCTGGTGCCTCAGATATGCTATTATGTGTATTCTTATGCCACATTGCTGCGAGAGGGTAAAATTGCTGAGGGCGAGGGGATGAATGTGGTAGTGCCCACAGGCAACTTTGGCAACATTCTTGCTGCTTTTTACGCAAAGAATATGGGACTTCCCATTGAAAAGTTGATTTGCGCGTCTAATGACAACAAGGTGCTCTATGACTTTTTCCGCACAGGAACTTATGATAGGAACAGAGAATTTGTATTGACTTCCTCACCTTCCATGGATATATTGATTTCCAGCAATCTGGAGAGGCTGATTTATCGTATTGCAGGAGAAGACGCAGGGAAAAATCAGGAGTTGATGGCGGCGTTAAACAGCAGGGGGACCTATGAGATTACAGAGCAAATGAGGGAAGGATTAAAGGACTTTTATGGTAATTACGCAACAGAACAGGAGACAGCGGAGGAAATCAATCGCCTGTATCGGACGTGTGGTTATGTCATTGACACTCATACGGCGGTGGCTTCCGCTGTATATCGGAAATACCAGGAGGAAACAGGGGACAGAACCAAGACGGTAATCGCCTCTACGGCAAGTCCTTTTAAGTTTACCAGAAGCGTTATGAAGGCCATTGATGAAAAATATGACGCAATGGGTGATTTTGCGTTGGTGGACGAACTCTCCGCACTGGCAAAGGTAGAGGTTCCCAAGGCGATTGAGGAGATAAGAACTGCGCCGACAGTACATGACAGGCAATGTGATGTGGATGGTATGAAGGATGTGGTAAAAGATTTTCTGCGGATGTAATATATCGCCATTGTCATGAAGTATAGTATCACAGAGGGCAGCGCAGGCAGAAGTAAAACAGCGTATTCTGTATGTGCGCCGAAAGAACCACACACTTTAGTGCCGCCTGGCAGCGACTTAAAATTAGTCCAGCTAAGAAATGTCAAGAGAAAATTTAAAAACAGTCTCGGAACGGGGGCGCCATGTGTCTTTCAGACACATGGAAGGAAATTTCAGCTGAGTTCTTTGCAGATGAAATTTTCTTCCCTGGTTAGGGTGCCGAAGTGAAGAGACCGGAACAAGTTCCCACAAGCGGGACAAATCGCCATAAATGGCGATTGGAATAGGAGGAGCAACCCATGAAACAAGAAGAGCATAAATATTCCATAGAAGAAATGCTGGGAAAAGTGGACCACACCCAATTGAAAGCTTTTGCCACCTGGGAGGACATTCGCAGACTTTGTGAGGAGGCAATAGAGTATCATACTGCCAGTGTCTGTGTGCCGCCTTCTTATGTGAAAAGAATACATGATACTTATGGAAACCGGCTGACCATCTGTACCGTGGTGGGATTCCCTCTGGGGTACAGCGTCACGGCGGCGAAGGTGGCGGAAGTAGAGCAGGCCCTGCGGGATGGCTGTGACGAGATTGATATGGTGGTCAATATAGGGGATGTGAAGAACGGATGTTATGAAAAGGTGGAAAGTGAAATCCGCGCAATCAAGGAGGCATGTGGGAATCATATTCTGAAGGTAATCATAGAAACCTGTTATCTGACCAGGGAAGAAAAGATAGCCATGTGCAGAGCTGTTACCAATGGCGGAGCCGATTATATCAAAACGTCCACAGGGTTTGGAACGGGCGGCGCTTCCAGGGAAGATGTGGAACTGTTCCGGGAGCATATTGGCGCGGAAGTGAAGATAAAGGCAGCGGGAGGGGTGTCTACGCTGGAAGATTTGGAAGAGTTTATCCGTTTGGGCTGTGACCGTGTGGGAACCTCGAAGGCAGTGGGACTTTGCAAACAATAACGGGCTGACATGTTTTTGTGACTGCTGACAGCGCAGCAGAGCATGGACTATGTTGAAAGGAGAGAGGATAGAAGGATGGGCAAAATGGAACTAGAAAAAGCCTCCAATGATGTTGTCAGGGGGCGTCTTTGCGCGCTTCGGGAATTAATGGAAGCGGAGGGGATAGATTATTATATGATGCCCACTGCGGATTTTCATAATTCGGAGTATGTGAATGATTACTTTAAGGTAAGGGAATATTTCTGCAATTTCTCTGGCTCCAACGGAACGCTTCTGGTATGGCGGGAAGGAGCCGGGTTGTGGACGGACGGGAGGTACTTTATCCAGGCGGAAAGAGAGCTTGCGGGTACTGGGGTGATATTATTCCGCATGCAGGAGGAAGGTGTTCCCACAATCAGAGAATTTCTGCGCAGGGAAATGAAAGAGGGACAGACCCTTGGCTTTGATGGGAGGGTGCTTTCCGCCAAAGAAGGAAAGGCCTATGAGGATGCGCTGGCAGAAAAAAAAGTCAGGTTTGCCTATGAGAAAGACTTGGCGGACAACATCTGGACAGACAGACCCCAATTCCCCACAGGCAGGGTATTCCTGATAGAAGAGGCCATTGCGGGCAGAAGTTTTGAAGAGAAACTGAAAGATGTCATGGAAAAGGTGGAAAAGGAGAACGCCGATAGTTTCGTCCTGACGAAACTGGATGATCTCATGTGGCTTTTCAACATAAGGGGCTGTGATGTAGCCTGCAATCCGGTTGCCATGTCCTATGGATATTTTTCCAGAGAGAAAACAGTGCTCTTTATACATAAAGAGATACTGGATGGAACTGTGTCAGATTATTTGGAGTCTAAAGGCATCCTGACAGAGGAGTATGACAATGTAACGGAGTATTTGAAGAATCTGCCCGCAGGAGGAAAGGTTCTGGCAGATATACGGAATTGCAGCTATTATCTGTATAAGATACTGGCCCAAAAGCAAAAAGTTGTGGAGAAAGATAATCCGACGGAACGCTTGAAGGCAGTTAAGAATCCTGTGGAACTGGCCAATATGGAGAAGATATATCTGAAGGACAGTGTGGCAGTGACAAAATTCATATATTGGCTGAAGAAAAAGAGGGAGGAAATGAAAAACGGGGCATCCAGGCAGGGTGACACCGTTACACTCACTGAAGTTTCGGCAGCGGACTATTTGGAACAACTCCGCAGATCCATTCCGGAATTTCTGGATTTATCCTTTCCAACCATTGCAGGCTATAAGGCGAACGCGGCAATGATGCATTATGAGGCCACGCCGGAGAACTGCGCGGTGTTAGCGCCGGAAGGGATGTTATTGGTGGATTCGGGGGGACAGTACCTTGGCGGTACTACCGATGTCACCAGGACAATAGTGCTGGGGCCGGTTTCCGATGAGATAAAACTGCATTATACCATGGTGGCAGTGGGAATGCTGCGGCTGTCTTCTGCCCGTTGGCTTCATGGCTGTACCGGGCGCAACCTGGATATACTGGCACGTGAGCCCCTTTGGAATATGGGCCTGGACTATAAATGTGGTACAGGACATGGGGTAGGATATATTTTGAATGTGCATGAAGGACCCCAGGGAATTCGGTGGCGTTATACGGAAGGAATGACAGAAGCGGTTCTTGAAGAGGGTATGGATGTCACCAATGAGCCGGGAGTATATGTGGAGGGCAGTCATGGCATTCGCATAGAGAATGTGATGGTTGCGGAGAATGATGTGAAGAATGAGTATGGTCAGTTTATGCATTTTAAAACCCTCACCTGGGTTCCCATTGACATGGAAGCCATTGATGAAAAATGTATGACAGAGACGGACAGAATGCTGCTCTATATGTATCAGAAGAATGTTTATGATAAGATATCTCCTTATCTGACCCAGGAAGAGGCAGAGTGGCTGAAGGCAGAGACAAAGGCTGACTGTACGATATTTCTGAAATCGGAAGCGCAACAGCAAATTTTATAAGCTGTTTATTGACTTTTGCAGACACATTTGAGATAATATGGGAGTAGAACATTTCATGGAAGTAAGATTCCGGAAAAATATATTGAAGGAGGATGTTGAGTCATGTCAACAAAAGCGTATTACCCGATTTCGGAAATCGGCGCCGGCAAGCCCGGTTTCAGCAAGACTCGTTCTATCATTGAGGGTGCTTTCTACTGCAATAATGTGGTGAAGGTGAATACCTTAAAAGAAGCATACGATCTTGCAAAGAATTCTCCTGGAACTATTGTAACCGATATGCCTGTACATAGGGCGGAAGAAATCGGATTGGAGAGGGACGCAAAGGTATTGCTGTTCAATGACGGCGCAGTGACCGGCCGTTACGCGCAGGCACGCCGCATTAAGGGAGAACCCGGTGTGGATGCCGCTAAGCTGGACAAGGTGGTTATGGACGCCATCTATAAGACCCGTTGGAACACCATGTACCATGCGGAGTGCTACATTGGTCTGGATCCTGAGTTTATGGCAAAGGCCCATCTGCTGATTCCGGAAGGAGAAGAGAATCTGCTTTACAACTGGATGCTGAACTTCCAGTATATGTCCGACAAATATGTACAGATGTATAAAGAGTCCCAGCCTATCGGCGGAGGCAAAGAGCCGGATATTTATATTTTCTCCAATCCTCAGTGGGTGCCTACAGAAAGCCCTGATGTAGATTACAGCTGCTTAAGCGATCCTCTGACATTGTGCTATTTTGATACTGAGCAGAACTGTGCCGCAATTCTGGGTATGAAGTATTTTGGGGAGCATAAGAAGGGTACATTGACCATGGCCTGGGCAATGGCTAACCGTAACGGCTACGCTTCCTGCCATGGCGGACAGAAGGAATATCTGCTTTCTGACGGCAGCAAGTTTGTTGCTTCCGTATATGGTCTGTCAGGTTCAGGCAAGTCTACTTTGACTCATGCAAAGCATAATGGCAAGTATGAGATTAAGGTGCTTCATGACGATGCTTTCATTATCAATACCGATACCTGTGCTTCCGTTGCGTTGGAGCCTACTTATTTTGATAAGACAGCAGATTATCCTACGGGCTGCCCTGACAACAAGTTCCTGCTGACAGCACAGAACTGTTCCGCAACCTTGGATGAGGAAGGAAAGGTTCAGCTTGTTACCGAAGACATTCGGAACGGTAATGGTCGTGCTATCAAGTCCAAGCTGTGGTCTCCGAATCGTGTGGATAAGATTGATGCTCCCGTGAACGCAATCTTCTGGATTATGAAAGATCCTACCATTCCTCCTGTAGTGAAGCTCAAAGGCGCTGCTCTGGCATCCGTAATGGGCGCTACACTGGCTACCAAGACTTCCACAGCAGAGCGTGTGGCAGCAGGCACTGATATGAATGCGCTTCGTATTGTACCTTATGCGAATCCCTTCAGAACATATCCTCTGGTAAATGACTATGAGAAGTTTAAGAAGCTGGTTGATGAGAAGAATGTAGACTGCTACATTATCAATACCGGTGACTTCATGGGCAAGAAGGTAAAACCTGCTGATACTCTGGGAATTCTTGAGAGCATTGTAGAGAAGAAGGCAACCTTTAAGCAGTGGGGACCTTTTGAGGATATTGAGATTATGGACTGGGAAGGCTTTACGCCTGATTTGAAGGATGCTGAATATGTGAAGGCACTTCAGAGCGCAATGCAGAACCGTGTGGACGCAGTAGAAGGCTTTGCAACCAAGAAGGAAGGCTATGACAAGCTTCCCGCTGAAGCGCTTGAGGCTTTGAAGAAGATTGTAAATGAGGCTGCCAGCCTGTAAAACAAGCCGTAAATGAATAAAAGCCTTTGGGAACGTTCCCAAATGAAGCACTGAAAAACCCCCTCAGAAATGAGGGGGTTTTTTCAGACTAAAGCATGTAATATTTTTTGTTTTTCAACCATGTTGGGTTGAATTTCTTATTTTGTAAAATCATAGGAATAAATAACAGAGTTGTCCGCATTGACAAATTGAACACGGATGCAGCTTAATGCCACACCAATCTCGCTTTCGCAAGCATCAAAGATGGGGGTCATAGTAGATGACAATGCCTCCAGCTGAGGCTTGAACGAAGCGTCAATATCTTCCTGACTTACGCCGCTGAAATCCAGCTGCTGCTCATAAATACAGGAAAATACCAGAATATCACTGCCTTCCGCAGAGAATTCGGCACGAAGACCGGCACTGGAATACAGAGTATTCAGCTGATCTTCTATGGAAGTCACTTCTTCTGTTTCTACCCATTCAGCCAATGTAGGTTTTGCGCCGCATCCGGCCAAAGCCAACATGATAGCGGTTGCAAGGATTAATAATTTTTTCTTCATACATTTACCTCCTCATGATATGCGTTTTAGTCGTTTCTCATTTTACCACCTTCTGACATTTTGTCAATTGAAAAAGTAGCGGAAAAATTATTAAGATTAGTTAAAATAAACATCAAATTGACTATTTACAGGTATGAATTTTACGGCAATGTCAACATGACACTTTTCGTAAATAGAGAAAAGAAAGGCCGGAACCTAAAAATGCCCTTTGGGGAACTGTTGCATTAAGGGTTATGGACGCTGGATATAGGTATGCCTGATTACCTGACATTCTGTATCT
>CAJUGT010000113.1 GCA_910586435.1 uncultured Acetatifactor sp. | reverse complement strand
GGTTTATAAAGCAAACGGAGTACCTATCTATTTAGGACTTGTTACAATGTTCCTTTCGGCATTTGCTCATTTGATGATTGCCTGTATTGTGATAGTGCTGCTTGCCCCTATTCTGTTTGAAGCAATTTTGCCGACACAACTTCCGTTTTTCTTTTCTGCGCTTGCTGTATATATTATTGTGTCGTTAAGCATTGGAAGTGTTTTAGGGTTGACGGTAAAAAATCAAGCGAAACTGACGATGATAGCACAATTAGTGTTTTTGCCCTCAATTATGCTTTCGGGGATTATGTTCCCTATCGGCTTGCTGCCCGATTTTCTTGAAGTCATGGGGCGTATGTTCCCGGCCTCTTGGGGATACCGATTGATGTTGAATAATGGATTTTGCTTTGAAAATCTATGGTATCTAATCTTTATCTTTTTTGCAGCGGTAATTGTTTGTGGAATAGTTTTGAAAAAACAGAAAGCAAAATAATTGTAAGACGAAATAACGGAAAGTGAGGAAGTATATGCGGGACAGTGGAGCAATGGTGTGGAGAAAAGGCAGACCTGTTTAGGATAGACTTATGACATTGGAACAGAGAATCAAGGAAGAACCAATGGAAAGAAAAAAATCGAGAGATTAAGAGAAGTCTCTCGGTTTATCATACATTTCTATTTTTGGGCGTTATTCATTATACAGTTTATCACAAAATTAATTACAAGTCTATTCTTTTTTTGTTTTTCTGCTAAAATTTTTCTATCAGCTGATAAATACCAATATAATATCCCTGCAAAAGAGATAAGGATAACCGGTTAATCCGTACTTCTGATGCAGGAAAGGAGGGAGTTATTTTGATAGAATTCAATGCTGTCTGTAAAAATTATCGGGTAGCCAGACGCAAATCAGGGATCGGCAACGCAGTAAAGTCGCTTTTCAAAAGAGAGTACACCACAATTAATGCCATAAATAATATAAGTTTTTCCATAAATGACGGCGAAATGGTGGGATATATTGGTCCAAACGGAGCAGGCAAAAGCACCACAATTAAAATTTTAAGCGGGATATTAGCGGCTATGGTTACAGGCGGCATGTTTTTGTTTATAGGACTGTTCATGCTGGAAGCAAGTGTCTGTTTCTTCTCCATTGAAGATACTTCGCTGATCAATGTACTTACATATGGCGCAAAATCCCACAGCAAGTATCCTATAGATATTTATGGGAAAGGAATTCTGAGGTTTTGTACTTATGTTGTTCCATATACATTGATTCAATATTATCCATTGCAGTTTCTTTTAGGAAAAACGAATAACTGGTATTTGGCATTTTGTCCGCTTGGAATTATTGTGCTTTTGCTTATCTGTTATTTTATATGGTGGTTTGGAGTAAAACATTACAAGTCATGTGGCTCGTGAAGAAATCTTTAAATATCCTTGAGCCAAGACGCAAAACCTGATTTCAGAAGCCTGTCTTTTGTATCTGAAAGGCAGCTGCTTTCAATAGTTCTTTGTTTTATACCCCAAATGTCATTTGTTACAGTTGCAATTTTCTCTCCTGCGAAATATGACATCACGATTGCTAAATTTTCATCGCACATATAATCATATAGCAGGTACAATAAAGAAAAATATTGTTCCTTAGTTACTCCGTCAGGAAATGCAGCTTGTATCATAACCAGTGATTTTTTTAGGTACTCTGGGACATATACATTTTGCATTGTATCCTCCTTATCTGATACAGCAAATACGATTTGACAGTTACAAGTATAGCATATTCTCCTGTCGTAAACAACCCTGCGCCTCTTATGTTTGCTTTATTCTAACAACAAAATAGTCTGTGCAGCGGACTGTTCCGGAGCTGGCAGGTAAGCGGAGGAAGCACAATTAAGGAATCGTTAATTAATTACTTTTCAAGTATGCCATAGTATGATATACTCCTGATAAAGCTCATTTTTCTTTGTGTCAGCAGAGATAACAGGTTCCCCATTCTTCGGATATTTTCTCCATTTCACGGACTGTTTGCGGAGTGGAACGCGTCGGTGAGAAAAAAGTTTTGTCCGGTTTGTCACTGTGAGGCTGGAAGATAAGTTAAAGGATGTCAGGATTGGCTTGTGGGTTATGTTGCAGGCAGGTATATCAAGCAGTCCAGGGGCTTGTAGAAATAACGTTTGAGGAGAAATAAATGAATAGCAATAAACATATTTCCTTCTTTCTAAAGCGAATATGGGGAGCGAACAAAGCTGCAATGATTGTCAATTTTGCGCAGTATATTTTGCTGGGGGCCAGTTCTTCTCTGTCGTTATTATTTACGGCCAATATCATAAATGCTGTTTCATTGTATGATGGAGTAAACCCCAATCACATTAAGATAAATATTATTGTCAATGCCTTCTCCCTGGCATTGATTGTTTTGTTCCAGCTTTTCTTTGAAAAGTTTTCACAGGGCTTACGTGAGAAACACATTTATGCCGTGAGGCAGAGTATTGAGAAAGAAATATGTGTAAAGCTGGCGAAGATTCCACAAGACATACTGGATACAAAGGAATTCCAGGACGATTTTAGAATTGTAAATGAAACAAATACAAATCTGTATTTATTTATCACCTATATTGCCCAGGGTATGAGTTTGATTGTACAGTTGGTTATGCCTCTTATTTTGGTTACACGGCTGTCCTGGCCGCTGCTGTTTCCATGCTTATGTATGATTTTGTTTTCAATTTATAGATTATCAAAGATACAGTTGCAATACTGGAGTGAGTATTTGTCGAATACCACTCTTAGAAGGAAGATGGATTATCATGTTGGGCTATTTATGAAAGAAGGCCTTTTTTCAGTAATTAGAGCATTTAACCGAGAGGAGTATTTTTTTGATAAGGCAAAAGTCTCTATGGATGAATCCATAAATAACGCAAACGAGGCTATTGCCATTCAAAATAAAAAGTATGCAAGATTACAATTAGTCATATTACTCATTCCCATAGCAATAGCGCTTGTGGCAGTACATAAATTTTATGAATTGCGCATACCGGTAGGGGATGTAATAATGTTTTTGGGGCTTGGGAAATCTATTCACAGCGCAGTGATATCTTCTGGTGTTATTGTTCAAAAAATACAGGAGGTTTCAATATCCCTAAAACGTGTATATGACTTTATTTTTCATTCTGTAGATGTGAATGAAGACTTTGGCGGTTATCAAATGGTTGAATGTGTTGAAAAGATTGAAATTGATAACCTTACTTTTTATTATCCCAAATCAGAGATTCCGGCGCTTAGAAACATATCACTAAGTATTCACAGCGGTGATCTGGTTGCGTTTGTTGGTGAGAACGGCTCCGGGAAAACGACATTGGTAAAGATTCTGCTGGGACTATATCAGAATTATGAAGGTTCTGTTAGAATTAACGGCATAAATCTTAGAAATATCTCTCAAGATAATCTGATGCGTATATTTGCTCCATGCTTTCAGGATTATCTGAAACCACAGTTTTTATTAAAAGAAGCAGTGGGCTTGTCGCGAATCAATGCAATTGATGATGCGCAAATTAGGGAAGTTCTTCAAATGAATAACGGCTCTGATATTATGGAATCCTATTCCCTTGATACTCAGCTGGGAACTCAGTTTACAAATGGTGTTGATTTGTCCATAGGACAGTGGCAGAAGATTGCTGTTTCAAGAGCGATGTATGCGGACCGCAATGTTATGCTGGCTGATGAACCTATGGCGTCCCTGGATATTGATTCAGAACTGCAGCTGCTGAAAGCGGTGAAATTGAATCACAAGAAAAGCACCCCTAAAATTTCTATATTGATTTCCCATAGAATGGCTGGCATAAAGATGTGTAATAAGATATTTGTGTTAGACTGTGGAGTTTTGGTCGAGGAAGGTGAACATGAACATTTGATTTCTCTGGGGGGCAAATATAGTACAATGTATAACGCGCAACTGATTCTGTAAAAAGGGAAATGACAAATGAACAGAGTGTATCGTCTTTTTAATACTTTGAAATACATAGGATGGACTCGAGTGCTTATCAATGTGTTTATCCTGTTGTTATGGCATGTTTTTCCTCTCATAGGCAATTACATGAATAAATATCTAACCAGTTCACTTATTTCTTGTAATATGAGTTTAACTGGTGGAATCATCTTAGTTCAAATCATTATATGGATTATCAGCATACTGCTAAACTCATATGATCAGAATGTTCGCCAGGAGTCGGTAACACGTAGTGATACGTATGATAAATTGGAACTATGTAAAAAAAGATGTGCGTTATCGGCACAGTATTTTGAAACACCGGCTGGGATAAATGCGTTTAGTCAAGCAAATCGAGGAATAGGGAAGAGATATAGTCTTTTTAAAAATGCAGTAGTGTTGTTGATGCTTGTTCCTACATTGCTGCTGTCAATTGTGCCGGTGGTTCGTTCTGCCAAATGGGCCTGCTGCCTGTTAGCGTTCATTTTAGGCCTGAATATTTTTCTTTCAGCCAGGTGCGCGGACATGGAATATCTGGAATCGGTAAAACAATTGGAATCCGAACGCAAGCGCAATTATTACAAATCTTTATTTTATAATTTTTCATGGTTGAAAGAGATCAGATGCTATGGTGTTGAGGGATGGTTGTTGGACAGGTATGATACAGTTTCAAAGAAAATCTTTAAAGAAACACATAAAATCCACATTCGTTCTTCTCTCATTACCGCAAGTATTGATGTGGTGTCTATGTTCTCGAAATTGCTGTTTTGGGTATATATATGTTACCAAGCCATAGATGGGGCAATTTCTATTAGCAATTGTGTGCTCTTAATTGGCCTTTGGGATACGGCCATTGGGGCGATAGAAGAATTCCGTGACGCGACAATCAGGTTATACCATGATTATAAAGGCGTAAAAGATATGGATTCCTTTTTGGACGTTGAAGAAGAGACAAAAAAAGGAAGCGTTCAATCAGTTGACGCAATTGCTATAAAAAAACTTTCATTTTCGTATCCGGCTGCAAAAGATAAGTCTGTTCTGAAAGAAGTAAGTTTAGACCTTTATAAAGGAAACTGCTATTTGATGTTGGGGGCCAATGGCGCAGGCAAATCCACTTTAATAAAGCTTTTGCTGTCACAGTTTAAAGTTGATGAAGGGGCAATTCTCATAAATGGGTGCCATGATATAAACCAGTTGAATGGTATCAAGGTTGGATATATGGCCCAAAATGATCCACATTTTTCAATGACAGTAAAGGAAAACATTATTTTTGGAGCGGCGTATGATGAGGACAGGTTGAAAGAAGCGATGCAAAAGGCTGGCATAACCAACCTGATTGAGTCGCTGCCACTGAAGGAAAATACTTTGTTGGGTATGGCGTATGATGAGGGAAGAGAAGTATCAGGCGGTCAATGGCAGCGGATAAGTTTTGCGCGTTTAATATATAACCAGTGTGATATTGTCATTTTGGATGAGCCAACTGCCAGTATGGACCCCTTGGCAGAACGAGACCTGTATTGTGAAATTAAGAACATGTTTCATGATAAAATCATTATTCTGGTGTCTCATCGACTTAGCAGTGTTGGTATTGCGGATAAGATTATATTCTTAGAAGAAGGAATGGTAACAGGTTTTGATACACATGAAGTCCTTATGAGCAGCTGCGCATCCTATCAATCCATGATGGCGATTCAGGAAGCAATATCAGAAGGAGGAGCATATTGAAATATAAGGTATTTGGGTATTGGCAACTTCAAAAATACCGGCGCAGAGTATTGTCTGCATTGTGGCGCAAAATTTAAACATGCAAAATTTTAGAGTGTGGAGCAGAAAAATTATCAGATGGTGTCCGATTTTACTTTTCTATTCCTATCGTAAAATAAGATTTTCTATATAGGCGGCTATTCCTTTAGAAGTAAAAGGAATGCCGTTTTTCATATTTCACACCAATTTCAGGAACCCAATGGTATTGGTGGCTGATAATTGTAGTCAGCATCTGCCATGCAACATACCTCCGTGGGATAGAAAGCAGGATGAGGTTCTCCATTGTTGACAGAAAATGCGGAAGAATCTGATAGAAAAAGAGGCGTAATTGTGGTATTCTGGAAATGAAGCATAGAGGTCTTTCTGTGAAAATAAGTGGAGATAAGATAAAATGAAATTTGTTAAAAGTTTTTCGTGGGTTATCATTTTCTGGATTGGTATAGCGATGATTCTTGCGGTGGCATGGCATCAAAAAGAAGATGCGTCCATAATGCCAAATCAGATAGAATATTATTTTAATGAAGGTTGGCAAATGGGAGTTTTGGACAGTGAGGGCCAGTTGGAAGTAAATTTACCATATGCGGGGAAGGTTGGGGCTGGTACAATTGTCTTCAGAAACACAATTCCAATGGACTATGCGGGGCTGACCATGAACTTTTCCTCTGTAAATGCAAGAGTAGGAGTTTTCCTGGATGGGGAAGAGATTTATCTTCAGGAACAGGGAGACCATATGACAGCAAAGCATATTGTGGATCTTCCAAATACATTTCAAGAAGGCAGAATATGCATTGTGTTGACAATTCTCGACCAGTATAAGGAGATGGCGCTGGGGGATGTATTCATTGAAACTCGAGATGTGGTGTTAATTGGATTGGTGGGAAGTAATATTGCGGATATTGCCTGTTGCCTGTTGATTTTGATTTCGTCAATTATATTGTTTGTCATTGCGCTTATCAGATGGTATACCGGTCAATCCAGCAGAGGGGAACTGTTTTTGGGACTCTTTGGGCTGACGGCGGGAGTCAATTGTTTTATTGGTACAGATACCTTGAACTTATTTTTGAATGTACAAAATGTATATGTGGCCCAGGGGTATTTGCTGTTATTGCTCCCTCTTCTATTAAATTTATATTTTGAACGGAATATGAGGGTTATTTTTCCCCGCCGTTTTAGTATCCTTTTGTGCGCAGTGCTGATGAATGCGGGGGGACAGCTCCTGTTGCAGGTGACAGGACAGAAGAACCTGGATGAAATGATTGTGTTATCAAAATTCGTGCTGGGCGTGGTATGTATGACAGCCATTTTGAGTATGGCGCAGTTTGATGGCAGAAGTCGGCGTTGTCAGACACTCTTTTCTGTGTTGTCCATGGCCGTACTGCTGACGGGAGAACTGATAAATGTGATTATGGATTTACTTTATCAGGGTGCTTATGGTAATGCGGTCGAACAGTATAGTATGACGGCGTTTGCCATGATGATGACGATTATGCATATTATACGGCTTTCAAAGGAATATCGGGCAAACGCGGAGGAACGAATCCGTGCGGCGGAACGACAAAACATTCTGTTGGCACAGGCAAAACAGGAAGCGGAGGAGGCAAGGCAGGAGGCGCTTGCCGCAAATGAGGCGAAAGGTAAATTCCTGGCACATATGTCCCATGAAATCCGCACGCCCATCAATGCGGTGCTGGGGATGGATGAGATGATTCTGCGGGAAGCGAAAGAACAGAATATCAGGGAATATGCTATGGATATTTATACGGCGGGCCAATCATTGTTGGCTTTGATTAATGATATTTTGGATTTCTCCAAGATTGAGTCCGGTAAAATGGAGATTGTGCCAATGGAGTATGACATCAGCAGTCTCATACATGATTTGGTGAGTATGATATCACAAAGAGCGGCTGATAAAAATCTTCGTTTGGAGGTGGAAGTTGACCGTGAAATTCCTTCCAGACTGTATGGGGATGATGTGCGTATCCGTCAGGTATTAACCAACATTCTTACCAATGCGGTGAAATATACTCCGTCAGGAACCGTGTGGCTGCGGGTGCAGGGACATACCAACAAAGAGATGGAAGTGCTGGGATTCGAGGTGGAAGATACGGGCATAGGAATCAAAGAAGAGGATTTACCCAAGTTGTCTGCGGAATTTGAGCGGTTTGAGAAGGATAGAAATAGAAACATTGAGGGCTGCGGGCTGGGCATGAGTATTACGCTTCAGCTTTTGGAGCTGTTAGGCAGCAGACTGGAGGTGGAGAGCGAGTATGGGAAGGGGTCAAAATTTTCTTTTACCCTGGAACAGAAAATTATTGATTTTACACCTGTGGGGGATTTCGCTTCCAAAGTGCGTGGAATTATGGAGCACAAGGTATATCAAGCCGGCTTCCATGCGCCGGAAGCCAATATATTGGTGGTGGATGACAATGCCGTAAATAGAAAAGTATTTCGGAATCTTTTGAAGGAAACGCGGATTCAAGTGACGGAAGCCCACGGAGGGGCGGAGTGTCTGCGGCTGGTACAACAAAAACATTATGATGTAATATTTCTGGATCATATGATGCCGGAAATGGACGGTGTAGAGACGCTTCATTACATAAGAACCATGGGGGAATGCCCTTGTCAGGATACTCCTGTAGTTGTGCTGACAGCAAATGCGGTATCGGGGGCAAAAGAAAAATATCTCTCGGAAGGGTTTGACGATTTCCTGTCGAAACCTATAATGCCTGAAAAACTTGAAAATATGCTCATAAGTCTGTTGCCGGAAGAATTGCTTCAGACACCTGAGAAGGGGGTTTTCGTAAGTTTGCCGGAACAGACGAACAAGAGCGAAATCTGTTTGGAAGATTTGCCTATGGTGGAAGGGGTGGACTGGAATTATGCAGCGCTTCATCTGCCAGATATGGAATTGCTTCAATATACGGTGAGGGAGTTTTATGACCAGATTGATTCGGCAGCGGATTTCCTGGAGAAATTATATACACAAATTACAGGAACAGCGCAATTGGAAGAAGTTTCGGGGCAAATTGTGGATACAGGGCATTTGCAGGGGACATACGGATATACTGTGCGGCAGGAGGGGGAATGTGCTGAATCTTTGAAGCAATATCGGATACAGGTACACGCAATGAAGGGTCTTGCGGCAACAGTTGGCATAGTGCCCCTGGCAGGTATTGCGAGAGTATTGGAATCTGGGGCAAAAGATGGTAAAATAGAGATATTGAAGTCTATGACCACAATATTTTTGAAAGAATGGCGCAGTTATCGTGTAAAGCTGCGGGGCGTTTTGGGGATTGGATGTGCGGAACGGACAGAAATGCCGGAAGCTTCTGTGTTAAAAGCGCTTTTGGAAATGGTGCGAATCAGTATGGGGGAAATGGATTTTGAACAGGCAGATCAGTTGATGTTGCAGCTTCGTAAATATCAGTATCCGGAAGCGATGGAACAGGGGATACAGAAGCTTGCGGAGGCGGTGACAAATCTGGATTTGGAAGAAGTGGAACACCTTGTTGTTTTATTGACAGGATTTGTGACGGAATAGAATGGATGAACTGATGATTGGAGGAAGAAATGAAGAAAATTTTATTAATC
The DNA here is from genome assembly GCA_910586435.1 of uncultured Acetatifactor sp. GTDB lineage: Bacteria > Bacillota > Clostridia > Lachnospirales > Lachnospiraceae > Acetatifactor. The sequence goes on along the minus strand of CAJUGT010000113.1, from coordinate 3,239 downwards.
GGCAAATTTAATACAGTGGTGAATGAGACAAATCAGTTTTTGGCCAAGTATTTTCATGTACAACTATGCTCGGAAAACGCGGAAGTCTTGGAAGGAATGCTGAAAATTGTAAAGCCGGATCTTGTGGTCATCAGCTTGATAGGGTCATATGATATTGATACCTCTATATTTTTCCTGCTCAGTGACAGGTATGCGCATATTCCGGTTCTAACCATAGGCACAAAAGAGGAGAGCGGCAGGTTTTTCAAATATTATGAAGAGACTCAGTTTGAGAATCTGATTCGGCCGGTGGAAAACAGCAGAATTATGGAGGCGGTGTGCAGGAGACTTGGCCTGGAAGAGGGAATCGTGGAAAAGGAAGCGGAAGAAGCGGCAAAGCAGTGTGCCGGGAAGAAGCGGATTTTAGTGGTGGACGATAATGGGACGGCCCTTCGCACCATAAAAGCAATGCTGGAAGAAAAGTATGAGGTGGCCATGGCGATATCAGGCGCTCAGGCCATGACGTCCATCGGAAAGAAGAGACCGGATTTGATTTTACTGGATTATGAGATGCCTGTATGCGATGGGAAAATGACGCTTGAGATGATACGTGCCGAGGAAGATTTGAAAAATATTCCGGTGGTTTTTCTGACAGCGGTAAATGACAGGGCAAACATTGAAGCGGTATTGAAATTAAAGCCCGCCGGATATTTCCTGAAGCCGCCGGTGAAAGACAGATTGATTGAAGAAATTGACAGGATATTGGGGTGATAATTTTGCTCCCTAATCTGGAATTGTCTGTGGTTTGCGCATACGGAGGTTACAACCTTTTTAGGTTTGAGAAGGGCTGATAAATTATTTTGGGAAAAAAGAACAGAGTCAAGCATAAATGGATATGATAGTATGTAAGAGATGATGAAAATCTGAGTGTATGCTGTTCATGTCTATTTTTGTGCCGTAAATGAGTAAACATATTCATATGTAAGGAAGCATAAAAAGTCATAGAATTTGATGTGGACAGAGAAAGAAAAGGCAGGAAGATGTCATAGGGAAAAGAGGGGCAAATATGGACTGCAAGGACATGGCACTTTCCAATAGTTATTATGATATTATTACGGACTTTCCGGTATACGTACTGGAGAATCTGGGGCTGGATGCCTGTTTTTATCAGATAGAGAATTTTTATCTTGTATATATGAGTGAAAATGATATAAGGAATACAAGTCAATATTTTTATGATTATAAAAGTATACCTAAAATTTATGGTCTGATGCAGGAACAGGGGATGACAGGTTATGATCCGAACAGTTTGATAGTCAGTGGTATCACTCAAATTCAAAGGGAACCTTTAAGCCTGACAGGGCAGGGAGTGATTATTTGTGTGATAGATACGGGGATTGACTATACCAGCCCGGTTTTTCGGGATAGTGAGGGGAACAGCAGAATACTTGCCATTTGGGATCAGACCATACAGGAAGGGCCGGCGCCGCAGGGATTTTATTTTGGAACGGAATATACCCGGGAAGAGATAAATCAGGCATTGCAGGCGGAAGATCCTTATGCGATAGTGCCAAGCCGGGATGAGATTGGACATGGAAGTATCATGGCAGGAGTGGCGGCAGGCAGCCAGTTAAGCGGCACGACTACTTATATTGGCGCTGCTCCAAACGCTGATATTGTGATAGTGAAATTAAAAGAATGCAAACCTTATTTAAGAGATTTTTACCTGGTTCCGGCGGGAATTCCGGCTTATGAAGAAGGGGATATTATGCTGGCGGTAAAATATGCGGATGGCTTTGCCGAGGAGTTCCGGCGACCGGTGGTGATCTGTCTGGGATTGGGGACAAATTATGGCGATCATACTGGCAGAGCGCCATTGCCCCGCTATCTGAATTTGATTGCCGCAAAACGCAGCAGAGCGGTGGTAGTTTGCGGCGGAAATGAAGGAAATGCTTCTCATCATTACCAGGGAAAGATGGAAGAACTGAGCCGGGACAGTTCCAATAACATACCAGTGGAAGTTAGGGTTGGGGGAAATGCGGAAGGCTTTATCCTGGAATTTTGGGGCAATGTACCTAATTTATTTACGATTTCCATTCGTTCTCCCGGCGGTGAGACAATTCCTTCTCTTCGGCTTGGGATACAGGACAGTATAACTTACGGATTTGTGTATGAGAAGACAAGGATTACCATTGCCGGGATGCTGGTGGAACCGGCATCGGGTGAAGAACTGATTTTAATGCGTGTTGTGGAGCCCACGCCCGGCATATGGACCTTCCGTGTGGAAACCCCTGCCGAAACCATCAATGGTACTTTTCACATGTGGCTTCCCATCACCCAATTTTTAAATGTGCCCGTATATTTTTTGGAGTCAACACCTTACATCACTTTGACAGAACCATCCATGGCGGAAAATGTAATCAGTGTATCGGCCTATGACGCTGCCAATAATAGTTTTTATATTGAATCCGGCAGGGGATTTACCAGGACAGGAATGGTGAAACCGGATTTTGCCGCGCCAGGTGTGAATGTGAATACAATTCAAGGGAGGCAGTCGGGTACTTCTATGTCAGCTGCTATCACGGCCGGAGCGGTGGCTCAGTTTATGCAATGGGCGGTGGTGGAAGGGAATAACAGAGTGGTTGCGAGCCAGGAAATCAAGAATTATTTTATCAGAGGCGCTTCCAGGAGTTTTGATATTGTGTATCCAAACAGGGAGTGGGGTTACGGGAGGCTTAATATGGTGGGGACATTTGATGCGTTGATTGGAGTTTGACGGTATAACGTTCAAATATCAGGAGGATTATTTTTAGAAGGATGAGTGGCGAAAGCAGCAAGTTTTTTGTTTTCCCATTGGAAGAATGATAGGAAGAATAGGCAGCGCGCATTGTGATATGTTCATTAATTAAAATAGTAGTCATTCCACCTGTTGCGACTGTAGACGGAGAAGGGTTGTTGGGGCGCTTGAATTTGTAACAAAAAAATGTTATGATTGAGCCAGCAGGAATAGAGGGTGATATAGAATGGGAAACATATATGATGGGGCGTTCCGGACAATTCTGAATGACTGCCGGAAATTGATTATACCAGTAATTAATGAGATTTTTGATGAAAACTATACAGGAAATGAAGAGATTCAATTTTTTCCGAATGAGCATTTTCTAGATCAGCAGGACGGAGCAGACAAGGAACGGATAACCGACACTAATTTGAGAATAATCGGCAAAGAAACAAAAAAGTATCATATTGAGTGTGAGAGC
>CAJUGT010000112.1 GCA_910586435.1 uncultured Acetatifactor sp. | reverse complement strand
CCGGGAGGATTTACTGACGCGTCTGCGGCAGGAAATTCTCCCAGATTCATGGGGGGCTTGGGAGGGAAGTTGCGGAACTAAATTATAAAAAACAGCAACGGACTGGACAAGCCCCGGGAGGATTTACTGACGCGTCTGCGGCAGGAAATTCTCCCAGATTCATGGGGGCTTGGGAGGCGAGTTGCGGAACTAAATTAGGAGGACAACAATATGGAGAAGAAGACAGGGAAAACGGAAAAGAAAAAAATCGGAAAAATAATGTATGCTTTTACGTTATTTGGCGCAATTGCCATAATGAGTATGGGGTGCGGGGAAGTTTTTAACTCCTATGGCAGTGCTTCGCCGGAAATTGGTCACAGCAACAGCGAATCTGTTTCAATGTCGGGTCAAACTGTGGATGGGGCTGGCATGGGGGCAGCCGGGGGAGAAAATCTGTATGGAAGCGAGAGTGTAAATATCATATCTGATTCCCGAAAATTGGTAACAACAGTCAACCTGGAACTGGAAACAAAAGAATTTGAACAAACCATGTCCGGAATTGAAGGTAAGGTACAGGAACTGGGAGGTTATATAGAGAGTATGGATACCTACAACGGCAGCAGTTATACAGGAGGCCGTTCGGCAAGATATTCCGATATGAAGATCCGAATTCCCGCACCCAGGCTGAGAGAGTTTATGAATACGGTATCCAGTGCCGGCAATATTATCCGGCGCAATGATTCTGTGGAGGATGTGACGCTGTCTTATGTGGATATGGAGAGCCGCAGGGATACATTGCGCACGGAACAGTCGAGACTGCTGGAATTTCTGGATAAGGCAGATTCCGTGGAGACAGTGATAGCTTTGGAGGAGCGGCTTTCGGAAGTGCGTTATCAGCTTGAAAGTATGGAATCCCGACTTCGGACTTTGGACAATCTGGTGGAGTACAGTACAGTCAGCCTGAATATTACTGAAGTGAGAGAACTGACTCCAGTGGAGGAACAGACGGTTTGGGAGAGAATTGGGTCAGGGATTTCAGAAAATGTCAGTGATATTCTAAATGGGGTTGAGGAAGTCTTTGTATGGTTTGTGGTTCAGATTCCTTATTTTGCCATTTGGGCAGTGATTCTTTTGGCAGTGATATGGCAGTTGAGGAAATGCTGGCGGAAACGACATAAGAAAACCAAAGACAATCAAAACAATCCGAATGAGTCCCCCAAATAATTGCCGAATAAAAAAAGATAAAATGGCATAGAATTGTTTTTTCTGAAAAAGGTGTTATAACCTGACTTTTACAGTTACAAAGGAGAAAACCCCTGCCATACGCTTATTTCAAGGCTTCGCAGGGATTTTCTTCTGTTATGCTTTTTCTGTGGTTTCATGTCATTGAAAAATCGCTTGAAATCTTCCTATTCCAGTTCCCGCTTGCGGGAACTTGGCCCGCTTGCGGGAACTTGGCCCGCTTGCGGGAACTTGGCCCGTTTGCGGGAACTTGTTCTGGGGCACCCTTCGGGTGCCCCCGTTCCGAGACTGTTCTAAATTTCCTCTTGACATTTCTTAGCCGGACTGTTTTATATCCGCCGCCCACATAGGGTAAGCACATGTTTTTTGGCTAAATATTCAGCAGATCAGCAATCTTGGAGAAGTTAATAAACAAATTTTCATAAATACCGACCTTTACAGAATCAGAGAAGGTATAATCACCAGTATTTTCAGATTCAAAGTTATAAACAAGGATACGGTTTTTTTCTGGGTCAACAATCCAATATTCACGAACGCCAGCAGCGCGGTATTTAAAGAGCTTTGTGAAATAGTCCATTTGTCTGCTGCTGGGCGATACAATTTCAATGATCCAGTCCGGGGCGCCGGAGCAGCCTTTGTCGGTGAGCTTATTGGGATCGCATATAACAGAGATATCTGGTTCAACATAGTTTAAATCATCTTCATTCAAAAATACTGCAAATGGGGCGATATCCACTTCACAGGAACCATGATTGGTGTTGATATATTCCCGAATCACTGCAAAAAGTTCCCCCGCAATACGTTGGTGTTTTCTGGCAGGTGGCGCCATATAGTAAACTTTGCCATCGATTAGTTCCGCTCTGCTGCCTTCAGGCAAACTGTAGATATCGTCAATGGTATAGAATTTTTCTTGTGCCAATGCTGGTGCCATAGCAACACTTCCTTTCTTGGTTATTGTATTCGTATGAGTGATTTGTATTCAAAACTCACTCTGACATTTGAATAGCGGCAACAATGCCGTCCCTTTCCAGAATGCCGCTTCGTCATCCTGGTCCTCAAGATACCCAAAGTTCTGTATGGTGCATTGTTTTGGGTTTTCTTGGCATGTTATTTTCCACAAAAGATATATTTATTATTATAGCAAAATAGAGCATAACGTAAATAGTTAAATAAGAAAAAGGCCAGAAAATGGTAAATTTCCTGAGTTTTATATCTATTGGGAGCATTAGTTGGAGGAAGTAACTGTAAAAGTCCGGATAAAAATATAAAACGGCATACAATTGATTTTTCTGAAAAAGGTGTTATAATGAATATTTGAACTTGATTGTTTCAGGATGGCAGGGCGGGCGAAAGTCCGCCCAAAAGAACGGGGGATATATGGAGAACAGCGACACACAGGAAAACACTCAAAATAATACTTCAGGCTGCAAATCAGGATTTGTCGCCTTAATCGGAAGGCCCAATGTGGGAAAATCGACTTTGATGAACAAACTCATCGGACAGAAGATTGCCATCACATCCAATAAGCCCCAGACCACCAGAGGGCGTATTCGCACGGTACTCACTCTGGAAGAGGGGCAGATTGTGTTTCTGGACACACCCGGTATTCATAAGTCCAGGAATAAGCTGGGAGAATATATGGTCAATGTGGCGGAGCATACCCTGGAGGAGGCGGATGTGATTCTGTGGCTTGTGGAGCCAACGGATTACATCGGCGCAGGAGAACGCCATATTATTGAACAGCTGAAAAAAGTAAGGACACCCATTTTGCTGGTAATCAATAAAACGGATACGGTCAGCAGGGATGATGTATTTCGTTTTATAGATATTTACCGCAAGGAACTGGACTTTCAGGAAATTGTCCCTGTGTCCGCATTGAAGGGACATAACACAGAGGAACTGATTCAGTGTATTTTCAAGTATCTTCCCATGGGGCCGGCATTTTTTGATGAAGATACCATTACCGACCAGCCCATGCGTCAGGTGGTTGCGGAATTGATCAGGGAAAAGGCTCTGCGCTTGCTGGAGGAGGAGATACCTCATGGGATTGCGGTGAGTATAGAGGGAATGAAGGAACAGAAGAAAATCTGCCATATTGATGCAGTCATTGTATGTGAAAAGGATTCCCACAAGGGTATCATTATTGGCAAAGGCGGACAGATGCTGAAAAAGATTGGCTCTGCTGCCAGACGGGAAATAGAAGCAATGCTGGAAATGCAGGTGAACTTAAAACTGTGGGTAAAAGTGAAGAAAGATTGGCGTGACAGTGATTATCTCTTAAAAAATTTTGGTTACGACCGAAAGGATATTTCTGGCAGTTAGGAATTGCCGGATGGTGTATAGAACAGTGAAAAATTGCAGACCCTATAAGTAAAACAAGGAACCCATAACTATTGAATACTTCAGGGGATGCGCAGGATGGACAAAAGGGAAGAAAGATACTGGAAGAAATTTGAACATAGCGGCAAGATTGAAGATTATCTGTCTTTGGTATCGGATACAAGGATAAGAGAAGGGGACTATGCAGGGACATATATATGTGACGGGGATCATATTGAAGCAGTCCCCGGTGGGGGAATACGACAGACATATCAGCCTTTTAACTAAGGAACGGGGGAAGATTTCGGTCTATGCCAAAGGAGCCCGCAGGCCCGGCAGCCGTCTTGCGGCGGCAGCGGCGCCTTTTTCTTTTGGCCGTTTTGGGTTGTATGAGGGGAAAAACTCATATACCCTTACCGAAGCGGATATTCAGAACTATTTTGAAGAGCTGAGAACGGATTATATCGGCGCCTGTTACGGCATGTATTTTGTGGAAGTGACGGATTTTTATACCAGGGAAAATAATGATGAGAGAGAAATGATGAAGCTTTTGTATCAGTCCCTCAGGGCGCTTAGCGTGCCGGCTCTGTCAAGACCCCTTGTGCGCTGTGTCTTTGAGTGTAAGGCAATAGCGGTCAATGGGGAGTTTCCGGGAGCGCCGTCGGATGAGAGGCTGGATGAATCTACCATATACACATTGCAATACATAGCGGCAAGTCCTGTGGAAAAATTATATACCTTTACTGTCACGGACAGGGTGCTTGAGCAGTTAAAAAGTGTCTCGGCAAGGTATATGAAGCATTTTGTGGGGCGGGAATTCAAGAGTCTGGAAGTTCTGAAAACTCTGTGTTGAAAAAGTGGATGTTTTTTGATACAATGTAATTTAGAATTTTCGGAAAGGGATTATAAGATGAAGGAAAAACTTAGGTGGCTTATTGCTGTGACGATGTTCTGTGCCATATTCCTTACAGGCTGCGGAGAGACCAAAATGCCGGAAGTGATCGACGGTCAGACTATATATATCGGCAAGGAGGGGGAAGTCACACTCTGGCTGGTGATGGATTTTCAAGGGGCGGATTATAAGCTCTCAGAATTGACATCCATGGCGGTTGAGGAAGCGGCACAATATAATGTGGGCAAAACGCAGGAAAATATTGTCGCTGTGGAAAAAGTGGAAGCGCTGGCAGGCGGAGACAAGGCAGCGATAACATACAAGTTTGGCGACTGGAAGAGTTGTTCAGGCTTTATTGGAAATGATTTCTTTTTTGGGACCAACGAATTGTTTTACGGAACAGTGCAGGAGGCATTGTCAGAGGGGTACGGCAGTAAGGTAATCATGAAAAATGTGAAGGACAATACGCTGTTTACAGAGGAACAGCTTCGTCAGGCAGGGGAGAGCCGCCTGATTGTCACTGATATGGGGGCGAAGATTTATTGTCCCGGCAAAGTGGCATACATCAGTGACGGCGCCAGGCTGAATGAGGATGGAAGTGTAGACACCTTTGGGGTAGAGGGGCTTGCGTATATTTTATTAAAATGACGAAAGGACAGGTTCTGGCAATGGAAAAGACAATGGACAAAATCAAGGCTCTGGCCAAAGCGAGGGGGTTTGTCTATCCCGGGTCAGAGATTTACGGCGGGCTTGCGAATACCTGGGACTATGGTAATCTCGGTGTCGAATTAAAAAATAATGTGAAGAAGGCCTGGTGGCAGAAGTTTATACAGGAGAACCCGTATAATGTAGGTGTGGACTGCGCTATTTTAATGAATCCTCAAACTTGGGTGGCAAGCGGTCATGTGGGTGGTTTTTCTGATCCTCTGATGGACTGTAAGGAGTGCCATGAAAGGTTTCGGGCGGATAACCTGATTGAAAATTTCTGCGAGGAGAAGGGAATTGCTCTGTCAGAGAGCGTGGACGCCTGGAGTCAGGAACAAATGAAGGAATTTGTGGAAGAACATCATATTCCCTGTCCCAGCTGCGGCAAACATAACTTTACTGATATTCGTCAATTTAATCTGATGTTCAAGACATTTCAGGGTGTGACGGAGGACGCCAAGAGCGTTGTATACTTACGGCCGGAAACCGCCCAGGGTATATTTGTCAATTTTAAAAACGTACAGAGAACATCACGCAAGAAGATTCCTTTTGGCATTGGACAGATTGGAAAATCCTTCCGAAATGAGATTACGCCAGCGAATTTTACATTCCGCACCCGTGAGTTTGAGCAGATGGAACTGGAGTTTTTTTGTGAGCCCGGGACGGATCTGGAATGGTTCCAATATTGGAGAGGATTCTGCCGTGACTGGCTGATTTCACTTGGGATCAAAGAGGAGGAGATGCGTCTGCGTGACCACAGCCCGGAAGAACTGAGCTTTTACAGTAAGGCTACCACAGATATTGAATTTCTGTTCCCCTTTGGTTGGGGTGAGCTGTGGGGGATTGCGGACAGAACGGATTATGATTTGACCCAACACGCAAATACATCCGGTGAAGATATGTCCTATTTTGATGATGAGAAGAAAGAGAAATACATTCCTTATGTCATTGAGCCGTCTCTCGGCGCGGATCGCGTTGTTTTGGCGTTCCTTTGCGCAGCGTATGATGAGGAAGAACTGGAAGGAGGAGACATGCGGACGGTGCTTCGCTTCCATCCCGCATTGGCGCCGGTGAAGATAGGTGTGCTGCCGCTCTCTAAGAAGCTGGGAGAAGGAGCGGAAAAGATTTATACAGAACTTTCCAGAAAGTATAATTGCGAATATGATGACCGGGGAAATATTGGCAAAAGATACCGCCGCCAGGATGAAATAGGGACGCCCTTCTGCGTCACTTTTGATTTTGACTCTGAGACAGACGGCTGTGTGACAGTTCGGTTCAGAGATTCCATGGAGCAGGAGAGGGTGGCGATTGCGGAGCTGGATGCCTATTTTGCAGATAAATTTATGTTTTGAGAATTTGACGGAAGGGCAGAAGGGAATCTTCTGCCCTTTTTTGGAGGAATCAAATGAATTTTAAGGAAGCTTTCCAAAGATTGGGGATTGAAGTCACAAAAGATGAGAAGGCAATCAAAAACGCATATAGAGAGAAACTGGCAGTGACCAACCCGGAGGACAATCCGGAAGGTTTTAAACTGCTGCGGGGGGCTTATGAGGAGGCAGTCAGGTATGCAAAGTCGGACAAAGATATTTTGCCGGAGAAACAGCCGGCGGACACCACTCCTTCAGGTCTTTGGGTTGAGCGTGTGGCGGAAATTTATGCATGCATTCGTACCCGTCAGGATGTGGAGCTGTGGAAGAATCTTTTTGATGACGATATTTTTATGTCTTTGGAGGAAGAGGAAAATTGCAGAAATAAACTGCTGCGTTTTCTTATGGAGCATTTTAAACTCCCCACACAGGTATGGCAGCTGCTTGATAAAAAACTGGGAATCGTAAGCAATGCGAAACTCCTGCGAGAAAAGCTTCCCGCCCATTTTGTGCGTTATATTGTGGGAAAATGCGAACGTGGCGAGGATGTGGATTTTTCCCAGTTTGACGGTCCGGAAGATGGAGATTATGATTTATTTCTTCAATATTATGATCGCTGCTGGCAGGCATTGCAGGAGAAAAATTTTGAGGAAGCCGGGCAATATGTGAAGAATGCGGATGCGCTGGGTATCCGGCATCCGGTTATGGAAATCTGCCGTGCCAATCTGTTGGTGGAACAGGGCAACGCAGAAGAGGCCACCAGGCTGATGGAAGAACAGCGTGGGAAGTACCCGAAAGATGCCATGATTTGTTATAATGAAGCTGAAATTCTGTGGTCATTGGGTGGGGCGAACCGCAATAAGGCGGCTGAGATATTTTTGGAGCTGAAGGAGGTCAGTGATGCCCATTATATGGCCAATGTCCGTCTGACCGAATGGTATTATACACAGGGACAGTTTAGAGATGCCAAAAAATGCGCGGAAAAAGTACTCACCGCAGGGGGCGATGAGGAGTTCATGGAAATCCTGAAGAAGGTGAACACCCAAATTGAGCTGGAACTGAAGGAAAAATACCAAAAGACAGGGGACTGTGTGGCGGCGTTGGAATTATGTTGGTGCTATCTTCAGGATGGAAAAATATCCCTTGGCATCAGACTGGCACTGAAAATAGAAAAAAATCTGCCGCCGGAGAAGAAAACGGAATACAGTGGACTGTTGGCTAAGCTCTATGTGGAACAGACGGAATATGAGGATGCCATTCTTATGTCAAGACAATGGGAGGACATGCTGAAAAAGCGGATGGCAAACCCGGAAACCGAAGAGAAAAGAGACAAAGACAGGCTGCGTCAGGCACATCTCATACGGATGCAGTGTTATCACAATCTGGGATATAGAGAGAAAGAAAAATTTGCCCTTGCCATCGAAGAAGGAGAGCATATACTGGTGGGAGGGGTGAGAGATATTGGTCTATGGCTTGAAATGGCGCAAATATATATGGAGATGGAGGAATATGAGCGCAGCCTGGAAATTATCAACAGACTGATTGATGAATATCAGGTGTTTGCCGCATATGCCTCGGCCCTGGAGGTGCATAGAAGACAGCTCAATGCCAGAGGGGTGGTTCAGGCGGCAAGCCAGTGTATCCGATATTATCCTACTTTTATAAAGGCCTATGAATATCTGGCAAAAGTGTATCTGGATCTGGAGTATCGGGAGGACCTTTTGAGAGTTCTGGAAGATGCGGAAAAAAACGGTGTAAAAAGCGTAATCCTGGATGCGTACCGGTTTCAGATGGACCATGAAACAATGGAGACCGGGGAGCTGAACAGGGCATTGAACAGTTTTCGGGCCAAATATCACTGGCATGTGGAAGAAGGGGAAGAAGATTATTATGAAAAGGGTCTGGCCATTCTGACAGAATACTTGTATCATTATCCCGATGACTTTATGTTGGTTGAACGGGCAATTTTTCACAGGGCCGCTCATCGTTATGAGGAAGCAAAAGCAGATTTTGAGAAGGCGCTTTACATAAATCCCTCCAATCCATATGCGCTGAACGGTTTAAGCTTTGTGTATAAATACCTTGGGGATTATGAAAGGGCATTGTATTATATTAAAAAGGCAATTTTATATAAGGACCAGGAAATATCGCCAATTATTTATGCGGATATGGGGAATCTTTACTCATTGCTGGAAGATTATGAAAGGGCATTGGGGGCGTATCAAAAATATGAAGAGCTTGTGGGAAAGAGCAAAAGCAGCTGGTTTGGAGACAATCTGGCGCAATTGAACGTTCGGATGGGAAGAATTCAGGATGCCGCAGCGTCTTATGAGCGATTTTACATAAAAGACAAATGGACTCGTTATGAGAAAATGGTTCGTCTGTATCTGAGCGCAGGTATGGGGGACAAAGCACGGCTGCTTGTCAGGCAGTGGGGTGTGGAATTGCAGGGAAACGCCATAGTTCGTACAATGAAGGCAATGCGAAGTACCTTTTCGTCCGAAAAAGGAGCAAAAGAGGAAGTGGTATCCTATCCGGCATATTATAACAGCAAGGGATGGACAGAGCTGCTGACCGGGTATAAAGGCGCCGCCATGCGAGCTTTTGAGAAGATGGCAGGGGACTGGCTGACGGACGATACCATGGAAGGGAGACTTTGTGACGCGGTATTTGCGGGGATTCTCTGCAAGGATGAAAAGCGTGGCAGAAAGTTCGCGAAACGTTTGCGGGCATGGCTGGAGAAAGAGAATGAATCCGGAAAGAACAGATATTATAATCGTGAGAAAAAACACCTGTGGGTAGAATTTTTAGCGGATTATTATACGGCGCCATGTGAGAAATTGCAGGAAATCCTGGACAGAGGAGGAAGATGTGAAATCTGTCATGAGTGTACGAATTCTGCCTGTATGGAACTGGAAGCTATGAGGATATTGCTTTTTCTGCAAATGAATCAGAGGAAGGAAGCCGGGGAACTGCTGGAGCGAAATCTGAAGGAGAGGCCCTGGGATATCTATATGCTGGCCATAAAGCATATGGAATTTTTGCCAAAGTGAAAAAAGGCGTGATTGTAGGAGATATTTGTGCTATACTGATATAAGGAAATCGCCTTGGAGCATAACAAAAACTTTAGAGAAATGGATGATCATATGATAGTAGGAATTGATTTGGGGACAACCAACAGCCTGATTGCTTATTTTACGGAAGAGGGGCCGAAGATTATACCAAACAGGCTGGGAAAAAATTTAACGCCTTCGGTAGTCAGTGTGGACGAGGAAGGCAATGTGTATGTGGGAGAGACCGCAAGGGAGCGCATGAGTCTGTATCCAGACTCTGTGGCTCAGACTTTTAAGAGGAGCATGGGGACGGAGCGGGAGTATATTCTGAGCGGAAAGCATTTCAGGCCGGAGGAATTATCCAGTATGGTCCTGCGTTCCCTGAAGGAGGATGCGGAAGTTTATCTTGGAGAAGAGGTGACGGAAGCTGTCATCAGTGTTCCGGCTTATTTCGACGACAAGAGGAGGAAGGCTACAAAACGTGCCGGTGAATTGGCGGGTCTTAAGGTGGAGAGGATGATTTCTGAACCCACGGCGGCGGCGGTGGCGTATGGGCTGTATGATAAGACAAAAGATACCCGCTTCCTGGTTTTTGACCTTGGAGGGGGAACTTTTGACGTATCCATTCTGGAATTATATCACAATATTCTGGAAGTCCGCGCAGTGGCAGGGGATAATTATCTGGGCGGAGAAGACTTCACGGAAGTGATGGCAAAACTGTTCTTGCAGAAAGCAAAGATGACTTTGCAGAGTCTGACAGAGAAGGAACAGGTGAGACTGTACCGTCAGGCGGAGAAGGCTAAATATGCCACCAGCGAATCGGATAAAATAACCATGAGCTTTTTGTATCATGAGGAGACGATTGAGCAGCAGATTACTCACAGGGAATATGAGGAAGCCTGTGAGGAACTGCTGATGAAAATTCGTGAGCCAGTGAAGAAAAGTCTTTCGGACGCAGGGCTGAAGTTGGGCGATATTGATGAAGTAATTCTCATTGGGGGAGCCACCAGGCTTTCTATCGTCAGAGATTTTCTGATCAGGCTGTTTCGGAAATTCCCGGATACCAAATTGAATCCCGATGAGACAGTGGCTCTTGGAGCGGCGGTGCAGGCGGCTATGAAGGAGAGACGGGAAGAGGTAAAGGAAGTCATACTCACTGATGTCTGTTCCTTTACGCTGGGCACTGAGGTCGTGGTGGAGTATGAAGAAGGAAAGTTTGAGGATGGGAGATTTTGTCCTATCATTGAGAGAAATACAGTGATTCCGGCCAGTCATACAGAACGGCTGTTCACGGTAAGGGATAACCAGGAGAAAGTGCGTGTGCGTGTCTTGCAGGGGGAGAGTCGATTTGCCAGAAACAATCTCTTCCTGGGAGAACTTGAAATAGAGATTCCCAAAGGGCCGAAAGGCCGGGAGTCTGTAGACGTAACATATACATATGACATTAATTCTCTTTTGGAAGTGGAAGTCACCGTTGTGTCCACAGGAGTAAGCCGTAAGATGATTATCAAGGGGCAGGAGAACCAGATGACGGAGGAAGAGGTGAAAAAGCGTATGGAGGAGCTGGCCTATCTGAAAATCCAGCCCCGGGATTACGAGGAAAATCGCCTTGTGTTGCTTCGGGCGGAGAGAATGTATGAGGAAGCTCTGGGAGACCGCAGGCGTAAGCTGGATCATTACATAACTGCCTTTGAAGCCGCCCTGAAACGAGGGGATCATGATGAAATTATGGATGCCAGGGATGAACTGAACGAAATATTGGAAGAAGAGGATGAGTAAGCCCGGATAGGAGCTGCTGATATCTGAAATCTGTGTGTATGGATTGAGGTGTACGCCACCCCTGGAATTCTTGCGGGGGTGGTGTACAAGTTAGATTTTTCGCAGGGAAACAGAACACTTTGGCGCTGTCACAGCAGGCTGCAAATTTTTCAGAGTTTGTGAAATTCAGGAGACCTTTTTTCAAAGATGCAGTAATAACGAAAACCACATTCCGCTAATATTTCTGCCGCTTTTTTGAAATGCGCTCCCATGGCGGCAGCTCTGTGGGCATCGGAACCTATGGTGAGGATTTCACCCCCCAGTTCCCGGAAACGTTTCAGAATACTCTGATAGGGCTGGAAATCACAGGAGTCATTTTGAATGCCGCCCGTATTTAGTTCGATTCCTTTGCCTTTTTCGATTAACAGTTGTAATATAACATCTAAAATGTCGCTGTATTGCGCATAGGAAAAGTCTTCGCAGGGACTTGGAGCATACCTTATGGCATAATCCAGGTGGCCGTACACATCAAAATTGGAAAATTTTCTGATATTCTCCACAATGGATTCAAAATATTCCCTCAGAGCGTCTTCTGTGCTGCGTCCATGAAAAAATTCCTTATAGTAGGGGTCTTTTCTGTGGCATATATGGGAAGAACCAATGATAAAATCAAATTCGTGGGTTTTGGCGAAAACAGCGTTCTGGCGGACTACCTCCGGTTGGAGTCCCAACTCCACTCCAAAGAGAAGCCGAATCTTATCCTTGTATTTTTCCTTGTAATTTGCAAGGTCATATAAATAAGAGTCCACATTTAGTAAAAAAATGCTTCCCGCTTCCTCTGGGCCGTCGGGAAATTCGTAATCATTGTGTTCTGTAAAACAAAGGGTGGTAAGTCCCTGGGAAATTCCCTGTAAAATCATTTCTTCCATTGGAGTATCGGAATCTCCGGAGAAGGAAGAGTGTAAATGGCAATCTGATATAATTGGCATATGGTTTTCCTTTCTGATATATAATATTCTGTGTCAATATTATAACATGATATTTCTAAACATTCTGTTAAATTTACGTAAATATGGAAATTATTTTCTATTTACATCTTGAATTATGAGTGGAAATTGGGTAAAATATCATTGCTGATAAAATTTTGACAATCTGTCAAGTCCTGTCAGGAAGTGCAGGCATCTGTTTCCAGGGACAAGGGTTGTTAAAACATATAAAATATATTTTAGGAGGAGACTAAAATGGCAGTAAGAGTAGCAATTAATGGTTTTGGCCGTA
>CAJUGT010000111.1 GCA_910586435.1 uncultured Acetatifactor sp. | reverse complement strand
ATACATAGGCCTTCGGAAGAGCTTTCCGTAGCTGAGAATCTGCTGATGATGTTGCGGCCGGATAAGAAATATACGGAGCTGGAAGCCGGAGTGCTTGATTTGGCCCTTGTATTGCATATGGAGCATGGGGGAGGCAATAATTCCACCTTTACCACCCGTGTAGTGACGTCCTCCGGTTCCGATACCTATTCCGTTATTGCCGCGGCACTTTCCTCTTTAAAGGGACCTAAACACGGCGGAGCAAATATAAAAGTAGTGGAAATGATGCGTGATATTGAGGCCAATGTCTCCGATTGGGAAGACGAAGAAGCAGTGAGGGATTATCTGAAGAAGATATTGAACAAAGAAGCTTTTGATAAAAAGGGATTGATATATGGAATGGGGCATGCGGTGTATTCGCTGTCAGATCCCAGGGCTCAGGTATTCAAAGGATTTGTACATAAACTTGCCACCGCTAAGGGCAGGGATAAGGATTTCTCGTTGTATTCCATGATAGAGAAGCTTGCGCCGGAAGTGATTGCGGAGAAGGCCAGAATTTACAAGGGTGTAAGCGCAAATGTGGATTTTTACAGCGGATTTGTATACAGTATGCTGGAAATCCCGCTGGAAATGTATACCCCTATTTTTGCCATTGCCAGAATTGTTGGGTGGAGCGCGCATAGAATAGAAGAATTGATTAATATGGACAAAATTATCCGCCCTGCTTATAAGAGTGTTATGCGGGAACGGGAATATGTTAATTTGAAAGACAGATAGGAAAAGGGGTATAGCTTATGCTGTACCCTGTTAATAATACACACGGGTATACTGAAGAGTGTCAGCTGAAGGAATTTATCTGAATTAATGTAATGGTTTGGACAGTCTCTCCGAAAAAGTTCGGAAAGAAGAGGTCATGGGTAAGGTGAAGAGGAATATGGGAACAGTACTGGATTATTTAGAAAAATACGGAAATTACTCTTTTCAGGAGATGCCGATGACAGAAGTGGACAGCCTGGCCCTGTGTCTGCTTTCTTATCTGAAGTTTGAGGGGATGGTTCCGGACGCAATGGTGAATCAGCCCCCTGTGAAATTGAAGGATCTGGAAGAGCATCCGGCTTTTGAGAAACTCTTTGCCGATGTGCGGTTTGAGAAATCTAACAGAGCGCTTGTGAATGGGATGTTAAAAGGAAAGCGGTTTGGTGAATTGAGGTTAAATTGTTACGCCAATGTGATTGAAGAACAATGGGAAACACAGTTTTCAGCAGTTACTTTTATACTGGATGACGGTACGGTTTATATTGCCTATCGTGGAACGGATGAAACAATTGTCGGTTGGAAGGAAGACTTTAATATGACATTTCTTTCTCCCGTGCCAGGGCAGGAGATGAGTGTCTGGTATCTGAATACGGTTGCGAACGCTCTCCCGGGGCCACTGTATTTGGGAGGACACTCCAAGGGAGGAAACCTGGCCGTATACAGTGGTATGAACTGTGAACCTGAGATACAGGACAGAATTGTCAGGATTTACAGTTTGGACGGCCCGGGATTTCGACCGGAAGTGTTGGAAAAATGTGGTTATGACAGAATTCAGGATCGGGTGGAAAAGATTCTCCCCAATTCCTCCATGATTGGTATGCTTTTTGAATCGGATATGCATTTTCAAGTGGTGAAAACCAAGGCGTTTGGACTGGCGCAGCACGATTTGTTTACCTGGCAGGTGGTGGCAAATCATTTGGTACACGCAAATGACATTTATGAGCGGCGAAAGCAAATGGACAATACATTGAATGAGTGGCTCCTGTCTCTGGACGAACAACAGCTGCAAACATTTGCGGATACGCTGTATCAGGTCATTTCCGCCTCTCAGACAGATAATCTCATTGATTTTACCGCCGAATGGAAGAAAAGTATGAATGGAATTATCTCTGCGTTAAAGGAAGTGGACGAAGAGACAATAGGCATTCTGAAAAATATGGTGAAATCGCTGTTTGAAATTGCTGGTTCCAATGCCAGAAAGGAATTTGCTTCAAAATTCACTCCGAAGCAAAAATCAGAGAAAAAAAGTAAGCCAGAACCGGCAGACCACTGATTCCGCTTATGCTTTCCTCAATTCGCTCAGGGTGCCATTGGACCCCTATGATGGGGAGGGATTGATGAGATATTGCTTCGATGCAGCCGTCTTCGGGGCAATATTGTACTGTGGACAGGCCGCTGCCCAGTTTTTTGATTGCCTGATGATGGGCGCTGTTTACTATAATCTCACTGCCATATATATGGTAGAGCCAGGAACCTTCTTTTATTATGGATGCATGGTGTTTGTCTCCATGATCATATCCGTGCCGTTTTACATTTGGCAGGGTCATGTCCTGTATCAATGTACCGCCGAATCCCACATTGATAATTTGCATTCCCTTGCAGATGCCAAGGACGGGAAGCTCTCTATACACTGCCAGGTTAAGTGCCTGTAATTGCAGAATATCCAGTTCGGTATCTATATTTCGGGAACCGTGGTTTGTTTCGCCAAAGAAAGCGGGCGTAATATCGCCGCCTCCTGGAAGAAGCAATGCGTCGCAGCAGGCAACTTCTTCGGCGTTTTGGGTGACGTACGGCGTGATGCCCATGGAACCAATATATTTGACATAATTTTCTGTATCCGCTTCTCTTCCTAAAATCGCAATCCGCATCTGTTTCCCCCAATTTTATTTATACAACTGTCAGGCAGCTTTTCTTTTATTATATGCCCAATCTTTGAAAATGTAACAGCACATTCCTATCATAGTCCAGCTAAGAAATGTCAAGAGGAAATTTAAAAACAGTCTCGGAACTTGTAACAGTTCAGCCATGCAGAAATGATTGTACAAATTGCCCGTGGGAGCTTGCTCACTAAGGGCAACTTGTACAATCATTTCTATAGGGCGGACGCCCGACATGAAATAAGTTGCCGACAGCCATATTAATTGTTGGCAAAAATGTATATTTCGGCAACTTATGAATGGCATGGCTGAACTGTTACGTTGTTTCACACATATTTTTGCAAGGGACTTTTTCTAACGGGAAAAATATGGTAGAATGAAAAATTGTAAGCTTGTATATTTTGGAAGATAGAGGTTTTTATTATGAGAAAGATAAAATTGGAATTTAACAGAAAGAGTATGCAGCAATCAGCAATGTTTTTGGCTTTTTTGATTCCGTCAGGAATTATGCTTGTATTGTTTGCGATAAACAGAATCTATCCTTTTGGGGACAGAAGTTTTCTGTATGGGGATATGTATCACCAATACATGCCTTTTTTTACGGAGCTGCTGCATAAGGTAAGGGCCGGGGAAAGTTTGAGCTTTTCGTTTCAGGTTGGGATAGGCTCTAACTTTCTGGCGCTGTTTGTGTATTATCTTGCCAGTCCGCTTCATCTATTTTCGCTGTTGGTTCCGGAAAGCCATCTAATGGAATTTATGAGTTATCTTATTGTGCTGAAAATAGGATTTGCAGGATTTACAGCTTTTTGGTATTTGCGGAAGCACTTTGGAACAGGGGATTGCGGCGCATTGCTTTTTTCCTGTTTTTATGCGTTATCCGGTTTTATGGCGGCATACAACTATAATATTATGTGGGTGGATTGTGTGGTACTGCTGCCCTTGATTGTGCTTGGGCTGGAACGTCTGGTCAGGGAAGGGCGGTGCAGCCTGTACTGTGTGTCTCTGGCCCTGTCTATTTTTACAAATTTTTACATTTCTATTATGATTTGCGTATTTCTGGTATTGTATTTTTTTATCCTTTTGGCAACGGAGAAAAATCGTCTGCGCAGCATTGGATACTTTACTCTGTTTTCACTGTTGGCAGGAGGAATGGCATCCATGCTGCTGATTCCTGAAGTATGCGCAATCCTGGAGACAGATTTTGGAGATATGGATTTTCCCACAAAGGTGGAATCTTATTTTTCTGTACTGGACATGCTGGCAAGGCATTGTATGTGTGTGACTACGGAACGGGGGCTGGATCACTGGCCCAATATTTATTGTGGCAGCGCCGTATTGATGCTGGTTCCCATGTACGTCATGAACAGGAAGATTTCCATTCGTGAGAAATTTTGCCGATTGGTATTGGTTGGCTTTATGCTGCTTAGTTTTGGGACTAATCTCCTTGATTTTATCTGGCATGGATTGAATTATCCTGATTCTCTGCCGGCCAGACAGTCGTTTATCTATATTTTCCTGGTTCTTACCATGTGCTATGAGGCATGGCTGCATGTAAGAGAGGCGGAGGAACAACAGATATTATATGGATATTTGTGTTCGGTGGGATTTTTCCTTTTCTGTGAAAAGTTTGTCGAACATGAGGATTTTTATCTGGGGGTTAAGCTTCTGACTTTGGTGTTTATCAGTATTTACGCAGTGTGCTTATACCTATATCGGACACGGAAGCCGGAATCCAAAACCATAAAGATTGTTGCCGTGGTGGCATTGGTCACGGTAATTGCGGAATGTGGTATCAATACTTACAATACAAGCGTAGGAACTGTGAGCCGCAGTGAATATCTGAGGCAGCAGCAGGATTATAAGACATTGTACGAAATGACTAAAGAGAGGGAAGAAGGTTTGTATCGTCTGGAAAAGTTCACCAGAAAGACAAATAATGACGGTACATTGGCAGGAATACCCATGGCCAGTGTGTTTTCTTCCACCATGAATTCTTATGTAATGGATATGTACCGGCTGTTAGGAATGCGGTACAGTAAAGTATTTTATTGTTTTGATGGCGCCACCGCTCTTACTTCCGCAATGTTGAATGTAAAGTATATGTTTGGGGATTCGGAATTGTATGAAAACGGCTTGTATACTCTAATCGGACAAAGCGGCGACATCTATCTCTATCAATGTAACGCCTCTCTTCCGTTTGGTTATGTAGCGCCATTAGAATACGATATATTGGGGAAATACGAGGATCACGGTATCAGGCTGCAAAATCAGATGGTCAAGGATTTGGGGATTCAGGGAACACTGTTTCGCAAGATTCGCACCAAACAATCAGGGGACAATATCCAGTTTACACCGGAAGATGAGGGATATTATTATGCGATTCTTACAGCCTGGGGTACAGGAAAAATAGAGTACACCGGCGGAAGCACGGACACAGCCAATTTCAAGGATTTAAAACTTGGCTCCATCCTGTATCTTGGATACCTGGAAGAGGGACAGACCATTACATTAAAAAATGGAGATGAAAACGACACATCACCCAGGATAGCTGCGGATGTGTACAAGCTCAATGTGGAAGTGCTGGAGAAGACATTGGAGGCCCTCTCAGCCCAACATTTGGAAAATGTTATTTGGGAAAGTGATTATATTGAAGGGGATATTACAATGAAAGAGCCGGGCAGACTCATTCTCACATTGCCCTATGAGGCAGGATGGAAGGTGACAGTCAACGGCGCGGAAACAGATGGAGAATTGTTTGGAGGATGTTTGATGGCATTTGACCTGGAAGCGGGGAATTATCATTTTGAAATGAAATATGTGCCCAAAGGGACAGCAGCAGGGCTGGCAGTGAGCGCATTGAGCATTCTTGTTTTTGCCGGGATATATATGGTGAAACGCCGGCGCCATCCGGGACTCTGATGATTGAGGCACTCTGATGACTGCGCAGGGGATTCTGTCAGAAAGTATGCAAACGGGCTTGAAAAAGTTTGATATTCTGTTACAATAGTAACAAACAGAATTTTTTATAGGAGGTTTCAGTGTGTTGAATGGAAAGTTACAGCAGATAATAGATGTTCTTCCATTGGTAAAACAGCTATTTGAACATGATGTATTTCTGGCAGTCATGGATAAGGATGCAGTGGTGAGAGGAATGGCGGTACCGGACGGAGATGTGCCTCGTCTGCGGGAAGGGGAGAAATTCCAGGATTCTACGGGAGTCTTGTATGAAGTGCTTAAAACCGGTATTTCCAAGCATAATTATCTGCCGAAGTCAGTCATGGGAGAAGCATTGGAAGGGATTATTGTACCGGTGAAGGATGGCGGGAGCGTGGTGGGGTGTATCACCTGCACTTATTCTGTGGAAGTAAAGGAGCAGATGGCGAAAATCACTACGAAATTCCAGGATTCGGTAAATGATATCAACCGTTCCGTAAGTAATGTGATTGTGGGGATTGAGAAATTGTTCCAGATGCTTACGGGGATGAATGAGATGACAGGGAATGTGGAGACAGATGTAAAAACGGCTGTTGATGTGGTAAATAAGATTAGCCAAAATGCATCCAGATCCAATATTCTGGCATTGAACGCCTCCATTGAGGCAACACATAGCGGGGAACATGGAAGGGGATTTGCCGTTGTTGCGTCCCAGATGGGAAAACTGGCAAATGACAGCGGAAGTTCCGCAAAAGAAATTAAGGCGACCTTGAATACAATCACGCAGCACATGGCGTCTATTGTGTCTTCTATTCGGGATGCCAATGAGTTGGCAAGAGGACATATGGAGAATATTTCTAAGATTCAGAAGATATTGGAAGAAACTCTTGTGCTTGCCGGAGAATTGGAAGAAGATGTGAAGAGCAGGTAATGCTTATAGCGGAGATTTTTATTGCTGTCAGACAAAGAGGGGACGGGGAATGTTATTGAAATTTCGGAAAAATATTAGAAATCATACTGTAAACTGTCAAAATCGTCTGAGAAAAATGAAATCAAAGGTGGTATCTTCATAAAAATTATGATAAAATATATTTATCTGTAAGGAAAGGGCTTAAAAGCTGAGGGACTATAAGAAAGGGCAACGGGATGTTTCGTTGTATGGGTGAAAGTTATGCTGTTGGCGTTGATACCTCTTTTTGATGAGAATATGGCTGTGAGAGCATATTCGGTTTTTTCTCAGAAGGAAAATTTTTTGCTGAATCCAAGAATGTTGGGAACGGCACAATATGATGGCGCAACTACGGTTGAAGGTCTGGAATTGATTGAGAGTATGGGAATTGAAACAATCTCCGATGACAGGGAGATTTTTGTACCGGTGACGAATATTGCCATCTTTTCTGATGTGGAAAGCCAATGCCATGCTCCTCATGAGAGGATTGTATTTTTGATAGATAATACCATACCTCCTGTTGATGTGTATGTAAAACGTTTACAGGAATTGAAAAAAATGGGGTATAAGGTGGCCGTCCGTAAAATTGCGGTGGTTGATTTGGAGAGTTATCGGGAGATTTTGAAGCTGACGGACTATGTGTTTCTTAACAGTCATAAAATTGCCATTGACAAGGCTAAGATATACTTTGGAAAATTATATCCCAATATTAAGTTATGTGCAGGCAGTATTGACAATATGGAGGAGTTTGAACACCTCAAGGCGGGGAGAGGCTATCAGCTGTATGAGGGCAATTTCTATCGTGTTCCGGTGGCAAAAGGCAATAATGAAGTTGCGCCGCTGAAAGTGAACTACATAGAGTTGTTGAATGTAGTGAATAATGAGAATTTTGACCTTGCCGACGCAGCGGAAATTATTGGCCGGGATACGGCATTGACGATTCTGCTATTGAAGATGGTGAATCGTATGACGGTGAACTCCGGAATCACTTCGATTCGCCATGCGGCTGCAATGTTGGGGCAGATGGAGTTAAGAAAATGGATTAATACTGCTGTGGTAAATGAATTGTATGCGGATAAACCCAGTGAAATCACAAGATTGTCCCTGCTTCGGGCAAAATTTGCGGAGTCTTTGGCAGTGGACTTTAATATGCAGGGAAAATCAGAAGAATTGTTCCTGATGGGATTATTTTCCGTGTTGGATATTATATTGGAAAAAACCATGGAAGAGTCTCTGGAATTGGTTAAAGTGGCGGGCAATATCCGGGAGGCCCTGATTGGGCATGATGGTTTGCTCTATCCGGTATTGGAATTGATCACTCAATATGAAATGGCAAATTGGGCCGAAGTTTCCAGGCTCATGGTGTTGCAAAATATTAATATGGATTCCTTAAGCAATGCGTACCTGAATGCGCTTCAGTGGTATAAAGAATTGATGCGTGCAGGAGAATAGGGTAAAAATAGACGGGTTTTTATATTGCCCGTCTATTTTTTATGTGCTATAATAGGTCGGGTGTGCGGGGAGCATTTGCCATGACTGTTTATGACGTGATTATGGCGGCGAATCCCGGGCGCTGCCATGCATTGCAGCAATGCCAAAGGGAGGAATAAATGATGAAAGCGTTTTTGATTTTGGAAGACGGTACTGTATTTGAAGGTTCTCATATAGGCGCCGAGAAAGAAATTATCAGTGAAATTGTGTTTAACACATCTATGGCAGGCTACCTGGAAGTGCTGACAGATCCTTCCTATGCGGGGCAGACAGTTTGTATGACTTATCCGCTGATTGGTAATTATGGCATCTGCAAGGATGATATGGAATCTTTCAAACCCTGGCCTGATGGCTTCATTGTTCGGGAGCTTTCCCGCATTTCCAGCAATTTCAGATCTGATATGACAATTCAGCAATTTCTCACAGAAAATGATATTCCCGGGATCGAGGGTGTTGATACAAGGGCACTGACCAAGATATTGAGGGAAAAAGGTACCATGAATGGTATGATTACCACAAGGGAAGGTTATTGCCTGGAAGAGGTTATTACTAAAATAAAGGCATATACTACCGGTAAGGTGGTGGAACAGGTGTCCTGCAAGGAGAAGTATGTGGTAAAACCTGTTTTGCGTCTGGAAGAAAACGAGGGACAAAGACCTTCCTTGGTAAAAGAACTCAATGGCAGGGGGCTGAGAGTGGCGCTGCTTGATTTGGGAGCAAAAGAGAATATTGCCCGTTCTCTGGCAGAGAGGGGCTGTGAGGTGACGGTTTATCCCTGTGTCACTTCCGCCGAGGAGATAATAGCTTCTGCGCCGGATGGTATAATGCTGAGCAACGGCCCGGGGGACCCTAAGGAATGTGAAAATATTATTCAGGAGATTCGGAAGCTGTATGACACGGAAATTCCCATTTTTGCCATTTGTCTTGGGCATCAGCTCATGGCCCTTGCCACCGGTGCTGATACTTATAAGATGAAATATGGACATAGGGGTGGAAACCATCCTGTGAAAGATCTTGCCACGGGAAGAGTGTATATTTCATCACAAAATCATGGGTATGTGGTGGATATGGAAAAACTTGATTCCAAAGTTGCGGTGCCGGCTTTTGTTAATGTCAATGACGGTACCAATGAAGGGCTTGTCTATACAGGTAAAAATATCTTTACGGTCCAGTATCATCCGGAAAGTTGTCCCGGACCCCAGGATTCAAGATACCTTTTTGACAGGTTTATAGAGATGATGCGCAATGGCGGCGGGAAGACAAGGGAATACGCATCGGTGAATGACTGAGGAGAGGAGTGATTACAATGCCGAAAGATCCCAATGTAAAACGTGTTATGGTAATAGGTTCGGGGCCCATTGTCATTGGACAGGCGGCGGAATTTGACTATGCGGGAACCCAGGCCTGCCGTTCCCTGAAAGAAGAGGGGGTGGAAGTGGTTCTGGTGAATTCCAATCCGGCTACCATTATGACGGATAAGGATATTGCGGATAAGGTCTATATTGAACCCCTGACTGTGGATGTGCTGGAACAGATTATCGAAAAAGAGAGACCGGACAGTATCCTGCCTACATTGGGCGGGCAGGCGGGACTGAACCTTGGCATGGAGCTGGAAGAGTCCGGGTTTCTGGCAAAACATGGAGTGAAACTGTTGGGAACCACGGCGGCCACCATACGCAATGCGGAAGGACGTCAGGAATTTAAGGATTTGATGGAACGCATCAAAGAGCCATGTGCCGCTTCCAAAGTGGTGGAGAATGTGGAGGATGGAATTGCGTTTTCTGAAGCCATAGGGTATCCGGTGGTACTTCGGCCGGCATATACTCTTGGAGGGTCAGGGGGAGGTATTGCGCATCACAGGGCGGAGCTGGAGGAAATACTGGAAAATGGCCTGCGATTGTCACGGGTGGGACAGGTGCTTGTAGAGCGCTGTATTGCAGGCTGGAAAGAAATAGAATATGAAGTCATGCGGGATGGCGCAGGCAACTGTATCACTGTATGCAATATGGAGAATGTAGATCCCGTGGGAGTGCATACGGGTGACAGTATTGTGGTTGCTCCTTCTCAGACGCTTAGTGATAAAGAATATCAAATGCTCAGGACCTCCGCCTTGAAGATTATCAATGAACTGAAAATTACCGGAGGGTGTAATGTACAGTTTGCTCTGCACCCCACCAGTTTTGAATACTGTGTAATTGAAGTGAATCCACGAGTGAGCCGTTCCTCTGCCCTGGCCTCCAAGGCAACCGGTTATCCTATCGCAAAAGTAGCGGCTAAAATTGCCCTTGGATACACGCTGGATGAAATCAGAAACGCAATTACAGGAAAAACTTACGCAAGCTTTGAACCTGCGCTGGATTATTGTGTGGTAAAGCTTCCCAGGCTTCCTTTTGATAAGTTTCTGACGGCAAAGAGAACACTGACGACCCAGATGAAAGCTACTGGCGAGGTCATGAGTATTTGTGATAACTTTGAAGGGGCGCTGATGAAGGCAATCCGATCTCTGGAACAGCATGTGGATTGCCTGCTCAGTTATGATTTCAGCGAATTGACCATGGAAGAGCTGGAGAGCAGACTGAAAATTGTGGACGATCAGCGTATCTGGGTGATTGCGGAGGCTGTGAGAAGGGGCATCGGCTATGAAAAGATACATGATATAACCAGGATAGATGTATGGTTTATAGATAAAATTGCCATTCTTGTGGAAATGGAACATGCTCTTAAGACAAAAGAGCTTACAATTCCCTTGCTGAAAGAAGCAAAGAGAATGGAATTCCCTGATAATGTCATTGCCGGGCTGACCGGAAAACAGGAGGAGGAAATCAGGAAGCTGCGGTATGAGAATGGCATTAGAGCCGTCTATAAAATGGTGGATACCTGTGCGGCGGAATTTGCGGCATCCACACCATATTACTATTCGGTCTATGGCGGAGAGTGTGAAGTACTGGAGACGAAAGGACGTAAGAAGGTGCTTGTGCTTGGTTCCGGTCCCATCCGTATCGGGCAGGGAATAGAGTTTGATTATTGTTCCGTACATGCCACCTGGGCTTTTTCAAAAGCTGGGTATGAAACCATTATCGTCAATAATAATCCGGAAACGGTAAGCACTGATTTTGATATTGCGGATAAACTTTATTTTGAACCATTGACGCCGGAAGATGTGGAATCCATCGTCAAAATCGAGAAGCCGGACGGGGCGGTGGTGCAGTTCGGCGGACAGACGGCCATCAAGCTGACCGAAAGCCTGATGAAAATGGGTGTTCCCATCCTTGGCACCCAGCCTGAGGATGTGGACGCAGCAGAAGACAGGGAGCTTTTTGATAAAATATTAGAAGAAACCCAGATTCCGCGCGCGGCAGGAGGAACTGTATATACGGCACAGGAGGCTAAGGAGGTGGCAAACCGTCTTGGGTATCCTGTGTTGGTAAGACCCTCTTATGTTTTAGGCGGACAGGGAATGCAGATTGCCATTTCTGATGAGGAGATTGAGGAATTCATGGCGATTATCAATCGGATTGCCCAGGATCATCCGATTTTGGTGGATAAGTATTTGCAGGGCAAAGAGATTGAGGTGGATGCGGTATGTGACGGGACAGATATTTTGATTCCCGGTATTATGGAACATATTGAGCGCACAGGCGTACATTCCGGAGACAGCATTTCCGTCTATCCGGCCCCCACCATAGGGAGACTGATTAAGGAGAAAATTGCGGATTATACCAGAAGGCTGGCAAAGGCGCTGCATGTAAAAGGTCTGATTAATATCCAATTCATTGCCATTGGGGAGGATGTATATGTCATTGAGGTCAATCCGCGTTCTTCCCGTACCGTACCTTATATCAGTAAAGTGACAGGGATTCCCATTGTAGATTTGGCAACGGAAGTCATCATAGGCAAAACCATCCGGGAGCTGGGGTATAAACCGGGATTACAGCCGGAAGCAGAGTACTATGCCATTAAAATGCCCGTTTTTTCTTGTGAAAAAATACGAGGGGCGGAAATCAGCCTGGGGCCTGAGATGAAGTCTACGGGAGAATGTCTGGGAATTGCCCGTACTTTCCACGAGGCGCTTTATAAGGCGTTCCTGGGAGCCGGCGTGAATCTGCCAAAATACAGGAATATGATAATCACTGTGAAGGATGCGGATAAAGGGGAGGCAATCGAAATAGGCAGGCGATTTGAGAAGCTTGGGTATACGATTTATGCTACCAGGAGTACTGCGGCGGCGCTGAAAGATGCCGGTGTCAAAGCCAGGAAGGTGAATAAGATTTCTCAGGAATCGCCCACAGTTATGGATTTGATTCTGGGCCATAAGATAGACCTTGTGATTGACACTCCCACTCAGGGACGGGACAAATCCAGGGATGGATTCCTTATTCGGCGTACTGCCATCGAGACAGGCGTGTATTGCGTCACAGCCATGGATACGGCAAGGGCTCTGGTGATGAGTCTGGAAAACCTGGGCAATACAAAGCCAGAGTTCATTGACATCGCATCGCTTTAAAATGCCAGATTTGAACTGGAAAGCGGAACGTGTTCCTGTTTGAGGGAACTGGGAAAGGAGAGTAAAGATGAAAATTGCGGTAACTTATGAAAAGGGACAGGTATTTCAACATTTTGGCCATACAGAACAATTTAAGGTGTATGATGTTTCGGAGGGGCGAATAACGAAAGAAGAAGTGGTTGATGCCAATGGCAGCGGACATGGTGCTTTGG
>CAJUGT010000110.1 GCA_910586435.1 uncultured Acetatifactor sp. | reverse complement strand
AGATGAAATCCAGCGTCTACGCAGGCTTGGACACAGTACTTATGTGTCCTAGCCGCAGTTGACGCTTAGTTCATCGCAGGCGTTGCCCGGGCCGAACGTAATCCCCCATGCCCCGGACACCGTCCCTTTCGCCGTCTACAACCAGGAAACAAGCCACCTGGGACGATTGGGGATGAACAGTAACGACAGTTTCGGTAACAATTTAGACAGTCTGAACTGTTACGAGTTTTCAGGTTCTTTGGGTGATGATTTTTGGTATTTCAATTTTTAATATGGAATGCTATAATGGAAATGTAATGTCTGCCCGGTTTCAGAAGGAGGCAATCAATCAGTGGAATGAATGGAGGAAGAATATGAGTAAAGGGTGGAGAAGGTGTTTGTTTTTTGTGGCATTTTTCATAGGTGTCTTGCTGTTTCCAACAGATGCGAAAAGGGTCATGGCGACTCAGGGAGGATGTGTTACATACAGTGGGAACAATATCGAGGCGCAGAATTATGCCAACAACAGATGGGCCAGCACAGTGAAATCCTATTTGTCCTGGAATGGGGATGGTCTGATGCGTGTACAGGCGGGGGGGTCCATAGAAGGTGTGGCAGTGGAGTATTATGACCTGAATTATAACTTGCTGGGAAATCGTCTGATAGCAAAAGAACTGCCCATTTTCGGAGGATTTTTTGAAAGTGATACTAACTACTTCCTGGTCACAGGGCAGAATAATCCGAAGGAATCGGAGGATGTGGAGGTTATCAGAATTACCAAATATGATAAGGACTGGAAACGGATATCTTCGACTGGGATATATGACTGCAATACCACCGTTCCGTTTCATGCCGGTTCCTTGAGAATGGCACAGATTGAGCAATATCTGTTGATTCGGACAAGCCATCAGATGTATCGCAGCAAATCAGATGGAAAAAATCATCAGGCCAATATGACAATCCAGTTGGACATGAAAAAAATGAAGGTTACAGATTCTTATACGGATGTTCAAAGTATTGGGTATGGATATGTGAGCCATTCTTTTAATCAGTTTATTGCGATTGAAAACGGAAAGATCGTGGCCCTGGACCATGGGGATGCCTATCCCCGTTCTCTGGTGTTGATAAAATATGCCACAGATGTGATGGAGGGGAAATTTACTTCCACCAGTGGAAAGTATTGTACAGCGATTGATGTATTGAAATTTCCGGGCAGTATAGGGAATAACACTACGGGCGCCAGTGTGGGGGGCTTTGCAGTGGGAAAGGAGTATTATCTTACGGCAGGCAACTCAGTGATTCAAGATGGAAATAATACCAGCAGGCGTACAAATAATATCTTTGTGGCCGCAGTTTCAAAAGAGTCCGGTGAGGTATTGTTTCAATGGCTGACGGAATATGAGGAAGGGGATGGTACTACTTCTACGCCCCATTTGGTGAAAGTATCGGAAGAGGAATATATTGTACTTTGGTCAAGAGCCAATACAATATATTATACAAAAGTGGATGAAAGCGGCAGGCAGCTTGGAGCGATATATCAAATGGAAGGAAATCTCTCTGACTGCGTTCCGGTGGTGGCGGGAGACAGACTTATCTGGTATACCTGGAGAAATGACGCAGTGTCTTTTTATGACATCAGCATTTCGGATCTGGCAAGGCGGAATGTAACAAAAGTACAAAATGGGCACAAATATGTCAACAGCGGTGTGGATGGAGGATTTGCCAATCTGGTTTGCTCTGTCTGCGGTACACGCACCAGGATGAGAGTGCCGGACACAATGAAGATATTTTGGCTGACAGAATATCACCAGGAGGGATGGACATCCTGGAGCACGGATTGGAAGGAAGATCAGGAGGCAAATACAAAACTGGCATTTAAAATAACCATGGAGCCTTCTGTGGCAAACAATGAGATAGAGGTTCTTGTGTCCGATGACAAACTGATTTCATTTGAGGAAGCTCCGGACGTGCCAGGTGCCCGGGGATGTCTGGCCATGAAACGTGCGGGTGATGTGACAGTTACGATTCGATCCAGATATAATCCTGAATTAAGTGAAACTTTTTCCTTTCATATCACTGGAGGAGAAGAGATTAAGAATGGGCTGTTTCCTGCGGAAGACGGCCGTTGGTATTATTATATAGACGGTCAAATCGCAAGACACTATACAGGATTGATACAAAATAATACTGGTTGGTGGTATGTGCAAAATGGTTCTGTGAATTTTGAGTATACGGGGCTTGCCTGGGACCCTGCTGTGGGTTGGTGGTATGTACAAAATGGAGCCATTGATTTTGGTAAGATCGGACTGGTAGAGAATGAATTTGGCTGGTGGTATGTGTATGGGGGAGGAATTGTATTTGATTACACGGGTTTGGCTGAAAATGAATCCGGTTGGTGGAGAGTGGAAAACGGAACGGTGAATTTTGACTATACAGGACTTGCCTGGGACCCCTTTGTGGGTTGGTGGTATGTGCGTAATGGCTCCGTAGACTTTGGGAAGACAGGTCTTGTGGAAAATGAATTCGGCTGTTGGTTTGTATCTGGTGGGAGTATCCTATTTGATTATACCGGTCTGGTATCTGACGGTCAAGACTGGTGGCGAGTGGAAAACGGGGCAGTGGATATGGGATATACAGGCCTTGCCTGGGATTCCTATGTAGGTTGGTGGTATGTGGAAAATGGAGCAATAGATTTTTCCTATTCCGGTTCTGCCATAGGACCGGATGGCCGAAGGTATCTTGTGGAAGGCGGCAAGGTGGTCTTTTGAGATAACTGGTAACTCAGATAAGACACTGTGCAAAAAAATATTATCTTTTTTGTCCGGAAGCTTGTGCTTTGTCTGAAAGAATGCTATAATGAATTGTCAAAATTAATAAAAAATTAAGAAAGAATGAGGAGGAAGCAATGAGAGAGAGACGTTTTTTGAAACGATGGTTGGCAGCGTTTCTTGCGTTGGCATTGTTGTGGGTCCCCCTGCCAAAGGCAGAGGCGGCAAGTTATTCCAAGGTAGACGCGTTTGAAAAGGTAACTACCATCAAAGGGATGCAGGGGGCAGGAGACAGCGACTTGCCTTTGAGCAGTTATGGCGGATTACAGCACTCCATTATAAGCATTAATCTGGATGAATGTATTTTCTCGCCGGATCATCCCATGTCCAAAGCGGGAGCGTTTCATAAATTTGAGTTTGAAGGTGATACCTTTTACTTTGGGCCGCCTCCGGGATTGGGATTTGCTTCTATTTGCAACAAGAGCGACGCGACTTTCACAATGATTTTTTTGCTGAGATGGCATGTGAAGACTGTGGATGATGGCTATGTGGAAGACAATACTTTCCTGATTGATGAGGCGTCCAGGGAAGAAGGGCATAACTATTACGCGCCTGCGGTGGGTGACAGTTACGGAGCAAAAGCAATTCGGGCATTCTGGCAATGGTTTATGGAGTATCTGGCAAAAGAAGGTCTGCGCATTGATCATTTTGTTCTGGGCAATGAGGTAAATATGCCGGGAGCGTGGCATTACAGCGGAAGCATAGATCCTGAAACCGTTGCCACCAAGTATGCGGACGCGTTCTATGGCATGTACAGTGGTGTGAGAAAATACAGTGATACGGTTCGATGCAGTGTCTGTCTGGATCACAGCTGGCAGAACAGTGACGAGAACGGTTTCGGCGGAAAAGAGTTTCTTGGTATCTTTGACAGGCGGCTGCGGGAATGGAATGGTGGCCAGGAGGTAAACTGGTCTCTTGCGTATCATCTGTATCCGGCCATGCTCTATGACACCAGAATCTGGAATGAACCGGAAGGGCTGAATCCACGGAATGAGAGCGCAAGGATAATTGACGGGCGCAATCTGCATATTATGACGGATTACATACGTGAGACTTATGGTGAAGAACATCGTATTATGCTGACAGAACAGGGATTTACCGTTGGCTGTGGCAATGCGGCACAGGCGGCTTGTCTTGCGTACAGTTATTATGCGGCAATGTATGATCCCATGGTGGACAGCTTTATCATTAATGTAGAAGACGCCTCCAATGACAAATACAATCTTAACTTTGGCCTTTCCGATCTGGCGGCGGAAGTGTTTACAAAATTGGGCAGTGACGATCCCAAAGATCGGCAGGATATAGATGAAATCTGTCTGCCTGTGATAGGAGTGGATTCCTGGAGTGAGATTATTCCTCACTATGGAGAGACAAAAGACAAGATAGAACTGAAGCCGGCAGCGGACGGAAATTGGTATTATTATGTAAACGATGAAGTGGATACCTCGTTCAATGGTTTGGTGGAGAATGATCTTGGAACCTGGTATGTGAAAAATGGCGTCATAGATTTCGCCAAGACAGGGTTGGTTGAGGATGGAACCGGCTGGTGGTATGTGGAAGGCGGTAAGGTTACATACAGAACGGGACTTGTGTGTGATGATGCCATAGGCTGGTGGTATGTGGAAGATGGCAAGGTTACATACAGGACAGGCCTTGTAAACGATGAATATGTGGGCTGGTGGTATGTGGAAAACGGTGCCATCGACTTTGGAAGGACAGGCCTTGTATTTGATGAATATGTGGGTTGGTGGTATGTAAGAGGGGGCAGCATAGCCTTTGACTATACCGGTCCTGTGCTTTTTAATGACATGTTGTGGAGCGTTGTGGACGGCGGAGTGAATTTCGGTACCGGCCTTGTGTTCTATGATGATGCGTGGCATTATGTCAATGGAGGTATCATTTATCCTGAGTATACTGGTCTTGTGTTCTTTAATGACGCATGGTGGTTTGTGAATGGCGGAGTGGTTGATAATTACTATGTGGGGCTTGTAAACGATGCGGAATTGGGATGGTGGTATGTTTCCAATGGTATGGTAGATTTTGGTTATACCGGTTTTGTGGCGTTTGGGGATACACAGTGGTATGTGGCAGCCGGAAGGCTCTGCAACGATTACACCGGGCTTGTGGAAGACAATGGTGTATGGTGGTATCTGACAAATGGTGCTTTATATCTTGGAGGCCCTGTGCTTGTTGAATTTAACGGTACCTGGTGGTATGTGAATGGCGGCGCGGTGGATTTTGGCTATACAGGTATCGCTCAGGGACCCGATGGAAATAATTATAATGTAGTGGGTGGCGCGGTTGTGTTTTAGTTTTTGAACTCAGATAGGTGCTCCCAATATTGAAAAAAGAAGCATTTTAGATTGAAAATCCCCTGGTGGCTGCCAGGGGATTTTTATTATCGGCTTTAGCCCTGTGAGTACGGCGAAGTTTTCGTGTTCCGAAAAAAAGAAAGTGTGCGAAATAAAAACACCTGCTATGGGGGCGGTGTAGCCCGTGCTTATAGCACAAAAAGCACCTTTTTGTTATGATAGAGTTGTTCAAATTACTACATAACAAAAGGAAAGGTGATTGCGTTAAATGAGACAAGTGCCATGCTGTGCTGAGCATTTGGCGAAAGCCACAAGAGGAGCAACGTGTGGATGAGCATTAGGCGGAAACAATAAGGCTCAACCTCGCTGCAAGCATTTATGTATGGACTTATGCAGAGGAAATACGAAAGATTGGATACGAAAAAAGGGACATTGTCATGTCCCTTTTTCCGGCGGTTCAGAAGGTATACTCTTTTGACTGGTGGTAATAATAGGTTTGAAGCTGGCTTTTGCCGTTATATGTCACAACGTAACACTCTGCTGGACTGCTGTTCCCTATTTTTTCTTCCAGTACATTGCCAAAAGAAACAGCCTTGGATTGCCGGCGCTGCTGCTGACCGGGCTGTCCGTTTTCACGTCTCAGTTTTGGCATTTTGGTAATCATCTGAACCGGATACACTTTGAAACTGCTCTGAAATCCGTTTGCTGCGTCAATCCCTCCTTGGATGCGTATTTCAATAGTGCCAAATACTGTTCTATAAATAATATCGGAGTATTGAACGGTAAATATTAGGGAAAATGGAAAGTGTTTCTAAAATAAATATAAAATCTGCCAATGTATGGCAAGGTGAGAAAATAGAAGATAAAAAGAGAAAACAAAAGAAAAAGAGATATAATGAATTATAAAGACTTGTGGTTGCGGTTGCAAAGACTTTCATATGAAATTATTATATGTTTTAGTAATTAGCACTCGAACCAAAAGAGTGCTAACAGAAAATAAAAGAAATAATAGGAGGCAATTATCATGAAATTAGTACCTTTAGGTGACAGAGTTGTATTAAAGCAGTTAGTTGCGGAAGAAACTACAAAATCAGGCATTGTCCTTCCCGGACAGAGCAAGGAAAAGCCTCAGCAGGCAGAAGTTGTTGCGGTGGGCCCCGGTGGTATGGTAGACGGCAAAGAGGTGAAAATGGAGGTTAAGGTTGGCGACAACGTGATTTACTCCAAATATGCCGGAACAGAAGTAAAGATTGAGGAAGAAGAATTTATTATTGTAAAGCAGAATGATATTTTAGCAGTGATAAATAATTAATTCCGCTCCAAATATCGGCCACCCTATTGTTTGTGAAGATTGGGGAATCGGACCAAGAGGTATAAAGACGAACTGATTTAAGTGGAAGTAAAAGTAGAGTTTTGAGTTATAGAAATTGATTATAAAAAATATAATGGAGGCAATGAAAATGGCAAAAGAGATTAAATACGGCGCAGAAGCCCGTGCGGCATTAGAGTCCGGTGTGAATCAGTTGACGGACACTGTGAGAGTGACACTTGGACCCAAAGGAAGGAATGTTGTGCTGGATAAATCCTTCGGCGCGCCTTTGATTACAAATGATGGTGTAACCATTGCAAAGGAAATCGAGCTGGAAGACGCTTTTGAGAATATGGGCGCACAGCTTGTAAAAGAAGTGGCTACCAAGACCAATGATGTGGCGGGCGATGGTACTACCACGGCTACAGTATTGGCACAGGCAATGGTAAACGCAGGCATGAAGAACCTGGCAGCGGGAGCCAATCCCATTATCCTGAGAAAGGGTATGAAGAAGGCTACGGAGTGCGCTGTAGAAGCAATATCCAAGATGAGCCAGAAGGTGAACGGCAAGGAGCATATCGCAAGAGTTGCCGCAATCTCCGCAGGGGATGAGGAAGTAGGACAGTTGGTGGCAGATGCCATGGAGAAAGTCAGCGGCGACGGCGTTATTACCATCGAAGAGTCCAAAACCATGCAGACAGAGCTGGATCTGGTGGAAGGAATGCAGTTTGACAGGGGTTATATTTCCGCATATATGGCAACGGATATGGATAAGATGGAAGCAACACTTGAGAATCCCTGTGTGCTGATTACAGATAAGAAAATTTCTAACATTCAGGAGATTCTTCCTTTGTTGGAGCAGATCGTGCAGTCCGGCGCAAAACTTTTAATCATTGCCGAGGATGTGGAAGGCGAAGCGTTGACCACCTTGATTGTGAACAAATTGCGTGGCACTTTCAACGTGGTGGCTGTGAAAGCGCCTGGCTATGGTGATAGAAGAAAGGATATGTTGCAGGATATCGCAATTCTGACAGGAGGTACTGTGATAAGCTCGGATCTTGGCTACGAGCTGAAAGATGTGACCATGGATATGCTGGGCCATGCTAAATCTGTAAAGGTGCAGAAAGAGAACACTGTCATAGTGGATGGTGAGGGTGAAAAGGATGAAATCCAGGCCCGCATTGCGCAGATTAAGAAGCAGATTGAGGAGACCACTTCTGATTTTGACAGAGAAAAGCTTCAGGAGAGACTTGCGAAACTGGCAGGCGGTGTGGCAGTCATTCGTGTGGGCGCTGCCACAGAGACAGAAATGAAAGAAGCAAAGCTTCGTCTGGAAGATGCTTTGGCAGCTACCAGAGCAGCTGTGGAAGAGGGCATTATTTGTGGAGGCGGTTCCGCATATATTCATGCCGCAAAGGAAGTTGTTAAGCTGGCGGAGACTTTGGAAGGTGACGAGAAGACAGGCGCAAGCATTGTATTGAAAGCATTGGAGGCTCCTTTGTTCCATATTGCTGCAAACGCAGGTCTGGAAGGCAGTGTGATTATCAATAAGGTAAGGGAGTCCGAGGCAGGTGTGGGCTTTGACGTGCTGAAAGAGGAGTATGTGGATATGGTAAAAGCTGGTATCCTTGATCCTGCAAAAGTTACAAGAAGCGCATTGCAGAACGCAACCAGTGTGGCAAGCACATTGCTGACCACCGAAAGTGTTGTTGCCAATATTAAGGAAGAAACACCCGCTATGCCCGCAGGTGCAGGCGGAATGGGCGGAATGATGTAAGAAGCCATAAAAAACTGCCGGCAGGAGATTCTGCCGGCAGTTTTTTTAGAGCGTGTCTGAAAATTGCTTTCTGACAGCTGTGCGTCACAATTTGTGGTAGATTGGCCTCGAATGAGGGAGGCGTTGGGCTACGTTGACCGAATGAGGGCCAAATATACCATAAAGTGGGGCGCGCAGATGGCGGGAATGAATTTTCAAACATGCTTTAGAGTTTGTCTTTAGCAGTATAACGGGCAGGTATGAAATGGGCCCTTTGCAAAGCGATATAAAGAATGGGGAGCAATATGAGCTGCAAGATAATTCCGGGGAAACTGGATATAAAATAACCGGTTGCCCATGCTTTCCAGGAATAGGTTCCTGAAGTAAAAATCAAAGCTCGGGCAGCGCCGGTCAAAATCCGTCCTGCCAGCATTGCGGACAGCAGACTGATATAGAGATCGGCCAATAGATAGCCGGTGCGGACAAATCGCAGCAGCAAGCCGCTGATCAGACCGTACAGTGCCAATTCCAGCATCATGGTTGGCAGAATGCCCACGGCAGGCATTCCTGTGGTAAAACAGGAGAGTGCTGGACCTGCCAGACCGCAGAATAGTCCAAAAGGCCAGCCGCAAACGAGGCCGCACAATAGCACGGGAATGTGCATGGGAGAAAGCAGAATGCCTGCGTTGGGAATGGCATGCAGTGCCATGGGAAGTACCACACAGAGAGCCATGCATACTGCGGTTACAGCGCATTTAGTTACATTTGTCATGTCAGAAGTCTTGTTCATCTTTGTACCTCTTTTTCTTTCCTTGCGAAAATTCCATTATGACCGATTTGAAGCTTTCTGCTCCACATCGGGTTATTGGCATAATAAAAGCCATGAATGCGAAGATCCTTTTCAAAGGGTGTTCGGCCTTCATGGCGTTGTATGAACAATATAATAATGGAATAGGTCTATAAGTTTTATGGGCATTTTTCTAAATGCGGCGTTTCTTCCTGAAACGAATATCTCCTGTATGATTAT
Organism: uncultured Acetatifactor sp.; assembly: GCA_910586435.1. GTDB lineage: Bacteria > Bacillota > Clostridia > Lachnospirales > Lachnospiraceae > Acetatifactor. The sequence continues at coordinate 3,719 of CAJUGT010000110.1, read as the reverse complement.
AATTCCATATGAACAGAAATGTCAAGAGCAAAATGTTTTGGATGCCTGGCAGTAACCTTGTTTGTCCCTATTGGGCCAGACCAGTAACCACTGCTTTGTGACTGGTCATTCCGTTCACAGTACTCCTATTTTCATAGTGACATTATATGGATAATATGATATAATTTTGGCCGGGATGTTTGCGTTAGGACAATGCCCTGAGAGACAATGACAGGTTGACATAAGAGGAAGGCGTTATTGGAACAGGCGGGAGACAGAATGCGTATTATGATTATGGACGGGCAGGGCGGCGGTGTGGGGCGCAGTCTTGTGGAGGAATTACGTTTGAAATATCCGGAGGCGGAGTTAATTGCAGTGGGAACCAACGCAGCGGCCACTTCCAATATGATGAAGGGGGGAACGGCACTTGGGGCCACAGGAGAGAACGCAGTGATTTATAATAGCGTTAGAGTGGATGCCATTGTGGGGCCTGTGGGCATTGTGGTGGCAAATGCCATGTTGGGGGAGATTACGCCTAAAATGGCAGAGGCGGTTGCTTCAAATCCAAGGGTTTTATTGATTCCCGTAAATCGATGCCATGTTCAGGTGATGGGAGTGGAGAATAAAAAATTAGGGGACTACATCAAAGAGGCAGTGGACAAACTATAGAGCGTTAAAAATGGTGCCTGGATCATACAGGGACAAAAGTTTATATAGGAGAGTGAATGTATGCTGGAGATATTCTATCCTGACCATGAAGTGAAAGATGCATACGGAATTGATTATGAGGGATTATATAAAAAAGGTTTCCGGGGAGTTATCTTTGATATAGATAATACACTGGTGCCACACGGAGCGCCTGCGGATGAACGTGCGGTGGCGCTGTTTGTGAGGCTTCATGGGATTGGGTTTCGCACAGTACTTTTGTCCAATAACAAAGAACCCAGGGTGAAAATGTTCAACGATGGAGTGAGGTCCGAATATATCTTCAAAGCAGGTAAGCCTGGGCGGGAAGGGTATAAGAGAGCCATGAAGCTTATGGGAACAGCGCCTGAAAATACTATGTTTGTGGGAGATCAGTTGTTTACGGACATATGGGGAGCGAAAAAAGCCGGGATTGTTACCTGGCTTGTGAGGCCGATTCATCCCAAAGAGGAGATACAGATTGTCCTGAAACGAAGACTGGAAAGAATTGTGTTGTTTTTTTATCATAGAAAAGGCAGAAAGCCTGTTTAAAATGAGCAGGAAAACTTTGAATATTCATAGAGGGCAGGGAGAGTATAAGTATGAATGTAAATGGTTTTACACGCATATGCGGTCTGATTGGAAATCCTGTGGAACATACCATGTCTCCGGCCATACATAATACTCTGGCCGCAGCCATGGGAGAGAATCTGGTCTACGTGCCGTTTCATGTGACGGAGGGCTGCCTGGAAGCGGCGGTAAAGGGGGCGTATTCACTGAATCTGCTGGGAGTGAATGTAACCATTCCTTACAAGAGTCAGGTCATTCCTTTTTTAAAGGAAATGGATCCTCTTGCGGAGACAATTGGCGCAGTCAATACGCTGGTGCGGACAGATGGCGGATTTAAGGGATTCAACACGGATATGCCTGGATTGTATCGTGCCATGTGTGAAGATGGTGTCTCCATAGAAGGGGAGCATGTGCTGATATTGGGAGCAGGAGGAGTGGCCAGGGCAGTTGCCATTATGGCAGCGGAAAAAGGGGCGGCAGAGATTACTATTTTGAACCGTACTGTAGAAAAAGCCAGGACAGTGGCGGAAGAAGTCAACAGCATGGCGGGGAAATCTCTTGTGAATACTCTGACACTGAAGGATTACACACTGTTGTCAGAGGAGAGAAGGTATCTGGCAATTCAGGCCACTAATGTTGGAATGTATCCTGACATGGAAAAAGCGGTGCAGGAAGAGGCAGCGTTCTATAAAAAAGTTCATACAGGCTATGATTTGATTTTTAATCCTACAGACACACGATTTATGAGATTGGTACGTGAGAATGGGGGCAGGGCTTATAATGGACTGAAGATGCTGTTATATCAGGGAATTATTGCATATGAACTCTGGACGGGCAGAACGGTGGGAGATGCATTGGCCCGGAGGGCATATGAAGAAATGAGCCGGAACGGAAGTCCCCGCAGGTAAATATCAGCTGCGCAGTAGACACTGGTATTTACCTGCCAAAGAATGGGGGCTGAGGATTGGCATCGCAGAGCAGAGACGGAACAAAATGCTGTAAGCAGGAACAGTCAAATCAGTCTCGAAACGAAGATGCCCGGAAGAAAACTCAGTCACGAAAGTGACTGAGGCTTTCTTCCCAGAAAGGGGCATCGCAGAGCAGAGACGGAATAAGTTCCTGCTTGCAGGAACTGTAATAGAAAGGCGGAAAATGAACAGGGAGACAATCATTTTGGTTGGGTTTATGGGGAGCGGAAAGACCACGGTGGGACTGCGGCTTTCTTATAAACTGAGAGTGCCTGTGGAGGATACGGACAGATTGATAGAACGGCGGGAAGGCTGTACGGTGAAGGAAATTTTCGCAAGTCAGGGCGAAGCCTATTTCCGGAGCCTGGAAACGGCATTGCTTCGGGAAATGGCAGAAAAGAAGCGAAAAGGTATCTTCTCAGTCGGGGGCGGGACTCCGGTGGAACCCCAAAACAGAGAGCTATTGAGACAGCTTGGGACTGTGATATATCTGAGAGTGCGTCCTGAAACAGTGTATGAGCGGTTGAAGGAAGATACTACCAGGCCCCTTTTACAGTGCGAAGACCCTCTGAGACGTATCAGGGAACTACTGGAGTCCAGGCAGGAGGCATATGAATCCTGTGCGGATATTATTTTAGATGTGGATGGTATGGGGATAGACGAGATTCAGGAAACTATTATGAAGGAGATTCGCAAAATGAAACTGCTGGTAATCAATGGACCAAATATCAATTTCCTGGGAATCCGGGAGAAGGATGTGTATGGAAGGGAAGATTATCAATATCTGCTGGATATGATTCAGAAAAAGGCCACAGAGACCGGAAATGAGATTCTGGTGTTTCAAAGCAATCATGAAGGCGCGATTATTGACAGGATTCAGGAGGCTTACTTTGACGGAACCGAGGGAATAGTGATTAATCCCGGCGCCTATACTCATTACAGTTATGCCATCCGTGACGCTCTTGCCAGCATTACGATACCAAAGGTGGAAGTCCATATCTCCGATATAATGAACAGAGAAGAATTCAGAAAGGTATCTGTTACTGAGAAAGCATGTGACAGGCAGATTTACGGACAGGGACTCGAGGGATATTTGCAGGCGATAAATTTTCTGATACAGCGAATACGGAAAACGTCATAGGGGGACGCCGTCCGGCTCGGGCAACGCCTTTGGTCTAAGGGTGCCCTCTGGTGCGTTCACGTAACCCCCCATGCCCCGGACGCCTGTATTTCTGAAAGTTTTACAATATAGGTATCTGGTATGGCGTAGTTTGGAGCCAGCAAATCACTTTTCCTTCAATTCCTCAAATCCTCAACTTTTTTACTTCATAAGATAAGGATATGCCAATAGGTATATCATTTGACTAGCTGTTTGATTTTCAATTTGATTTGCCACTTGGCACAACCTTTTTGTTTTTTTATACTAACACTTGCGGTAATACAGGCGGCCGGGGTGGGGGAATCGCTGCGAAAGCACTTGAGGGCGCCCTTAGACCGGAGACGGAATCCACCGCCTAT
>CAJUGT010000109.1:4861-12952 GCA_910586435.1 uncultured Acetatifactor sp. | reverse complement strand
AAACAAGACCATCGGAACCGATACCAAAATGGCGATCTGATATTTTCCTCGCCAGCTCCCCCGGTGACTCTATCTTTTGATGTATGGCATCCATATAGACATAGTCATTTCCGTATGCCTGCATTTTGGTAAATTTCAAACGATAATTCATACTGTATGTTCTCCTTTTATCCCATGGCCTGAGCCAAATCCGCAATAATATCCTCCGGATCCTCAATTCCTATGGAAATACGGACAAAACGTTCATTGATTCCCAGTGCCTCACGTACCTTGGGCGGTGTGGATTCATGCGTCTGCGTCAGGGGAAAAGTGATAAGAGTCTCTGTCCCCCCCAGACTTTCCGCAAAAAGTATCATCTTGACATCCGAAAGCAAATGCTTAACCGTATCCTCACTGTCCGTTTCAAAAGAAATCATTCCACCTGTACCGGCATAGTTGAGTTTTTTCACTTTTGGATGAGTGCGCAGCCATTCCACTACTTTCTTGGCATTCCTGTCATGTCGTTCCATCCGCAGAGAAAGGGTCTTCAGGCCACGCAATATAAGCCATGAATCAAAAGGTCCAAGTCCGTTTCCCCGGGATTTCATTTGCAGCCTGAAATGATCGGCCAGCGCTTCTGTTGTCACCACCACAATTCCGGCAATGACGTCATTGTGCCCACATAAGTATTTGGTCCCGCTATGCACAACAATATCAGCTCCCTGGGTGATGGGTTTCTGAAAATAAGGTGTCAGAAAAGTATTGTCCACCACCAGAAGAAGGTTATGCCTATGGGCTATCTCCGCAATTTTTGAAATATCCGCAACCTTCATCATGGGATTGGTAGGTGTCTCCACAAACAGCATCTTTGTGGAAGGACGGATGGCAGCCTCCACCTGTTCTAAGTCCGCCATATCCATATAAGTAAATTCACAGTCCAGTCCGCTAAAAATATCCTGGCAAATCCGGAAGGTACCTCCATAAATGTCATCGGAAAGAATCACATGATCTCCCTTTTTCAGTAGTCCGAAGACACACATATTCGCAGCCTGTCCGCTGGTAAAAGCAAATGCTTCCAATCCCTCCTCCAAAATTGCCATGGTACGCTCAAGCTCCTGCCTGGTGGGATTTTGAAGTCTTGAATAATTATAGCCTGTGGAAACATCAAATGTGCGATGTCTAAAGGTGGCAGTCTGAAAAATTGGAAAACTCACCGCTCCCGTAATTGGGTCACATCCCAATGCTCCATGTACTACTTTAGAATCAAAATGCAGATTTTCTTTCTTATCATAGGAATCATAATAGCAATCATTAATCATGTTCTGTCCTCCGTTTGGGGTTGTTGGTTACTGATAGTTCCCCAAAAGCTCTCTGTCCCGGTAATCCTTGCGTGTTATTCTACCCTGAAACGTAACGACTGTCAACCCTTTCACCGGATTCTTCCATATAAATATATCAGGATAGGTTATGGTTTCACACCTTGACCAGTTCCTCTTCTCACGTAAAAATCACTGCTGCCAGTCTGCTTTTAACTGGAATAATTCTCCAGAAAACTATACAGCTTCTCCTCATCCTCCACCCACATCATTTCTATAATCTGTTCCTGTAGCTGCTCCGGCAGCGAGTCAAGCCTGATATGTGTCTCAATGTAGACTGTCTCCCTGTCTTCCAGATAAACTATCACTTCATTGTCATAAACCGCAAGATAAAAACTGCTGCTTGGCTGTAAAAACCTGTAGTTTTTCCGCACCACCACCCGTTCTCTGGAAAACGATATCACCTCCAGATCCACAAATCCTCTCTCCTGTTCTGATAAGGGAGGAGAAATTTCGTATGTTTCCATTGCCTGAAGAAACTGTTCTCTGTCCATACCGATATATTTATCCGGCAGCCGCACAGAAGTTTCTGTTACGGTATGATTCAGAATATCCGCTTCTTCTAACACATATTTGGTGTCCACGCATAATGTGGCGCCCGCTGCCGCCACTTCCGTGGATGCCATTTCCTCGGATGCGTCTTCCTCGGATACCACATCATAATCATTAAGCTCATCCTGCAATGGCAGTGGTTCCAGAATCTGTTGTTCCTCCCTGGTTGTTTCTTCCGGCTCAAAAAACGGAGCCGCTTTCACGCCTGTATAAAATCCAATCCCCAACATCAACAGAGGATATATCAAAAATAAGCCGATACCTTTCACTGTCTTCATGATTGCCATGCCTCTCTTATCATCAACATACATTCGGGCATTCATAAGTATCAGCTTTTTTTATTTATTTATTCATAGGAAAATACATGTAACATTTGTCCAATTTTGGTGAGCAGACCGCCGCCGGCAACCACCTCCAGCTCCTCCTCTTTAAAGTTTCTGAGAAAGAGAAGCATAATCCAATAAACAGCTCCTGAAACCAAAAACACAACCAGCAAACTGACAACAGCATCCAGATGGGGAGAAATTGCCCTGCTCAAAAGAGCCCCCAGAAGCCCTGCCGCGCTTCCCGCCCCCAAAGGCACAATGAAAACATTCAGCCAGTCCACCCGCATCCTGATCTGCCTGTACGACAGCATCCCCACCAATATACAGAACACAAAGAGACTCATAATGCCTCCGTATACCAATGACAAGATGCCCGCCTTTCCCACACCCGAGAGAATCATTGCGAAAATCACAAAAAGCACATCCGCTATCCCGGCGGCTCCTAAGACCAAAATCCTCCTGCCCCCTGCCTGCAACACTCTGCAAAAATAAAGCGAAAGCGCCATACAGGCAATTGCGGAAGAACCGCCCAACAGCATTTTCCGAACCACTTCCGCATTTTCCTCACAAAACAGCGCCGCAAACTGCTGCCCCATAACCGCCACAAACACAGAGGCAAAAATGCCATGTACCAGGCTGATATGCACACCTCCCTGAAAAACCATCCTGCCAAGTTTATGTTCCCTTTTCCGAAAACTTATATAAATCCTGGCCACCGCCGGTATTGTCATAACTGAAATAATCCCTGCGGCAATACCGCAGATTACCAGATATTTACCGGCATATAAACCGTATTCTATCAGACCTTTTTCGCCAAGGCCATTTGCAAATAAAATACCCGCAAGCAACGGCAAGACACTCAAGATTCCAATGCCGCTCTGAGGCCATCTGCCAATACATAACGTTTTAATGGATGCCAGCATCCCCTGTATGGAATGCACCGCTTCCTGTCTCCCCTTCTTTTTCCACCTGGAAGACATCCCATGATAGATCAACGCAAGAAAAAGAATGATCAATACCTCTGTCACAACAACGCCAATCGCGAACCCCACTCCGCCATACATGGCTGTATAATTCTCCTCCATCAGCAATGTGCTGACTTTTTCACCATATGTTCCCAATAGTTTTGAGAACAGGATTCCAAATCCAATATGTAAAATCTGGCGCATCATCCCTGAAATCATGGTCGGAAATTCGGAGCCTTCCCCCTGAAAAAAACCAAGAAGAACAGCGGAAACCGATCTCAGGAAAATTATGGGCGCAAGTGCTTTAATAATCAAAACACTGTAATGGACTTTGAATACTCCCTGAGCAATTGCGCCTGCCAGAAAAAATAAAAGCACACTGACCAACCCTCCCAGAACCATATGGAACATCATAGCGCTTCTGCGTATTTGAGATGTATTTTTACTCTGCCCCTTACTCTTTTTGCTTCGGAGTACCTTTCCAAGTACATCCGACAAGCCTCCTGCAACTGCGCTCCATGCCAATGCGCAAATTTCTGCTGCCACTATCACATATGTGATGCCATTATCTCCGATGAAACTTCCAAATAACAATAAGGTACCCAACGCCAGGATATTGGATATTTCTACTGCCTGCCGCCTTTTCGCTTCTGCACGATTCATTCGTATCCCTCAATCAGTCTCTTGTAATGCCAAGCCTCGCCAAAATCTCTTCCTGTTTTTTCTCCATAATTAAGCCTTCCGCTTCCTCCATATGGTCATATCCGCACAAATGCAGCATACTGTGCGCCATAAGAAACGCAAATTCTCTTTTGACGCTGTGTCCGTAATTCCGGGCCTGCTCAAACACCTTATCCGCAGATATCATAATATCTCCCAAAAGTAATTCTCCAGTATCAGGATCAAAGAAATCTGCTTCCATGCTTTCATCAATCAGAAAAACACCCTCCTTTTCAAATTCCAGATTTGGAAAGGAAAGCACATCCGTCTCTCTGTCAATTCCACGAAACTCTCTGTTCAGCTCCCGAATCCCTTGATGGTCCGTTACTACCACATTGACCTGTACTTCATAAGGGCAGTCTTCTTCCTCCAAAACCCCTTCCCCAACGCTCTTTACTATCTCTTCCAATGGAAACGGGAATTCACACTCTGTTTCATTTTCCACAAAAAAGGTCATATCCCGTGACACCTCCCATACTTAGTCCGGTATGTTTTCGCTCATCGTTTCCTTTTCATCCTGAGCTTGTCCGCTTCTTCCCTGCTTCTTCCCCTCTCCCTGTACCGATTTTGGGCTGCGGACTTCCTTTCTTCTTTTGTCTCATACTCTTCGTATGCCTTTACAATTTTCTGTACCAGCGGATGACGCACCACATCCTTGCTGGTCAGGTTGCAGAAAGCAATTCCCTCTATTCCGCCCAATACCATGGATGCCACATCCAGCCCTGATTTCATATCCACCGGCAAATCCTTTTGCGTACTGTCCCCCGTAACCACCACCTTTGACCCAAACCCAATTCTGGTCAGAAACATTTTCATCTGTGCCGGTGTGGTATTTTGCGCCTCATCTAAGATAATATAGGCATTGTCCAATGTACGCCCTCTCATATACGCCAGCGGAGCCACCTCAATGAGTCCGTTTTCCATATTTTTAGCAAAGCTTTCCGCACCCATAATCTGGTAAAGCGCGTCATACAGGGGCCGCAGATACGGGTCAACTTTGCTCTGCAAATCTCCCGGCAAAAACCCCAGCTTTTCTCCCGCTTCAATGGCCGGTCTGGTCAAAATAATTCTCCCCACTTCTTCGTTTTTAAACGCAGTTATGGCCATGGCCATAGCCAGATAGGTCTTTCCTGTTCCCGCCGGTCCAAGGCCAAACACAACCATATTGTTTTTTATTGCTTCCACATACGCCTTCTGCCCCAGGGTTTTGGGTTTGACCGGCTTCCCATTTACCGTATGACAGATACATTCGGAATCCATTTCTGCCAATACATTTCCCTTTTCTTCCATCTCCATGGTAATCGCGTAATTCACACTCTGTTCCTCAATCTCGTCTCCTCTGCCGGAGAGAACGGAAAGCTGACGCAAAACCGCCTCCGCTTTCCGAACCATTTCTTCTCTGCCGTTTATTATTATGTTCCCATCTCGAACCACTACCGTTACGCCAAAGTCTCTCTCAAGCTTTTTTATATATGCGTCCCGGGTACCAAATATCTTTTGCATATCATCAACAGGCATATCCAGCCTAATGGAAAAATCACTCATATACTCTCTCCCCGCTCTGTTTGTACACTTAAGCTTCCTTTCACACATTCCCGAATATTTTTTATCATTTCATTTTTCATCAGAATTGGGGAGTCCCCCCATTCTCTCTGTTTCAACACTTTCTCCCACCAGTTCCCTTATAAGAAACTCCCCATTGACCATCCATTCAGTATCACTTTTTTCTATTTTAACATTTTTTTCAATAATTTGTACCCCTTTTTCCTCTAAACTTGCTATAAATTCCATTAATTTTTGATTAAGAATCTCTTTTGCTTCCTCCAACGTATATGTATATTCCATATTGTGGTATTCCCTGTGGGTAACTTCTCCCCAATAAATGGGGATAGAAAGCTTCTCAAGGGCAATGGGCCTGCTTTCACGTATCAAACTGTCATAGACCTGAAATGGCCGTTCTTCCGGCAGTTTATAAGCTTCCTCTCCCAATTTCACATAATAACTTTTCTCTTCTCTCCCCGTGTATACCTTCTCCACATGATCAAAGGGCAGGCTTGTGGTAAAGTTTATGGTATGTTCCAGAAGAATGTCAGCATCCGCATTCACGTATTGGTATTCCCGTATTGTGGCATCCTCGTTAAAAACAGGCACCTTGCCTTCCACCAACAATGTCCCCTGTTCTACCGAATCTCCAATGGCAACTTTGGGTACACCGCTGCGCACAATCATTGCGGCAATTGTTCCATTATATTCCGATATCAAATCTCTGCCCGGCTCACTTTCAGGCGCCTCCACAATAATTGGGGCATCATTTTCTTTAATATCTATCTGAAGTCTGGTCCCGCTGAGTTTTGCCGATGCCCACGTAATCTGCGGAAATTTTCGTCGTATTTCCTTTTCCAGGGCTTCAATATCCAAATGATCCTTGCGCATTCCGATACGAACTTGCTGATCCTTTAAAAAGCTCTCAAATACATCCTCCGTAATCTGATAATTGCCCGTCAACTTAATATCCCAGATATAAAAAGAGGATAGAATCCAAAAACCTATGGTCAATATGAGCCCTGCCACAAAAACCTTTCGTTTCAGCAGTTTTGGCAGCAAAAAAGGGAGCCCGTACCGTTCTAATACAGCTACCCTTGTCCCTGTCTTCTTCACAATGGGCCGAAGTTCCCAAAAACCCATCAGATTGATGCACATAAGATATACATCACCCTCACGGACAATATCCCAAAGCAGTATCCCTTTGTTGCTGCACAGGTTCATAAAACGCTCCGGAGAAAAACCACTCACCCGGATGCGCAGGTACCCCCTCAAATATTTTAATAATTTAATCATGGCCCGGCTCCCCAGTCAAATATACTTGATGCAGCTGATACAGCCGCTGATCTTCATATCCTCATTGGTATAATAATCAATAGAAAGCCTGGTTCCTTCAAAAGAGACCTGGCAGGTCTTTCCCTGCAACAGAATCAGGCTCTCCGTATATTCGAGGATTCCCCTGTAATTCTCAATCCACGCCTCTCGGTTGCCTGTCAACGTCACTTTTAAGGCCCCCATGCAAATGTCTTTTGGAAGCTTGAGAGTATCCAGCAAAGCTTCTTTTTTTGACTCTATCTTTGATTCTGTTTTCCGGTTTCGGTCATTATTCTTCTTCATGTTCCAATTATATTATCCCAGACCGGAAACTATTCGCCATGATTAAATTTTCTGTCTTGCATACCGCCAACAGCAATCAATATATCACATCTTTAATAAATTGACCGCTCTCCGGCTGCGTTTCCGCAATGGTACACGCGGACATATAACGTCTTTCTGCCTCCTTTGCCCGTTCCATGTCATTGGCATGGATCAAGGCCAAAGGTTCTCCTTTCTTTACATAATCCCCCACTTTTTTACAGAGCACAATTCCCACCGACAAATCTATCTTGCTGTCTTTTGTCTCCCTTCCGCCGCCCAAAATTAAGGAACATATTCCAACTTCATCGCATAAAATACGACTTACATAACCGCTTTTCGCCGCTGCTATGGGATATACAATTTCCGCTTTGGGCAGCAGGTTAGGAGAATATACCGCTGTGCTGTCCCCTCCCTGCGCTTCCACAAACGCCGCCATTTTTTTGAGGGCACTTCCATCTTGAATCACATTTTTCAACATGTTCTCCGCCTCTGCCATATGGGCAGCTTTGCCGCCGGCTATGAGCATCTGACTGCCCAGCGCAAGACACAGCTTTACAAAATCCGCCGGACCCTTTCCCATAAGTGTATCTATGGCTTCCTTTACCTCCAATGCGTTTCCCACGGCATATCCCAAGGGCTGATCCATATCGGAGATAACCGCAATGGTTTTACGTCCTGCGTTCTTGCCGATTTTCACCATTTCCTCCGCCAATGCCCTGGCGTCCTGCTCCTCTTTCATAAAGGCGCCGCTGCCGGTCTTGACATCCAGCACAATGGCATCCGATCCTGCGGCAATCTTTTTACTCATAATGGAGCTTGCGATGAGAGACATATTGTCCACTGTGGCAGTCACGTCCCGAAGCGCATAGAGTTTTTTATCCGCAGGCGCCAAATCCGCAGTCTGTCCCATAATGGATATGCCAATACGATTCACATTGTCGATAAACTGTCTCTTTGTCAGCGCCGTATCAAACCCGGGAAAGCTTTCCAGCT
>CAJUGT010000109.1:0-4851 GCA_910586435.1 uncultured Acetatifactor sp. | reverse complement strand
ATGGTTCCACCCGTATGCCCCAGACCGCGTCCGCTCATTTTCGCCACCGGTATTCCACAGGCGGCAACCATGGGCGCAAGCGCAAGGGAAGTCTTATCTCCGACGCCTCCCGTACTGTGTTTGTCCACTTTAATCCCGCGGATTTCCGATAAATCCAGCGTATCACCACTTCCGGCCATTGCCATGGTAAGCGCAAGTGTCTCCTGTTCCGTCATTTTCCGGAAATAAATCGCCATCATCAAAGCGGACACCTGATAATCTGGAATCTTATCCTGTGTATATCCTTCAATAAAGAAATTGATTTCCTCCCGGGAAAGTTCTCCCCCGTTTCTTTTTTTCATAATTATGTCATACATCCTCATTCCAGATTTCCTCCCTGCTTCTTATTCTGACGCCGGCATCCGCCCCTGGAGCGTGTTTAAAATTCATTCCCGCCATCTGCATGCCCCATTTTGCGGTATATTTGGCCCTCATTCGGTCAACGCAGCCCACTACGCCTCCCTCATTCGGATCCAATCTACCGCAAAGTGAGGCACACAGCTGTCAGAGAGCAATTTTCAAACACGCTCCATGTGCCCCTTTCCACCTAAAAGTATCGCTTTCTTAAGATAGAATTACTTCATAATATAGAATTGATTCCGCAGCAATACCCAATTTGCCCGAAACCATTTCATAATCTGCCAATATCCACAGCCCCTCAGACTATATTCTTTTATGAGATTAAATTTTGCCTGTAAACTTCTCACATCCTCAAACCACACTTCATGAGAAATGCCATTCTCTACGTAAGTAAAATAGGGACTTTCTGCCAAACTGTCAAACTTGATTTCCACTCCCTGCTCAACCGCAATGCGCACTGCCTGAACATTGCCTATGGTGGTGGCTTTGGTTACTCCCCTTTCGTAAGGAAGAGGCCAATCATACCCATAATTGGGAATCCCCAAATCAATCTTTTCAGACGGAATTTCTGTCAGTGCATATTCGACTACTTTGCGAACCTGGTTGATTGGCGCTACCGCCATTGGCGGACCGTAAGTATAGCCCCATTTAAGTCATAAGTATAAAAAATATTTGAATTCAGTTATAGAACACCGCCTGAATACTATTATACCCGGCAATTCCATCCACGGCAAGTCCCAACTTTTGCTGCAAGGCAATTGTCTCGCTCCTGGACTTTTGCATGGCGTTCGGAACATAATCCTTTGGTTCAATCCTTGTGACGATAGCCTTTGAGTCCGCCCCTGCCGCTCCAAACGTATCGCTTTCCACGCTTAGATAATTATCCACAAATTCCTTTACATTCCTTTTAATGTCTTCCGGACGCAGGGAACCGGCAAATGAAAAAGCCACCGCACTATCCCGCTTTTTTTAATAGTCTTAATGATTCCCGTCACTGATGCCCTCCACATATTCCTCAATGTCGTCAGCCTCCTGTTCCAGCCTGTATATCCTGTCTTTATAATGTTTCTCAGCTCTTATTGCCTTCTCCCAGTCAATCCCCACAATAGCCTGCGGTACAGGATAGCCACTCCTGTAGTCATTGATAACGCTGCTGGTCATCATTCTCCTCCTGTTCCTGCTGCCATTCGCCCCCCTTTTCGCCCCTGCTAACCTGGTCTTTTAGCCGCCGGACCTTATTACTGTCAATATTGCCCCTCATAGTCTCTTCCCTCCACTGCCTTTTTCCTATACGGTATTCATGTACGGCATCACGTACCAAAGATAAAACAAGGAGGTAACAAAAATGAGTATGTTAAGTGAGCGGTTGAGGTTATTACTGGAAACGAGGGGCAAAAGCCAGAAAGAGCTGACCCTGTACCTGCATTTGTCCAATGGCACCATCTCCAACTATGTCAACGGTGTCCATCAGCCCTGTGTCGATACCCTAATAAACATCGCCAGGTTCTTTGACGTGTCCATTGACTATCTTCTGGGAGAGTCAAAAAGCCCCCTTCGCCATGAGCAGCTGCCGGAAGTCATCCATGGCGGGTACACCGTTTCCGACTTCCAGGAAGATTTGGCCTGCCTGACTAACAATGACAGGGCCTGCATAGCCCACATTACGAAGGCCCTGAAGGGGTACAGGGAACCAAAGCGGGGCCGCTGACCCTGTTTCCCCGTGCCCCCTGGCTCTGGCTTTTGCCACTGCCAGGGGGCAATTCCGCAAAAGATATTATAAAATATTCCATGGCTCTTGCGTTTCCTGGGACGTCACGCCACTTCCCACTATGGCCTGCATGGGCTTTGTTCGCTACCAGCTTCTCCAACCGCTCAAAGTCATAGTCGTTTTGCTGGAACTGGTTAAATTTATTCGGCGTGTGGGCATTGTAGCCAGCAGTCTTCCCTCTCTTGTCCTGCCTCAGCCGCTTCCCATCAGAGGTAAAGCCCATGACCCGACCGCTGCCCAGCTTAACCCCCAACAGGTCCGCAAGCGCCTCGATTCCTTCCATCATCCGCACGCCGCTGTCTTCCTTAGCCAGCCGAATCTGGTTATTGAGTCGTTCCAGGGACAGTCTGTCCTTATGGTTTCTTATGACGGCGCTCACCCAGTCCCTAGCCGCCATAATGTCAAATTCGTCAAAATTTTGATTTTCCACTTGACCTCTCCCTTCTGTCCATATATAATGGACATACAGATTTCACCTTTCATTCAGGCTCCTCGCTTTGTGAAGCGCAGGGGCCTGTCTTATTTTCCAAGCTTGTCCTGTTGATTGACAAGGTGTTTCCCATACAGGGAAATCACACCTTTGGGACGGATGTAACATCTTGTTCGGCATCGGCCGACTCACTGTCCTCTTTCTGGCTTTGGGCCTTCTGCTTCTGTTCCATGTACCTGCGAAAGTCCTCGTTAATCACTATTTCAGACACACGGTCAATAATTTTTTTGACTTCCTCTGGCGGCCGTATGCTATCATCACGTACTATAATGCGGCATGGTCCATTCATATAATCTCTGATTACTGCCATCGTTATCACCCCCTTGTGATAAATTCTATGCCTGTATGGTTGTATTTGTTTCCACTCTCAAAATGCGCTGATGAATCTTAAATAAATCTTCCAAGGCGTCCCAACTGCGTATATGTCCAAGAAGTGTCCCTTCTTCCATTCTTTGGTATGTTCTGATAGTTACTCCCAAGTATTCCGCTACCTGTTTCTGTGTCATGCCTGCTTTCTGGCGGGCTTCTTTTAGGTTCTTTCGCATTTGTATCCCCCCTATACAAGATTTTTCCCATACACTTTCCTCACAAAGGCCCTGCATGTGTCTCCTGTTTTTCGGTTCTTTGTCCTGCTGCCGGCCACGCAATAGCCACCGCATGTTGGATAATACTCGTTTCCATGCCGGATATAATGTTGGATGTAATTGTCACAGTACTTTGTCTGGTTTCGCAGATGCTTTGTAGCTCCGCTTACGCTCTGTGCCTGCCTCCGCTCAAGGGCCTTTTCCTGGTACCGAAGGCTGCTGTCAATATTTCCCCCTTTTCCACTTCCGTCCTTTGCCTTTTTCCTATACGGTATTCTTGTACAGCGTTACGTACCAAAGATAAATGAAGGAGGTAAAAAAAATGAGTATGTTAGCTGAACGGTTGAGGTTATTACTGGAAACGAGGGACAAAAGCCAGAAAGAACTGGCCCTGTACCTGCATTTGTCCAATGGCACCATCTCCAACTATGTCAACGGTGTCCACCAGCCCTGTGTCGATACCCTCATAAACATTGCCAGGTTCTTTGACGTGTCCATTGACTATCTTCTGGGAGAGTCAAAAAGCCCGCTTCGCCATGAGCAACTGCCAGAAGCCATCCATGGCGGGTACACCGTTTCCGACTTCCAGGAAGATTTGGCCTACCTGACTAACAATGATAGGGCCTGCATAGCCCACATTACGAAGGCCCTGAAGGAGCACAGGAAACCAAAGCGGGGCCGCTGACCCTGTTCCCCCGTGCCCCCTGGCTCTGGCTTTTGCCACTGCCAGTGGGTTTTCCTATGACAACTGTGATATGTCCATGGGGTCCACCACCTCTACGCTTAGATTTCATTCAACGCAATCCCCAGTAGTGACAAATGATGCAGGTACATCTCCGTACCTGCATTTTTCTATATTTTTTAATCCCCTCTTGACAGTACGTGCAGTACGTGCTATACTGTTTTTGTAAGGAGGTGGAACATGAAAGACACAGACCTGCTAAAGCTTTTGAAGAAAAATGGATGGAACGTAGTCAGAATCAACGGCAGCCATCATGTTCTTCAAAAAGATGGGAAAACTACTGTTGTTCCCATACATGGCAAAGATGTTCCTATCGGCTTACTCAATAGTATTCTTAAGGAGGCAGGGCTGAAATAGCTCTCCACCCCTTAAACCATAAGCAATTTGGTGAAATGTCAAGGGGAAAATAAAAAAGATTTTCTGGAAAAAGGGTAACTTTAATAGACCTACTGTCCAAAAAGAACGTAAGTTTGATGTTCGCTATGGATTACCTACTCTTTTCCACAGAGTAGAGTTTGCCATTGGCCAGCAGTCCAAAAAGCATACGTATCAGTTTACGGGAAGTCAACGCGAGTGCTCGTTTGTGCTGATGGGTTCTCACCTCAGCAAATTTCTTGTCATAAAAGGCTTTGTACTCCGGGCAGTACTGTATCACGCTCCCGGCAGCTTCGATCATGTAATACCGCAGGTAACGGTTGCCGGCTTTGTTCATGGGCGTATCTTCCGCCTCGAACTCGCCGGACTGGTTCTCTTTCCAGACAATGCCGCAGTATTTGGCAAGGGCATCGTTGCTCTTAAAGCACTTGATGGTGCCAAGCTCAGCAAGTATCCCACTGGCATAGACCGGGCCGATGCCGGGCACGGAGGT
>CAJUGT010000108.1 GCA_910586435.1 uncultured Acetatifactor sp. | reverse complement strand
GGGGGTACCTTTGGTAGTATAGCATTACTTGATTATTAATGCAAAGCTGTACTAGGATTGAATCCTATATTCCACAGGATTCAGTCCTTTTAATTTCATCTTTATCCGTTTGTTATTATAATAAACATTTCAGGCATTTCTGTGCATTCCGGATTCGCAGCTCCAAGTACAGATTTTCCATATGGGAGGTCAGAGCATAATCATAGGGTGATGATTTTCTGTAAAATAACGGATGGACGGACCTTCATTCGGATCTCCTCTGACTTCCATCTTTTCCAAAGCAACTTGCGCATTAAGCGTTTTTTCTCTTAGCAGCTTCAAACATTCGCTCCTGAAGAATTTGTATTTCCTTGGAATCACGCATACAGAATACCCTATTACACTGTTCACATAAAAAACAGGTTTCACAAATAATCTGATTTATCCCCTGTTTTATCAAATCATCATCGCTTGGAAGTTCATAAGAGGCTATCTTTTTAATACCCTTTGGATTCCTTAAAGAATAGTCTATCTGTTTTCCTTTACCCGTTTTTACATAGCGATAAACATCTGCGCAAAATGTAACACAATCCCCAACATGGTAAGAAGCAAACCCTGATTTGTTCACCCAAACATGGTCTTCCTTACCATCAAACATCTCTCCATCACCATACATTCCACTGACAAATACTCTCTTAAAACAAATGTTATTCCTTGTTACCCTTTCAATCTGTCCTTTAAATTCCATTGCAAAATTAAAATAACACATTTCAAAATATGAACGCATTTTCCCCATAGATTGAAACTGCACATCTAAATACTCATCATATGTCATGCTGCCTGCACCGACAATCTCTTTCAGACTGTCCGGATTAAAAAAGATAACTCCGCCTTCCATTTGTGTACAAATGTTTTTACCATAATTTGTTTTTTTCAGTACATTGAAATCTTCCATTTCCTTAACCTCCGTTAATAAGTGCTGTCATATAACAGCCTGACATGCTAACATTGGCTTCTCAAAATGGAAAGCACTTAACATTACTGATATATCGTACCACAAAAATTGCTAAAAGGGATACTTCTTCATCCGCTGCAACAAAACAAAAACTTTCTTTACACCCCATACTATCAGCGCCAATCTGTTATGAATTCCCATTAAAAAAGGACTGTAAACTTCCTAATCTATCCAGCGCTTCATATATCCGGCTGTTCCCAAAAACAAGATTCTGTAAAACAAGTGGCCTTCCAGTCTGTTTGCTTTCATGATACTGCTTCATGTATGTGTCCTTCGCTTGATAAAAAGCGTCTTCCAATTCTTCAATTTCTTTTGTTGGTACTTCAGGAATATTTCCCTGAAACGCCTGCCCTTGTGTCGCTATTCTGGCACAGGACTTCTGCCATTCTACTTCCTGCCCATATTGCGTATCCAGCCATTCGATTTCGTCTTCTTTTGTCAGCAAAGTACCATCTGCATTATAATACCGCTCCTGTTCATTTTCGTAGCGCTTTTCAATTTCAGAATACAGCTTCGCATAACTAAGACCACAGGCATTCACTACATCGGAATAACCATACTGCCCTTTTTCTTCCTTGACTTCCTGTAAGATTCCAGCCCTCATATCACTAAATGATGATGCTGACCGCATAACCGTATGTTTCATCTTATGTAATATTTCTT
Organism: uncultured Acetatifactor sp.; assembly: GCA_910586435.1. GTDB lineage: Bacteria > Bacillota > Clostridia > Lachnospirales > Lachnospiraceae > Acetatifactor. Next base: position 11,310 of record CAJUGT010000108.1, on the reverse strand, counting down.
CTCTATTATTTGCCAATTGAGAAATTTCCAAAGCATCTCTATGCAGCGCTTTCTGTTCTGTATTCTGACTTCGTTGAGATTTCAGATACGCTCTATCAAATTTAACACCATTCCGCAAGTGAATTGAATAACCTGAAATATTAATTGACATGTATTCTTTCTCCTTCTAATCCCATAATAAATTTGAGCAACTGCTCCCCAATCTTCCCAGTCCGCCTTTACGTCATAACCGCCCTGCGTCCGCTTTTCCAGATATTCTTCCAGAAGTTCCTTCCGTCTGTCTTTTTGTCCGCTCGTTTTCTTAAATAAGGCGGCTTTTTAGATTCCAATTTCCCTGCTGTATTGTCATGCCGCAGGCCCCCAACAGAGTCCAATCCGTATGCCCGCAGGCTTTATATCAAAGATTGTTCCAGGCTGTCATTTTGTATATCTTCCACATCAATTACCTTTATGCCCGCTGTTTTCAGCATTTCCGCAAATACTCCCTGTCCCTGAATAAGTTTTCCGCTAAAAGTCCCATCATATATTTGATTCACTCCACAACTGGGGCTTCTTGACTGCAAAATAGCCATATCTATTTTCCCATTTACAGCCTGCCTTAATGCCAGAGCAGCACCTTCACGAAATTCCTTATCAACAATGATTCCGTCTTCTGTCATAATCATTCCGTCCACAATTTCAGCAGGTTTTCTCGGTACATTAAGGCCGCCTAACACTTCCGGACAAACTGCTGTTACTTCATTTCCTCTAATAAACTCCATAACTTTATTATTATAATTATTTGTCCCATTGTATTTACAGTTTTCGCCTAAGAGACATGCGCTTACAAGCACTTTCATTCAATACTCCTTCTGCCAACTACAATATTTGCCTCTAATTTCTGCCGCGCTGTTCCTGAACCCATCATTTCTCCTGTATTTCAGTCATTCAACAGACATACCCAAATCATAGGCTTCTTTCAATGCTGCGTTTCCTTTCATATCCCCTTTGTCCTTCACTCCCCTTACAAGCACCATGCCGGCATCTTCCAGATGAAAAAAATCTTACCGCTTTTAGTTCTGCGCTGATGCCGTAAAAATATACTGGAGATGCCACAACTACAATATCAGCCACTTTCAGCTTTTCATATATTACATTCATATCATCATTTTGAAAACACCGATTCCCTTCCCTTGCAAAACACGAATTGCAGCCAATACAAGGATTGACCTTATAATCAGCCACAGATAGTATCTCCACAGAGTTATTTTTACGGGCGCCTTCCGCAAATGCCTGCGCAAGCAGGTCTGTATTGCCATCTTTTCTCATACTTCCAACCAAAATAACAATATTACTCATTAATGTTCCGTCCTCCGTATTATTCAATGCAAGCCTTATGCTCTATCTTATTACTTCGGCAGAAAACCGTTCCCGCTAAAGTAAATCCTTCCTTTTTTTGCTCCCCCATAGTCCATTGCTTCCTCCACACTGTATCATAAGCCTTTCCAACGTAAGGATATGATTTGTCATATCGTGTCTGACACCACATATGTTCCGGGATAGCGGCGCAGCCCTCTCCCGCGGGTGTGGAATTTGGAAAAGCTGTTATGAAGAATAGCGGGATGAATATTGGGCTATACCCATCTAAGAAGATTGGAAAAAATTTATTCAATCCTTCCTCTGATTTATTGCAGTCTATCCGTAAAAAGTAACCTGCATAGTTGAATTCAGTTTGCCAATTCCCGTATGTCTGTGTTATAATATTTTATGTGATTTTGATTCCCTCATTTTTTCCTTATCAGGGTTCGTAATGCCCTATGGAAAGATATGGCGCAAGGGAAACTTTAAGGGAAAGCTTACCTGCGATAAACTTAGTATTTTCAATGGTTAATGGAGACTTTAACAAACAAATATAATAGCCAATATTTCTCTTAAAAATCAACAAATTATAATGGGTATTTATTGGAGGAATTCATATGGAACATATAATAGTCAGGCAGGAAGAAGAAACGGATTACCGAAAAGTAGAAGAAATAACAAGAGCAGCATTTGGTTATCCCGAGAGAATACTGCGTGGTAAAATTGGCTGTCCTTATGAACACTGGATGGTTCATGAGTTAAGGCACCGTGATGGCATTAATGAATTGAGTTTAGTTGCTCAATTAAAAAACGGAACGATAGTTGGACATATTATTTGCAGTAAAGCGGTTGTTAAAAAGGAAGGCCATACGCTTCCTGTCCTTAATTTTGGCCCTTTGAGCGTGCTTCCTGAATATCAGCGTCAAGGCATTGGTCAAGCCCTCATTGGCGCAATGATAGAGAAAGCCCAAAAGCTCGGCTACGGTGCTATTCTATTTTTTGGAAGGCCGGAATACTATCCACAGTTTGGTTTTAAAGAGGCAGCCGTTTATGGCATATCCGATGCTGAAGGATATAATTACCCTTCCTTTATGGGCATGGAATTAAAAGAAGGATATCTAAAAGATGCTCGTGGCGGAAGGTTTTTTGAGTCGGATATATATAATGACGAACTTAACCGTGAAACCGTAATAAAATTTGATAGAGATTTTTAATAAACCTCAAGCAAATTTTTAAACTGTCTTTTCATATCACGGCAAATGGCGATATGTCTTGAATTTTAAGGCTTTTTCGCCATTTGTCATATCGGATGCATCTGATTCTGTAGATACCATATCCAGGAACTATCACAACACCTTTACCCTGGTATCCGGGGCAAACAATCTAAATATCTCACCAATATTGATTTTTGACGGGCTGTCCGCAAAACTACTGTCCCGAAACACAGCGCGAAAAGGCTTTCTTCTGGCAATCGTCTCCACAACCCTTTGCGAAATATGATTGTCAAAGCACGCTATGAGATCTTTATCATTGTACGTATGTACCATATAGCCGTCAATGATTTCTGAAGAATATGGATTTGAAAGAGGCAGTCCCCATTCAAGCAGACATCCAAACAAAAGGTCCAAATCCCTTCGGTCGTCCTTAATATTGGATTCCAGCATAACCAGCATATCCTGATTGTAGTCATCCGCACTGTAATACACATCACGCATGTTGGAATCGTCTAATTTCAGAACTCGAAAACCATAGTCTATATTGGCTTTGGTTTCTTGTTTGATTTTTTTGCCTGCCCGCCTGATGCGTTCTTTACAAATCTCACTGACGGTAAGGTATCCCGCTTTATATGCCGCCGAAGTTTCAGCACAGGGTTGTGCCAATTGCACCAAAATATATTTTCTTTTACCGCCGTCATGGGCATTAAAATCCATCACCGCATGGGCAGTGGTCCCGGACCCCGCAAAAAAATCCATGACAATGGAATCCTCATCCGACGCCAACTGCAACATTGCCTCAATCAGCTCATGGGGTTTCGGCGTGTCAAATACCTGTACACCGTCAAAGAGTTCTTTTATCACTGCAGTGGCTTGTCTCGTGGTTCCAAAACGCTGACCCTCCCATAAATTTTCAGGGGTGCGGCCGGGCTGGTCCTTTAAATATATCTTTCTGATAATTCCACTGTTGTCCTCCTTAAATTTAATTTCACCTGTGGCGATTTTTTCCTTCAACGATTCTTCAGACCAGCGCCAGCCATTCTCCGGCGGCTTTATGACATTCCCGTTTGGAGCAGTAATGTCATAGCACAGAGTCCTTCTGTAATTGGGGGACCTGACATCACCGCTTCGCCATGGCCCTTTGGTATCCTTATCCGGATTACCGTAATTGCGATTGTCTTCCTCTGTTCTCTCAAAATAAAAACGGGCAACCGAAGGCTTATTTACCGCATAAACCAAAGTATGATTATATTGCCTGGAAAAAAACAACTCGTCATTCTTGCTTTGCTGTGTATGTTTCCAGACCACATTGGCTATAAAGTTGGACGCCCCAAATATTTCTTCACATATTTTCTTCAGGTTTTCCAGCTCATTGTCATCTATACTGATAAATATAACCCCATCCTGTCTCAGCAGATTTCTTGCAAGAAGCAGACGGGAATACATCATAGAACACCAATCCGAATGAAATCTTCCGGCAGATATGCTATTTTCCCTCTTGTAATTTATATTTCCCTCCTCATCATAATACCCCATTCCCTCGTTATATTCTTCATTGTCCATGATAAAGGAGTCGGGGTATACAAAATCATGCCCTGTATTGTAGGGAGGATCTATGTATATTATCTTGACCATGCCAAGATAGCTCTCCTGCAACAATTTCAAAACATCCAGATTGTCCCCCTCAATATATAAATTCTCGGTCTCATCCCAGTTTACACTTTCTTCCGGACAGGGACGCAGTGTCTTGCGGATGGGCCTGTTTGCCTCAGCAATGGCAGCCTTTTTCCCTACCCAGTTAAATTCATATGCCTCATGACCGCCCACAGCATCCTCTGAGAGCATCTGCCGGAGAATGTCAAAACGAACGGATTTCCTGGGCCTGCCATCATCTCCAACCCTTTCTGTGATACAATTGGGGAATAATTCCTCTAACCTGTCCACATTCCTGGCTGTCAAATCCACCGATTCCATTCTCATTTTATCCATTTTGTGTTCCTCCCACTTCCCCGCTTCTCTCCTGTTGTTTTTCTGCCGCTGGGCTTTTACATCGTTTTATTTTATCATATTCTTCCTGCGCAATCCACTCTATTTTTGAGTCCAGAGAACCAGTTTGCAACAATGCCCATGATTGCAATCCAAATGGCCTCTCCAGACCTGCGCAAATCACTGCTTTAGCGAATATCCATTTCACATCAGGGCTCTCTGGTCCTAAAGCCTTCATAAAAGGCTTGTCACTGTGAACATCCTTCGCCACCTACACATGAAGGAACCATTTGTGAAAACTGTGAAAGCATACATTTTCATGAAAATTGTAAAAACATTTTTAGTTAAATTGTCACAGCTTATTTTTTTATGCGTATGTTATGTATACAACAATGAATATATTGATAAAAATATTGACAAAAATATATAATAATAGTATCATTTTATCAAAGATAAAAGTTACTTTTCGCTCTAAATAGTGTTTCTAAAATGTGGATTTCATAGGCGCCTATCTAAAAATCAAGTCATTGACTGAACTGTCACACTTTTCACTTGGGAATGAGAATCAGGAAAATGGCTGTCGAAGGCGGCGGAAAGGAGAATTTTATGAAGAAAAGTTATGCTGCATTTAAAGAATTTCATCAAACTTATGAAGTCGCAATCGCAGTTCTGGCTGTGACAGCTGTGTATGTGTCCATGTTATCAGCAAGATTTTATTGGTTTTTTCAGTTTAAAAATGCTGAGTTGAAAGACATTGCTGCCTGCAAAATGTGGGATAAAAAGCTATCTATACAAGCTATCATTTTGTTCTTCATTACAGCAATCATACTTGGTCTTGTGTTCTGCTGTGTGCTTTTCTTTATAAAACAAAAGCATCTCCAAAGAGATAAAATTTCAGCAAACAGAAAGGAAACGGGGAACTTCTTCCGGACATATATAAGAGAATTGGAAAGCGCATATATGTTAAGCGTTGTTCAATCGACCCTCTTTTTTCATTTTATGAGATATCAATTTCTTGAAGCTGAAACTGAAATCATGGACTTAATTGCTTATAAGCAGCTTGTTTTTGATTATCACGCAAGAATGTTTTGGGTATGCAATATAGCGTTTCTTCTATTAATCTTTCCTAATCTTGCTTATGTGGTCAAAATTAGAAGAAATGAAAATATTATTAAGATTCTCTTCAAAACGAAAGAAACAGAAAGAAAACAAAAACAGACTTAAGCCACACTGACACCTAACCACTCAGGAGAAATAAAAATGCAAGATAATCTGTTATTAAATCCAGAAGAATTTACAATAGACACTTCGGACGGCGATGAAGGAAAGGGCGCCATTTACTGTAAAAGGCTGATAGAGAAATGGACGCCCCAACTGGAAACAGAGATGCTGGAAGCCTTTATACGTCTTTATTATGAGGATATGTATGAACAGTGGGGACCTGAAGACGAGGAAGAAAGCAAAGAATATTGGCCGGAAATCAAGCTGCCTTCAGACCTTATAAAACACACAGGCACAGATGTTACGCTTTATGCTTTGGAAAATGCGGTATATGCCAGAAGCAAAACAGATACTCGTCGGTATGAGTCACAAAATATTGCTGCCTGTGTTATATTGATACTGAATTGTCCGTGAGAAGAAGAACATGGTTGGGCTGCTGTTTTTATAGATGAGAAATTTGTTAAAGTGGATTGTGACATTGTTGATTGGGTCCGGTTGGATTAATCTTGACCACCATCCCATCTTTAAAGGTAAAACGAATATCATCTTTTCCATACACTGTCACGTACTCCACAAGACTGTACCAGTCTTCCTCCCAAAATTCCGTAAGCGGTTCCTCCGCTTTCTCCCTTTCTGACAGGAACCGTCTTACTGCCTCTTTTTTTTCCCGCCGCTCCCTGACGGAATTCTCAGCACGCTCAAGCTTCTGCCTTATTGCAAAAAGTCTCTCTTCCAAACCCTCATATGCAGGTCCAAATCCCGCTTCACCACAGACCGCACTGGCATTCTTCTCCCCTCTCTGCCGTATCAGTTCCGTCACCACATCCCTCTCTTCCTTAAGTCTCAGGCAATCCGCCTCTAACAGCGAAGTATCCCAAAAAGCATTGGCTATGGCTTCGTAATCCCGTTGTAATCCTTTCCTGTCATGGAAAATTACATTGACCGCTTCTAAGAACAATCCCCGAATGGTATCCTCCTCAAGATGAGGTGTACTGCATTTCACCCCACCATTGTATTTATGATTGCATTGCCAGACAATCTTCCGATATTTGTCGTTGGAATGCCATACTTTTGAACCATACCAGCCTCCGCAGTCCCCACATTTTATCCTTCCGGAGAAAATCCTGGCCAGGCTCCCCCGCCCCTCCTGAAAGGCGCCGGCACATGTTTCCATTCTTTGCTGCACTCTGTCAAACAGAATGGGACTGATAATTGCCCCATGATTGTTTTCCACATAATATTGGGGTACCTCACCTTCATTTACCTTTTTCTTCTTGGATAGAAAATCCACCGTATACACTTTCTGAAGCAGAGCGTCCCCTTTGTACTTCTCATTTCCCAATATGCTTTTTACGGTTCCACAAGACCATATTTCCTTGCCGCCGGGCGACGGTATCCCTTCTTTTGTGAGCAGCTTCGCAATCCCATGGGGCGAACGTCCCTGAAGGAAAAGACCATAAATTCTGCGGACAATTTCCGCCTGTTGCTCATTCACCACCAGATTTCCGTCTTCTCCCCGGTCATAGCCCAGAAAACGTTTGAACGGCACTGTCACTTTGCCGTCAGCAAAACGCTTTCGCTGTCCCCAGGTACAGTTTTCGGAGATACTTCGGCTCTCCTCCTGGGCCAGAGATGACATAATGGTGATTAAGAGTTCTCCCTTGCCGTCAAAAGTCCAGATATTTTCCTTTTCAAAATAGCATTCCACATTCTTCTCTTTTAATTTCCGGATGGTTGTAAGGCTGTCCACTGTATTCCTCGCAAACCGGGAGACACTTTTGGTAATAATCAGATCTATGCTGCCGGAAATGGCATCTTCTACCATACGGTTAAAACCATCCCTTTTCTTTGTATTGCATCCTGTAATACCTTCGTCGGCGTACACAGCCACGAACTCCCAGTCTTCCCGCCCTTTGATATAGGTGGTATAATAGTCTACCTGGGCTTCATAGCTGCTCTGCTGTTCCTCATGGTCCGTGGAGACACGGGCATAGGCAGCCACCCTGCGCTTTTGATATGTCCCCATGGTTTTGGCCGTATATCTGCTTTTGGTTGCGGGAATTGTGATCACACTCTTTGCCACTGTTCCTTCCTCCCTCCATACAAATGAAATTCCAGGCCGCCATCCTTTTTTATGGTAATATCCCTGACCGCTTCCGCAAACTCCTCTTCGTCAAACACATCCTTCCCCAATATTCGTGCCGCTGTTCTTTTCAATTCTTCCTCAGAAAAATTAACGCCCAAACAGCTCATCCCCTTCCTCTTCTTAGAACGGCAGATCCAACTCACATATGTTTTCCCCTTTCTGACACTTTTCTTTCTTGTGTAATGATTTCCACATATGCCGCAGTATATCTTCCCTGTAAAAGGATAGACCGGATTTGCGGATGCCGCCCTTCTTTCAGCCTCTGCCCTCGCCGCCTCCCAAGTCCCGCGATTGATGATGGGGTCATGACAATCTGCCATATAATATTGGGGCAGCTCCCCTTTGTTACACACTTTATTCTTCCTCACAGGGTCTTCCACATAATATTTTTGCCGCCGCATATCCCCCATGTAAATTTCATTTCGTATGATTGCCTTTAAAGAAGCCTCTGAGAATTTATGGCCCTTTACCGTGGTGATTCCCTCTTTGTTTAATATTCCGGCAATTTTTCCCAGAGAATATCCTCCCAGATACATATGGAAAATCCTGCGTACAGTCTCCGCCTCCTGAGGAACAATGACATATTTTTTCTTCTCTTCATCAAATTCATATCCAAGAATATGTTTATTTGCCGTCCCAATTTCACCGGTCTGGAACCGTTTACGGACTCCCCATTTCACATTCTCCGATATACTTCGGCTTTCTTCCTGAGCAAAAGAGGCCAGGAGAGACAGCATCAATTCTCCTTCTTCCGAGAGGGAATCAATCCCTTCTTTTTCAAATCTTACTTCAATGCCAAGGGATTTCAAATGCCGCACTGTCTCCAGAAGATCCACCGTATTTCTTGCGAAACGGCTCACGGATTTCGTCAGAATCATGTCAATTTTCCCCTTCTCACAATCTTCCATCATACGACAAAATTCCCTTCTTTTATATGTAAGGGTACCTGTTTTCCCACAATCCGCATATACTCCCGCATATTCCCATTCCGGATTGTTCCGGATAAAGGCATCATAATAACTGATCTGGGCGGCAGCGGAATTCATCAGCCGCTCCGTATCCTTGGAGACTCTTGCGTAGGCAGCCACCTTTTTCCTCTTGAATGGTTGTTCCGAAACCGATGTTATCCTGATAATCTTCTTCATAAAACCAGCTCCTCTCAGGGCGTCTGTGCTCCCACATAGGTTATGATTCCTCTGTCACATGGGTTTTCCCGCCAGCAAAGTGCCAAGAAGCGGTCCATGTCTCTTCAGCAGAAACATATCAATCTCCGAATATTCCTTCTTTGAAATCAGTCCTTCTTTGAGCATCCTTCTGGCTGCGGCAAGGGACATCCTGTAACGCAGTTCCGCCCGAAATTCCTTCTCGCTTATCCCTTTCACTGTATTGGACGCAGATTCCAACACATCCTTTGCCATATCTCACACCTCCTGGCCTATTATCAAACAGAAAAATTTCGCACATAAAAAACAGGCCCACGACATTGTATGTGTCGTAAGCCTGTCACTATTCCCTGCTCAATTACCAGGAACACCAGCCATTTCTATTTTCTTGTTTTCCCAGGTTGGTCACATGCGCAGCCGCTCCACTATGCTTTGCTTTTTGCCACGGAAAGTCAAGCCGGCTTCAGTTCTGGCAGCGCGAAAATTTGTATCAATTACGCAAATTACATTTCACAGTAAATATCAATTAGCAACCATCCCTGCCGATTCCTGATATATTCCGTGAAATACTTCTTCTGGCTTACAAGAGAATTGACCTGATCTTCTTTATCTGTGGAAACCCTGCAATATGCGGCAACTCTCAGCTCCCTGTCTGTCATTCCAGTCCATGCCGTCCCTGAAGACAGCTGCTCCCTATGATTCATTATCACTGTTACTATATGAAGGGATACAATGCTTCATACCGCTCATGACTGCCATGCCGCAACTCACCTCACCAGCCAAAGCTTCAGCCAATAATACCCATACCTCCATCCTTTCTCTTCCCTCACCAGCCCCAAAAGCTGTCCCTGTGACTCTTTCACCGATTCCAGCAGTTCTTCTCCTACATGCTTGTCCCCATAGATGACACTTTCATAATCTTCTATAAACTGAAGCGGAGCCTCCCCCATGACAGACTTTCCTCGCTCACACATTTCCTGTAACGTCTCCCTGTTCCCCCTCACAAGTCCCAGCCAGGACAAAATTCTTATGTTTCTGCGCACTTGTGTCTTAAATTTCTCTTCCGTCCCCATCTTTTTATACTTGCAGGCACATAACAGATAGTCCAGAAGCAGTACCAGCCCATAACCTGTCAGCAATGCCGGAATTCCCAGCGCCAACAGACGTATGAACCACATTCTTGCCGTATTTTCCTCTTCCTCCGGCACCACATCAGGTTCCTGGTCTACACTTACCACAATTTCTTCTTCCTCTTCGTCTAATTCTTCCTCCTCTTCATAAGAAAGCACCTCATTCCGATTTCTCACTTTCCAGGGAGTGTAACGCAGCCGGCCATAGCCCGGCGTGGGTTCAAAAGGTATCCACCCCACCCCTTCCATATAGACTTCCGGCCAGGAATGAGCCATATTGGATAACACTGTGGCAAAACCGCTCTCCCCCATGGGAACACAGAACCCTTGCGCATACCGGGCCGGAATGCCTTCCGCTCTGGCCAGAAGCACAAATGCCGTGGCAAAATATGTGCAGTACCCCTCCTTACTTTCCAACAGAAAATACTCCAGAAATTCTTCCGCGCTTCCAATGCTTTCCGGCAGCTTTCCCGGCATGCTTGTGTATGTAAAAGAGGAAAGTTCTCTCTCAATGGCCTGTAATTTCTCCATGTCCGTCCGGGCATCCCCAATCATATGGTCCAAATATCCGCGAGTCTCCTGGGAAAGCCTTATCTCTTCCAGATAATCATCATATATCCTCTTCCTGTGCTCCTCCAACATCTGAAGCGTCATCTTTCTGCCAAGGGCTTCCTCATATTCTCCCGCAATGTATTCCCAGACCTGCTCATTTGGTTCCTGTCTTGTCTGCAATAAATGCTCAAACAATTCTTCTCCCATGTTCAATTGGAAAAAATCCACCTCATATTCCGTTCCATATCCCTTCTGCTTCGGAAGACGCAAATCGCTCCCTTCATATACATAGGAAAAATCCGACTGACTGCTTTGGATGGCCTTCATTTTCAAAGGCGCAAACACATAGCGGGTATTAAAAAATTCATAGCGGATTTTCAGCTTTGTCTCATAGAGATAGTCTTTCTGATATTTGCTGTCCAGCCTTCTAACCGCATACAAGGTTTCCATGGTATCTACAATACGCTCCCTTTCCTCATCCTGCTTTCCCTGAAACCACTGCCTGCCGTCAAATCTGTCATAGACCTTTCCAGTTAAATAAACATTGGTCACTAAAGTCC
>CAJUGT010000107.1 GCA_910586435.1 uncultured Acetatifactor sp. | reverse complement strand
GCGCCGAAGGAACCACACTCTTTAGTGCCGCCTGGCAGCGACTTAAAATAGGAGGAATCACAAAATGAACGAAATCAAATGGGAGTTTTCAGAAGAGCTGGAGAAAGAGGATCTATTGGATGATTTTGAAACGGAGTATGCGTATCGTCTGCCCCATGACCTGAAGGAATTAATAAAGAATCATAATGGCGGGGTTCCCAATAAGCCGGTGTTTGATCGGCCAAGAAAAGGCATGGTACTGTCAAATCTCCTGTCCTTTCAGCAAAATGGGGAAGAAACCGTTTATATGGTGATTGATAATTTCCGGCTCAATGGTACAATCGAAATGCTGCCATTTGCCACGGATGGATTTGGAAATATGATTTGCTGCAAAAAGGGTGCCATTGTCTTTTGGAATCACGAAACGAACCAGGTTGAGAATATTGCGGATTCCCTGGGGGCCTTTTTGGAGATGCTGCATGAATAGATTGTGAGAAGCGGCGGTCATTGCGGGCGGCGCAGGACTGGGGCAGCAGGCCATGGTGCCGCCAGGTTAAAAAAGCCAAAGCCGTTATCTTAATGATATGAGACTGGGGACAAGGAACCGAAAAACGCTAAAAAGTTAAAAAGCAGCCATGCTTAAAGCCAACTGAGGTTGGCGTGAGTAGTGGCGCTTTTTTTGCGTTTATATGCAGGCTTTTTTAATTATATTCAGGTTTCTTGACATTTTCCATTTGGCGGCATAAAATGATAAGGTACCTAATGTTTTGGACACGAGAGATTTGCTTTATAACGTTTTGTTTCGTCTGTTCAGCAGTATTGTGGGTGGTTGAAAGGAGCGACAGGAATGTTTACAGAGTATCATGAACATGACATGACAGGGAAGCTGATTTGGAATTTCCGCAACATCAGTCATTTCCTGCGGGGAGTGTCAGGTGGGAAGGGCAGCCGGAAGCGTATTCTGACAGTTCTCTTAAAAAGCGGACCTGTGACGCAGACAGCTCTGACGGAATATCTGGGGATTCGGCCGGGCTCTGCAAGTGAGGTGCTGTCAAAGATGGAGGCTGGGGGCCTGATTGTGCGGCAGGAGAATGAAAATGATCGTCGGACTGTTAATATTGAACTGACTGAAAAGGGGAGAAAGGAAGCTCTCCTTGCCGCAGAGGAAAGGAAGCGCGCGCATAATGAACTGCTCTGCGGACTGTCCCGGGCAGAGCGGGAAGAGTTGTTGTCTTTGTTGGAAAAACTCACTGCGCATTGCAGAGAATCTTGTCTTAACAATAACAGGGAATACAAAGAGGTATCGGGAAAACAGGGACAAGGGACAGAGGACGGGAAGGCTACGGGGAGTCAGGGACAGGGGACGGAGGCTGAGAGAGCCTCGGAAAGCCAGGGGCAAGGGACTGAGGCTAAGAAGGCCTCAGGGAGCCAGGGACAGGGGACAGAGGCTGAGAGAGCCTCGGAAAGCCAGGGGCAAGGGACTGAGGCTGAGAAGGCCTCGGGGAGCCGGGAACATGGAAGAAGAGACGAAAAGACTCCAGGGAGCCAGGGGCATAAAGGGGGAGGAGAAGAAACATGAAATTGATATTGTGTTATATTAGAAGGCATTTGGGTATTTTTCTGCTCTCCACCCTTTTCCTGACAATGGAAGCTATGGCGGATCTTTTTCAGCCTGCGTTTATGTCCATGATTGTGGACAGAGGAATCCAAAATGCCAATATAAGACAGATACTTTTTTATGGCTTGTGCATGTTGGGGATTGCCATGACAGGGGCAGCCTGCGCTGTGATGCGGAATCGCTTTGCCAGCCGTGTTTCTCAGACCATCGGGAAAGAACTGCGCCGAGACATTTACCATAATGTGCAGCTGCTTTCCATGGAAAATATAGATCGTCTGCGCCCGGCGTCCATCATTACCCGAATCACAAATGATGTGGTACAGGTGCAGGAGTTTATCAACGGGATTATGAGGATTATGGTAAAAGCGCCCATTACCTGTATCGGCGCAGTTGTTTTGATTTTGCTCCAAACACCCAGACAGGCCCCGGTGATGGCTGGTATCCTAATGGTGGCGGCCGTGCTTATTTTGGGTAATATGCGCATTGGCTATCCCCGGTTTGGCATGGTGCAAAAGAGGCTTGATAGGCTGAATGGCGTGACACGGGAATTCCTTTCTTCGGTTCGTGTAGTGAAGGCATTCCATGCGGAAGAAAAGGAGGGAGAAAAATTTGAGGAAGTTTCCCTGGAATTTGCCCGTGCAAACACTGCTGCGCTTCGGACAATGGCGGTATTTTCACCCCTCATCAGCCTGACAGTCAATTTTGGCATTGTGCTTTTGCTGTGGATTTCCGGGAGCAGCCAGGGGACGGAGCTTGGCAGGCTTATGGCTTCCGTCAATTACATGACACAGGTGCTGTTCGCCGTGGGGATGATTTCCAATACCTTAAATGTTGCGGTAAGGGCAACGGCATCTTCCGCAAGAATAAAAGAGGTGCTTGAGGAAATGCCTGCCCAGCAAATGCCTGCAAATCCTCTGAAGCCTGAGATAAAGGGGCATATCCGCATGGAGCATGTGTCCTTTGTCTATGGGGGCGCAGGAAAGCGCGGATTGCCGGGGAATGATATGTCCCATAAAAAAGAAGCTCTCCATGATATAAATATACAGATACAGCCGGGGGAAACCATAGGGATTATCGGCGCCACAGGTTCGGGAAAGACTACCTTTGTGAATTTGATTCCCCGGCTGTATGATGCCACCGAAGGGAGGGTGTGGATTGACGGGTGCGATGTGACAGAAATTGATACGAAGCTGCTGCGCACAGCCATTGCGGTGGTACCTCAGAAAGCGCTGCTGTTTTCGGGGACAATCCGTGAGAACCTGCGCTGGGGATGTGAAGATGCCCGGGATGAGGAATTATACCGGGCAGCTGGAACGGCCTGCGCAGCCTCTTTTATTGAACAGAGTCCACAGGGATATGACACACTGCTGGGGCAGGGGGGTGTAAACCTTTCCGGAGGGCAGAAACAGCGACTCTCTCTTGCCCGGGCACTGGTACGGAATCCAAAGATTCTGATTTTGGATGATTGTACCAGCGCACTGGATGCTCAGACAGAATCAGATGTGCTGAAAGGACTGCGGGACATGGGGGGCGGGGCCACGGTACTGTTGGTCAGCCAGCGGATTTCCACAGTGATGCGCACGGATCGCGTTTTGTGTATGGACAATGGCTATGTGCAGGGATATGGAACCCATGACGAACTGATGGCTTCCTGTAAAACGTATCAGGATATTTATCATTCCCAGATTGGAGGCGGGAACGGCAATATTTCTGGTCAAATTTGCGGAAGAAGTAGAAAGGGGGGTTATTGTGGCTGAAAGAAATCAGGCGGTGCCGCCGACAAATTTAAGTGGGATACCCCGCCCCGGGCGGGGTGGGGCCGTGGTGAAACCAAAGAATATGAAAGGGACGCTGGGCAGGCTTTTGCGGCTGACAAAGGGGCAGAGAAATGGGCTTGGGTGGATACTTCTGCTGTCCGCTTTCGCCTCCGGCGCATCCATTCTTTCCCCCTATGTGACAGGAAAGGCGGTTTCCGCCATAGGCAGCGGTGACGCGGTGATTTGGGTGCTCTGTTGTCTGACAGGATTGTATCTCAGTGACTGGCTGGTGAGATTTTTACAGGCGTTTTTCATGGCATCCATGGGACAGCGGGTGATACACCATATTCGGCGGACTTTGTTTGCCCATATCAGGACACTGCCCCTTGCCTTTTTTGATCAGCATCAACATGGGGAATTGATGAGCCGTCTGACAAATGATGTGGACAATATCAGCACTACCATTTCCAATTCACTGACACTTCTGCTGACTTACATTTTTACTGTGGTGGGCATTTTCATAATGATGTTATATTTAAGTCCATTTCTCACCATAGTGTCATTGGTGGGCGTAGTGCTGATATTTTTGCTCACCAAAACTGTCACGAAGCATACCAGAAAACTTTTTTCGGCACAGCAGAAAAAGCTGGGCGCACTGAACGGGCAGGTGGAGGAAAGTGTTTCGGGGATGGCGGTGGTCAAAGCATTCTGCCGGGAAGAGGAGATGGAGCGTGAGTTCGAGGAGAAAAATGAAGGTCTGTGTGATATTTCCATCAAAGCGCTTATCTGTTCCGGCTACCTGATGCCCCTTATGAATGTGATTAACAATCTGTTATATGTAGCGATGTCGGTATTATGCGGGGTTTTGTTTGTGGGCGGAAGGATTTCCGACATTGGACTTGTTACCAGCTTTCTTCTCTATGTGCGTCAGTTTACCCGTCCTTTCGTGGAGATTGCCAACATCTATAATAATTTTCAGACTGCTGTGGCAGGGGCTGAGCGAGTGTTTGAGATACTGGATGAGCAGCCGGAGCCTCCTGACAGGGAGGGGGCTCTTCCTTTAAAGAGGCCCAGGGGTGACATTGAACTGCGCAATGTAGAATTTGGCTATGTGACGGGGCAGCCAGTGCTGAAAGGGATTTCAGTCAAAATCCCGGCAGGCACGCAGGCAGCTATCGTGGGCGCCACAGGTTCAGGAAAGACCACAATGATTAATCTGCTGACAAGGTTTTATGATGTATCTGCCGGAAGTATCCTTTTGGATGGCCGGGATCTGCGGGATTATCGTATGGAAGACCTGCGGGAGGCCTTCGGGGTGGTTTTGCAGGACACTTCTCTGTTTGCCTCTTCAGTCAGAGAGAATATTTGTTATGGGCATCCGGGGGCTTCCATGGAAAAAGTGCGGGAGGCGGCAAGGATAGTGGGGGCGGATAGCTTTATAGAGCGTCTGCCGGAAGGCTATGATACAGTTCTTGCCCACGGGGGCATGGAGCTGTCCCAGGGAGAACGGCAGTTATTGACCATTGCCAGGGCGGTTTTCGCCAATGCGCCCATATTGATTCTGGATGAGGCCACCAGTTCTGTGGATACTGTCACCGAGCAGAAGATCCGGCGTGCTCTGCTGAAAATCTGCGAGAACCGGACTTCGGTTATCATTGCCCATCGCCTTTCCACCATTCGGGATTCAGATAAAATAATCCTTTTGGAAAATGGGAAAATAGCCGAAGAGGGAACCCATGAGGAGCTGATGGCGCTGGACGGGATGTATGACCGGATGTACAGGACACAGACAGAGCTGGGATAGGTGTGGGCTGTCGGTCCTGACCCGGCCGGAGGTCATTTGCGTCAGGGTCATCAGGTATGCCTGATGACCCTGACATCCTGTATCTTTTGTAGAATTTCCTAATGCGACAGCCCCCTTTTGTCGCTCATTGACTTCAGGCGGATGCCAGCGGTATTTCCGTCCCTGCAAAACGTAGATGATAAACAATACAGGTTTTTATGAAAGAACCCTGATTCACAGGGGCAGAATTTGGGTTATCCTTCCATGGGGATTTCGATCTGCACAATATAATCTTCAATCCGGTCAATGACATTTTCATTTATGCCCATTTCGTAGGAAAATCCGTGCAGGTTCAGTTTGTGTTTTTTGGCGTAATCAAGAATTTCCTGATACCGCTTTGGAATTCCGTCCCATTTCCCTTTGTGGAAAGCCCGCAGGTATTTTCCGCTGGGCATGATATGCAGTCCGGCGTGGTATGGGAGAAACGGGATTTCGATAAAGAGTTTGGAATAATTATCAAAGCTGCCGTTTAACAGGTCAGCAACGGAAATCATGGAGCCATAGGAGGCCTTGTGGAGGCGGCCAAGCCGATATTTTTCGGTCTCGGCTGTGATGAGTTCCACTTCCTGTTCAAAGGAGGTATCTTGGTCTACGTCTACAGTGACCAGGCAGCGCTCCTTTTTTTCGACAATACTGATTTCGGATAAGTCTATGGTCAGCAGGGTGTCCATATTCTGATGATAGGTACATAAAGTTGTCCGGACTGCCTGCAAGTGGGTGATTTGCGTGTCAAGGCCCGCTATTTTTTCTTCCAGAAGACATTTTAAGCTGCTTGCGGACCGATTTTTCATGAAATCCTGTATTTCTTTTATGGAGACATTCAGTTCCCGCAGCAGCAGGATGGTTTCAAGGACAGGGCTTTGATGGTAATTATAGCAGCGGTATCCGTTTTCAGGGTTAATGACAGCCGGTTTGAACAGCCCGATCTCGTCATACCACATCAGGGTTTTCTTATTGATGCCGTGCATGGCTGCGAACTGGCCGATTGTGAGAAGTTTGTCATTCTTATCCATAGTTACCTCATAATAATTTATTTTTGTATTGACCGAACAGTTACTGTACGGTCTATAATATCATTCACAGGAAATAAATACAAGATAGGAGGAAAAATTTATGGAAAACACAAATGTATATGAAAAGCCTGTAACATTAAAAAATATCCTGAAATTTGCAGTACCTACGATTGCAATGACAGTGTTTATGTCTTTTTACACAATGGTAGATGGGCTGTTTGTATCAAATTTGATTGGGACGAACGCTCTCTCGGCAATCAATCTGACGGCGCCCATTATTCAGCTTGTGACAGCCATATCCACCATGCTTGCCACTGGTGGCAGCGCTGTCATTATGAAAAAGATGGGGGAGCAGAAGGCTGAGGAAGCCAAGGAGGACTTTACTTCTCTGATTTTGGTGAATGTACTTGTGGGGATTGCCATGTGTGCGGCAGGATATTTAGCCATGGACCGTATTTTTGCAGGGATGAATCTCTCTGCGGATGTAGAAGGATATTGTGTGGAATATTTAAGCCGGTATCTGATATTTACTGTGCCGATTCTTCTGATGAATAATTTTACGCTTTACATGATTGCCAGTGAAAAGGCCAATCTTTCCCTGGTCTGTTCTGTGACAGGCGGTATCTTGAATATGGTGCTGGACTATGTGCTGATTGCCGGATTTGACATGGGAATCAGCGGAGCAGCGATTGCGACAGGATTGGGGTATTCTGTGACGGCGGTTGCGGGATTGTTCGTTTTCAGCCAGAAAAAGAGCCTTCTGCATTTCAAGAAGCCCGTGTTTCGGTTTAAAGTTCTTGCAAACGCAGCTGCAAATGGATGTTCGGAGATGGCGACTGCGCTCGTTACCGGGATTATTACAATGATGTTTAACTGGACGATGCTGCGCTATGTGGGTGAGGATGGGGTGGCCGCAGTGACCATTATCATGTATGTGCTGATGTTTGCAAGCTCTCTTTATACAGGGTATTCTTATGGCGTGGCTCCCATGCTCAGTTATTATTATGGGGAACGCAGTTTGAAGGAAGGGCACATTCAAACGCATGAAAAGCTGAAGAAGCTGATTGCAGTGAGTATGAAGGTGATTGCGGGAATTTCCCTTGTGACGGTTGCGGCTTCCTTTCTTCTGACAAGGCCGTTGGTATCCGTTTTTGCCCGCCCGGACAATCCGGTGTATGATCTGGCAGTGACTGGAAACAGGATATGTACCATAGCGCTTCTGTTTATTGGTTTTAATATTTTTGCCAGTGGGATGTTTACTGCGTTATCCAACGGAGTGGTTTCAGCGGTTCTGGCATTTTCAAGGTCGTTTGTGTTTATGCTGATTACGATGATTGTGCTTCCGCTTATTTTTGGCGTGAATGGAATCTGGCTGGCAACGCCTGCGGCGGAACTGATGGCGCTTGCATTGTCCGTTTTTATGTTCATGAAATATAGGAAGAGATATGGTTACTAAGGAGAGTGTGAAAGAAATTCCCATTTGGATAAGTGTATTATGTTTCTTTTATGTACCTTTTCCCGGAAGTGGTGTGAAAAGCAGCTAGGGTTTATGGCCGGAGAATGTGTTGGATGTTTCCAGGGCATCAGAAGCCTTATCCAATTATGGATGTAACAGGGGATAAAATTTTACTTTTGTTTTGCCCTATTGTGTGGTAAAATTAATTGTAAGGAGATACTGTTACTGTCTGGAAAAGTGATATGGGGTGAATATTACGGAAACTGCAATAGATAACAGGGTGAGAGATGCCTTGCAGGGGGATGAAAACATCATGGGGATGCCTGGCCGGGACATTGATGTTATGGGGCAGGAAGGGAACTGCCATGGGGTGAGGCTTTCCAGACGATAACAGAATTGAGTGATAAAAGGGAACTGCAAGGGTGTAAAGCGGTTTTGACCTAGGAGGCAATTTATGATGTGACGGACATTGCCGATGATGCCTTGCAGGAGTTTGGTCGGGGTAGGTATGAAGGCAGGTGGTGTGATGGCTATAGAAAAAAAGAAAGCATTAAGAAGAAAAGAGGCTCTGAAAGTAATAGGTGAAATGTGCCTTTTAGACGATAATCTGATGACACTTGTATTTGACAGGAATGTAGAGGCGACAGAGCTGCTGCTGAACATTATTCTGCAAAGAAATGATTTAAAGGTGTTGGAGGTAGTTGGGCAGAGGGAATATAAAAATCCCATGTCAGGAGAACGTTCCATTACCATAGACATTTATGCGGTGGATGGGAATAATAAGGTCTATGACGTGGAGGTTCAGCGTGCGCCGGAGGGAGCAGATGCGCATAGAGCAAGGTTCCATAGCAGCATGATCGACACAAAAATGCTGAAAGCAGGGCAGGAATTTAAGGAAATCCATGATTCCTATGTGATATTTATTACGGCAAGTGATGTCATGGGAGCGGGGTGTCCTTTGTATCATGTCAATCGAATCATTGAAGAGACGGGTACATATTTTGGTGATGGTTCCCATATTATATATGTCAATGGCAGTTATAAGAATGACAATGCTCCTGTTGGAAGGCTGATGTATGATTTTAGATGTCTGAGTCCTACGGATATGTTCTATCCAGTATTGGCAAAACAAGTGAAGTATTTTAAGGAGATGGAAGGAGGTCAGGAGACTATGAGCCAGATAGTTGAGAATTTAGCAGAGAAGTGGGCGAAAGAAATGGCGAAAGAAATGGCGGAAGAGATGGCAGAAGAAATGGCGGAAGAGATGGCAGAAGAAATGGCGGAAGAGATGGCAGAAGAGATAGTGAAGGAAAGGGCAGAAGAGATAGCGAGGAAAAGGGCAGAAGAGATAGCGAAGGAAAGGGCAGAAGAAATAGCGAGGAAAAGGGCATTGGAAGAGAAAAAAGCATCTGCCCGCCGTCTGATTGCGAGAGGAAAACTAACTCTTGAGGAAATTGCAGAAGATACAGACTTGGCAATTGAAGTTGTCAGAGACTTGGCTGGTCTGCAGTTGGCATGATTGGCCATGGTGTCATGCTTCTGGTTATGAGGTGATTATACTTTTTTGGTTGCTCCATAAAATGGACACAGATAGATTGCTAATGTGCTTGCGGATTAACGCTAATAATATAAGGCGAAAAACAAGAACATATAGGGACTATCCCAAAGTCTGTGTAAACCTTCAAACTGATGTAAGATAGAATTACTCCGTTTGGAGGTTTGATTTATGTCATCATCATCTTTGATGGCCAGAAAAAACGAAATCCCACAAAAAGCAGCAATGAGGGAAATAATGAGCAGCTATCTAAAAGAGAATGACATCTGCATTAAAAATGGAGCTGATGTGAATGCTGTCATGCGTGACATGATGTCTGTGATTCTTGAAGATGTACTGGATGAGGAACTGGGTCATTCAAAGTACGATTACTGGAACAAGGACACTGACAACAGCCGCAACGGGTATTCTATAAAGACCATGCGCACCAGCTATGGGAACATGGATGTTGCAATCCTGCGGGACCGTAACGGTGAGCATGAGCCTCTCATAAAAAACACCAGAATACCGTAACGCAGGACATGGAGGAAAAAATACTTTCCATCTACGCAAAGGGAATGACAATTGCAGATACTGTTGTTTTTCCAACGAGGCATTCTGGTTATGGTTTAATCCAAATATAGTGTTTGTTCGCCGTGACCTTTTCTATTTTTCCGCCATTTTCCAATGCCACATGGATAGACTGTTTATTATGATTTTGGATGGTAAGTAGTAATTTAGATACACCAATTTTTTTACTTTCAACGATTAAGAATGATAAGAGCTTTTTTCCCAAACCTCTATTCCTTGCCGAAGGGCGAATGGCATACCCCACATTCCCACCATTTTCCAGTAAGGCATCTGTTAGAAAATGACGTACTTTACCAAAGCCTACAGGTCTGTTATTTTCATAAAGCCAAAAAATTGTTTGTGGAACTTTCCATCCATCCACTACGCCAGCCTGCTCAGAACTTTTAGCTGACTTTTTTAACCATTCCTTATACTCGTCAAATGTTTTGTCCTTTACTGAATTGATAAATCCATTTTCTTCCGCAGGTAATTCTTGCAGCATCTCATAGATGTCACGTCCATCATCTATACAAAGCTTTCTGATTTCTAAACACATAATAATATCCTCAAATCTATGTTTGACTATTCATTTTTCTATACACTCTGGCGCAGTATTACTTATTTTGTTAACTATGATAGCGCTTAAATTTCTGACAGAAAAATTTCTGCCATTCCCGTTAATCCGTATCGGGATACCAATTCTTTTATGCCTGACTTTATCTCTTCCCGGCAAAAATCATTCTTCTGTAAGAAATCATCATCTTTGTCATTGAGATAAGAATAAAATAGCAGTGCCATCTTTAAGTTTACCATATTGTCATCAGACGTTATATCGTATATCTGATTTTCAGCTTCGTTAATGTTCCCATTATCAACCATATCCAATAACTTTTCTAATGTCTCTTGGCATTCTTTTTCTTCCAATAAATCTTTAGTAGGATTGTCGGTATCCATATGGAAAAACAGCTTCAATATTGCGCGTATCATTTCTTTTATCAGTCTTATAACATAATCCTGCTCAAACACATAAATACTCCTTTCTGCATATACATTCTATCGTGCAGAAAGTTTCAATGATTCATTCTGACTTTCTTGTCGACAATAGTATCTGTTTTTGGTAATTTCATGCTATGTGCCAACAACCGCAGACAAACTACATATGCTAAAACAAAAAGCCATAAATTAAATATATTTTTACCTCTTTGTTTCTTCTGTACAGTAACCTTTGAAAATACTTCCGCTATTTCTTCCCTGTTCTCATTTGCAACAACCAAAGCTTTCAACTCGCCAAATAAACCATAGCTTGGCACATAAGAATATGAGTTTATCGGTATTGTTGCAAAAAGTGCTAAAAGAAGTAACAACCTCGTCAGCCAATGGCTGTTTTTCCTTGTCATTTAGATTCTCCAATTTTTCTGTTTTAATGTTGTTTCCCTGATAAACCGGAAGTTATTTGTCTATTATCGCTTTTAATTCGTCTTTTTCTTCTTGATATATTTCAATACCGTCTAATATTTGCATTACTATTTTTTTAATTTCTGTTGTTTGCTCCTGTACTGCTTCTTTTAAAAGCAGAAAAGAGTCTTCACCCATAAGCCATTGTATAGGAAAATGCCAACCATGCAGTCTCCCATTTACAGGGACTTCCTGCAAATGCTGTAAATAAAACGCAATTCTATCTTTTCCATAATACAAACAATTAAAGTACACCATCTCAGCAAGATGGAATTGCCATGATATTTCAAAGCAGTCATCATCAAAGATTTTCATAATATGTAAGACATCTTCACAATGAAGTATTTCCGAATGATGCAGCAATTCATCTTGCACCGTATGATAATCCTTCCATATTTCATTATCATTACCATCATCATCCCATAATGAAATTTCTTCTTTATGAACTTGATGCAAGAAATTGATTTTTGAGGATACGCACATCTCCTGATAATCGCCTACATTATAGTTCTCAACATTCATTTACATACCTCCAAATTCTGATTTTTTTGCTTTATTTGTGTTCTGATAAACAGAAATTCAGTGTCCCTATATTGCCTGCATATTTTCAGCCGCCATATTCTGATTTGGCGCTGGTTCCATTATACGCTGTCCCACTGAAAAAGTACAGCCGTATTTCAGGAAACCTGTCAAACGAAAACAGCTCGCAATACAAAATAATTTCGGGCGGCATGCTCACAAAGAGGTTGAAAACTCCCGGCTGGAGTCACGGAGGAGGTCTGCGTACTGTTTCGGCGGGATTTACACCTTCCTTTTTCTCGGATTGGACAAAAAGAAAGAGCAGGATACCTTTTCAGACTTCCAGATTGGATGTGCTGTCGGCGGGCGGATATTTAGCTGATAGGTTGGATTTTTCATCTTCTTGTGTTCTGGTATATAGCAGCTTTATCATATCTAAAGCTTTATCAACCGGCATTCCTCTGCTTCCAAGGTTATAGCTTATTTCCCTGAAAATCTCCGGACTATTTAACCTATATAATGTTTCAATTTCTTTTTTGAAGGCTTTTATCTTTGTATTATTTTCCCTTATTAAAAAATCGTCAATACAATTTTCCAAGTCAGAATAATCCATAGACCAATTAAAGTAGTGTGATATAAAGTAACCAATAGTACTGAACTCATATATGTTCATTTTTCTAAATTCTCCTTGTAATAACAATCAAATTGTCCCGGTAGTGTGCATGGATGAAAAACCTTACCAGCTGTTGGGCGAAGCCCGGGAACCGCTGCCAATGCGTCCGGGAGATACCCGGAAGATTGATTCCGAGTATGCGCGTGGCGGTACCTGCAGCATATTTGTATTCGTGGAACCCCTGGGCGGTGTGCGGCACGTCAGCGTCCGGGAACACCGTACCGCAGCCGACTGGGCGGAAGAGATCAGGTATCTGGTGGATGTCAGCTATCCTGACCGTGACAGGATCATACTTGTCATGGACAACCTGAATACCCATGCGCTTTCCTCTTTATACAAAGCGTTTCCAGCACCGGAAGCCCGCAGGATCGCCAAAAAGCTTGAAATCCATTATACTCCCAAGCATGGGAGCTGGCTGGACATTGCTGAAATAGAGCTTAATGTTATGACGCGCCAGTGCCTGTCACGAAGGATTGAAAACATAGACCTGCTCCGGCAGGAACTAACCGCATGGGAGAGCGACCGCAATGAACATACTGCCTGTATCCATTGGCACTTTACCACTGACAAGGCCAGAATCAAGCTGACATCGCTCTATCCCAAGTTCGACACTACAACTGAAAAGCAATTTAGCTAAATATAATAAAGACAGTACACTAGCGGTGGACAATCTTCCAGTAGTGAAGACCCAGGCAGCGTAGGAATAGGTGAACCAGGTGGAATGTTTTCAGACCTACCAATAGGTGGTGGTCCAGGCTCAAATGGTCAAGGACCCGAGTTAAATTGGGAATAAACAATTACACACATAAGTGTAAAAAGAGCCACTTGCAAAACAAGCGGCTC
>CAJUGT010000106.1 GCA_910586435.1 uncultured Acetatifactor sp. | reverse complement strand
CCGCTTTTGCGTCTGAAAACCCTTCCGGGCACCTTCGTTCCGAGACTGTTTTTAAATATTCTCTTGACATTTTTTAGCTGGACTATTCCAATCGCCATTTATGGCGATTTTTCCCGTTTGCGGGAACTTGTTCCGCTCTCTGTTTCATCAGGTGTTGAAAATCCGCCTGATAATTTTGTTGCATTCGGCATAGATATCTTCTGCTGTTTCCTTTAGAAGAAACTCTCCCTTTTGATATAATATCCTTCCATGAATCATGGTCATGCGGACATTTGATTTGCTGCCGCTGTATACAATGTTTTTGGGGATATTATGTATGGGCTGCATATTGGGCTGGTGCAGATCAATCATGATAATATCTGCCAGTTTTCCTTCCGCCAACATATCTGCGTCTTTCAGACGCATTGCGTGCGCTCCTTCCGTCGTAGCCATACGCAATACCCTCACGGCGTCCAGGCTGGCAGCATTGCATTCCCTGATTTTGCTTAATCCCGACACAAGGAACATCTCCCGGAACATATCCAGGCAATTGTTGCTTGCAGCGCCGTCTGTTCCGATGGCAACCGGGATTCCCCTGCGCTCAAATTCCGCAATGGGCGCAATTCCGCTGGCCAGCTTTAAATTGGACGAAGGATTCGTTATGGCATACAATCTGCATCCCCTGAAAATCTCCAAATCCCCTTCCGACATATGCACACAATGATACCCACCCCCGCCATAGTCAAACAGGCCCATATCATACAGGGTTAATGCCAGCGGTCTTCCATATCGTGCCTTACAGGCTCTTACTTCCTTCGCTGTTTCGGCAAAATGAGTATAAACAGGCGCTTGATATTTATGCACAAGCTGTGACATCTGATGAAGCAAATCTTCCGAACAGGTATACTCTGAATGAAATCCCAGCTGATAGCTGATTAAGGGGTCGTAATGATTCAGTCTGATATATTCGTCTTCCTGCCGTTCTACGGAAGAAGTAAAGTTGTTCAGACCACTTGTAAGAACACAGCGCATTCCCATATCCACACATGCTCTGGCAATGTGATCTGGCGTCAGGTACATCTCAAAAATGGAAGTGATGCCTGAAGTCAGATATTCCAGTATTGCCAGCTTGGTAAAATGATATATATCTTCTCCGGAAATTTTTTTCTCCATGGGAAAGATTTTGTCTTCCAGCCATTGCTGTAAAGGTACATCATCCGCATAAGACCGCAGAAAAGTCATGGCGGAATGGGTATGGGCATCCTTAAACCCCGGCATCAGCAGATTATCCTCACAATCAATTTCCATGTCCCAGACAGGGGGCGACTTTCCGGAATCTTCTCCCCTTATTACAGAAGCAATTCTGTCGTCCTTTACCCATATTTCCCCTGGAAATACGACATTATCCGCAGACAGGGAAACATCATCTTCCATGGTCAAAATCCTTGCGTTATAAAGCCTGATGTTCACTTGATAGACTCACCTCCAAATCCATGAGGCAGCAGATCTTCAAGATGGTACATTAGAAAATCAGCCATATTTTTAGCTACTATTATGATAAAATCCCTTTCTGCAAACTCCTGCATGACCTGTCTGCAAATACCGCAGGGATAAGCATACTCAACAGGTTCTGTTCCTTCCATACCGCCCGCTATGGCAATTGCGAAAAAGCGGCGGCAGCCCTCACTTACTGCTTTGAAAATTGCTGTACGCTCTGCGCAGTTTGTCGCCCCATAGGAAGCGTTTTCGATATTCCCGCCCTGGTAAATCTTCCCTTCTTCCGTGAGTACAGCGGCTCCCACAGTATAATGAGAATATGGCACATATGCCATTTTTCGTGCCTCCAGCGCGCTTGTAATTAACGCCCCGACAAGTTCCTGTGAGAGTCCCTGCCCCGATAAGAATTTCCTGTTATTGTCTTGTTCTTCCATAATTTTTCAGACTCTTTCCATTCCCTTTACCGATTCTGTCACCAGCTTCTTAAAATTTGGAGCAGCTGCGTCCGCAGCTTCCTGCACCTCTTTATGGCTTAAAGGTGTAGCTGTCATACCGGCGGCAAGATTGCAGATACAGGACACACCACAGATTTTCATCCCCATATGATTGGCGGCAATTGCTTCCACCACAGTGCTCATTCCCACTGCGTCACATCCCAGGCCCCGCAGCATACGGATTTCCGCCGGAGACTCAAAGGAAGGTCCCGTCAGCTGCGCATAAACACCTTCCTGTAGAAAAATGTGATTCTCCTTTGCCGTTTTCACAATCACATCCTGCAATTCCCTGTCATACACATGACTCATATCAGGAAAACGTGTGCCCAATTGGTCTATGTTGGGACCAATCAGCGGATTGGGGGCAAAAACAGAGATATGATCTTTTATCATCATCAAATCTCCCGGATGAAACGAAGTATTCACCCCGCCTGCGGCGTTGGTCAGAAATAAGATCTCCGCACCCAGAAGCTTCATAAGGCGTATGGGTAAAACCACATCGCTTATGGGATATCCTTCATAGTAATGAACCCTGCCCTTCATACATACCACAGGAATTTCATCAAGGAATCCAAAGATAAATTTTCCCGCATGGCCGGGGACCGTGGAGACGGGAAAACCTTCTATTTCTCCGTAAGGCAATTCGTATTCCACATGAATGCATTCCGCATAATCCCCCAGGCCGGAACCAAGCACAATAGCCACTTTCGGGATAAAATCCGTCTTCTTCCTCACAAAGCCATGGCACTGTTTCAACTTCTCATACATTTGATTCATTCTTCCCCGCTCCTTTCAACTTCTGTGAAAAATCTATTCGCTTAACTTAATGATAATCATGCCGCTCTTATCCGCCACACTGCCTTCCGCAGGCCATACAGGCATGTCCTGACTATATTCTAAGGCTTCCCACATCCATTGTTCTGTCACTTGTTCAAAATCCGCTCCCAAACTGTGCAGAAATCCAAGCACCCTTCTGGTACTCCAATAGTATTGTGGAGAGACATCCGTATCATAGCTGAAAAAAGAACGCCCGATTACCTCCCCCATAACACAGGAATGATTGCCCGTGAACTCTCTGCTCCCCACAACGAATATCGGCAAGTCACCATTTCCTTCATTTGCCTGCCAGATATGATCAATGAGGGCTCTTCCCAAAGCCACATCCTGTTCATAACGGCATTTGTCCGTGTAGTATAATCTTTCTGTCACTTTCGCCTGCTCCATTCCGGTGATAACACACACAGACACAATGAATACAAACCCTATGCTGTAAATTCCCTTTTTCGCAGATGCCTCCCTCACCCTTCCAGCTTTTCCGGACGTCCGTTCTTTGGCAGTCCGTTCTTTTATAAGAGTCCTTTTTTCTTCGGCAGTTCTTTCTTTTACAAGAGTCCTTTTTTCTTCGGCAGTCCTTTCTTTCAAAAAAGTCCTCTCACCTGCCGAAGGCATTCTTTCCTTTGATATGGGACATTCTAACCTTACCAGCCAAATCCCCAGATAACCAAGAAATCCAAGAATCGCCGGCAAAATCAGCTGAGAACGTATGGCGGGTGAACATCCCATCAATACAGTCAGCATAAATGGTGTGACAAACAATGCCAGATAGAAAAACAATGTCACTCCTATGACACCTTTGCGTCCGCTGCCATACCATCGAAAAAATCTAATCAACAACAGCAGATCGGAAACTGCCAATATGCCCATTCCCCAATGGTAAAAAATGGAATCATATCCGGTAAACACCTTTATAACATGTCCCGCTATGGCCCGAAAGCAGTCTATCGTTTCTGCTTTTCCCCATAAAATCTGGTCCCGAAGATAGCTGGAGGAGCTGAAAAACAGCCTGGTAATCAGCATGTTAAGCATAAACGCGATGAAGAATATAATGACATAGGGAATTACCCGCTTGATGAGTCCGCTTCCGGATATTTCCTTTTTCCCGGATATATCTTTCAATGCCTGCAAAAAAAC
This sequence comes from uncultured Acetatifactor sp., assembly GCA_910586435.1. Taxonomy (GTDB): domain Bacteria; phylum Bacillota; class Clostridia; order Lachnospirales; family Lachnospiraceae; genus Acetatifactor. The sequence goes on along the minus strand of CAJUGT010000106.1, from coordinate 9,507 downwards.
TATGGATACCGTACCAAAGATATATAGTACTACAAATGTCTGGTAACAGGAAAAAGTCACAAGCAAAAGTATTACACTGCCAATGGCCGGCGCCGGATGAAGCTTGTAGGCCCACCGATAGGAGAGATACAGAGATGCGGCAGTCATAAGCAGGCACAAACAAATCTCCAGACTCTGCAAGGAGAAATAAAACTGTTCGGCCATCATGGGATGAGAAATCCACAAAAGCCCCCCAAGTCCCCATGCCCAAAGCCTCGCCGAATCCTTTCGTCCGGAGGAAACTGAAACAGCCCTTGTCATAAGGCGATTGCCAGCAATCCTGTCCCACAATAAAAAAAAGGCTGACACAGAAAGCACATACAGCACCAGGGTCATTATCCCCGTAAAATAAGGGTTAAACCGAAGATTTCCGGTCAAAAGCTTTATGAGAACAAGCCCCTGCCTGCCTGTGTTCAGCCAGCCGCCATAAAAATCTCCCTGCAAATGAATGATGTCTTCCGTGTCAATCCCTACCACATCGGAATTCAGCTTTGCGCCGTGGAACAGGAATACAAACAATCCAATCATTAAAATATGTATATCATATGCCGAAGGACGTTTTTTCACCATTTGTATTCCTTTCCATAATAAACCGTTTTATTGACATAATATGAATACCAGGGTCATCACACTGTTCATGTATGTCACAATAAGGATTTTATCTAATTTTTGTGAAAATATATATTTCAGAAACTAAATTATTAATTTTTCTTAATTTCATTATACAAAAGATTAAAACAAAAATCAATTGTTTTGTATCTATGTCTGTGCTAATATTGTTACAGTAAGTTACGGTTCACTCCGTTCACAGCAACAGATGCACCGAGAATCACATTGCGAAAAGGACATTCGCAAGAACAGTGATTTTGCGCCGGTCCCGCCGCCATATACATATTTATGGGAGGAGACAAGATTTTTGACTTTCACAATAAATAATACAAGAGGAACTTTCATATGAACCCGAAAAAAAAGCATCATCTTCAAAACTTTATCATCATATTGTATTTCGGGCTATATCTTACCATCGGACTATCCCTGCTGATCAAACAGCCCTTCGGCAATCCGCCCGATGAATACAACCGTTTTCTTATTCCACAGTATATCGCCGAAAACGGTACTTTGCCAAACGGTTATGACGAATCAATCCGTATTGGAGGATATGGCTTTTCCTACGCTTTTCAACCCATTCTTCCCTACATGTTTCAGGGTTACACCATGATGTTTGTGAAGGTATTTACGGATTCGGAACAGGCATTATTATACACAGCCAGGGGGGTAAATCTTTTCTTCGGCCTGTGTACGGCATGGCTTGTCCTGCTGCTCTCAAAAAAGTGGTTCCATGACAGGCGCCTCAGATGGTGTTTTGCTTTTCTGGCCACCTTTCTTCCCCAAAGCATATTTGTGCATACTTATGTAAACACGGATTCCTGCTGTCTCTTGTCCATCGCCATCATACTGTATGGACTGACTTTGGGACTGGAAGATGGTTTTTCCTGTGGTTCCTCCATCCTTTTGTCCGCAGGTATCATACTTTGCTCACTATCCTACTATAACGCATATGGATATATTTTAAGCTGTATGTTATTATTTACGGCCTTTTTTCTCTCCGGTCGTCCCGGACAGATTCGGTTTGACTTACGCAGCTTCCTGAAAAAGGGGAGCTTTATCGCAATTCTTGTGCTGCTTGGCATCGGTTGGTGGTTTATACGCAGTGCCATATTGTATGATGGCGATTTTCTGGGACTATATACCAGAAATGAATGTGCCTCCCTGTACGCAATCCCGGAATTCCACCCCGATACTCGTGTGACCTGGCAAAATCAAGGGCATTCTCTTTGGAATATGATAACAGATTCAGATTTCTGGACACTTTCCATCATGAGTTTTATCGGTGTCTATGGCCCCATGACCATTACGACCTCTGTATGGGTTTACCGTTTTTATAAAGCTCTGTTTCTGCTTGGCGCTGTTTTTTGCGCCCTCATCCCCCATGGCAGAACCAGGAGCGGCGGACTGTATTCAGAACGCAAAGGTTTCCGGATTTTTTATCACCTGAATATGCTTTTCTGCGTGTTAATGCCATTGCTTTTGAGTCTGGTATATTCCTATTCCACTGATTACCAACCTCAGGGACGCTATCTTTTGCCCGCCTTGCTTCCGGTTTGCTATTATACGTTCCATGGCCTGGAAAAAGCATGGGGGCTGTGTCCGATTGCTTCAGAGAAAAAAAATACTGTTTTCACCTGTTTTTCTGTGATATTGTGCGGTTTCATGATTCTCCTGCTCATGTTGACCGTATACGGCTATGCCTTCCCCTATTATGAAGCTAACCCCATTGCGCCGTAAAAAGGCTGCTCCTTTGGAAGAACAGCCTTTCACAATACGACTTCTTTAAATTATAATACATACCATTCCGCCATTGCTGTCATTTACGATTTTCTGCATGGTATCCTGAAGCTTCATCTGGCTTTCTTCTCCGATGACAGCTACCTTGGCAGTAATCCCATCGTTGACAAGCTGCTCCACGGTCTTTCCGAAAATATTGGTATCCCATATTCCCTTGTCCATATCGGCCTGACCGATAAAATTAATCAAATCATTGGCCTGTTCCTGGGTTCCCACAATGGGCGCAATCTCTGTCTCAATATTGGCACGAATCATATGGATGGAAGGGCTGGATGCCTTTATCTTTACGCCAAATTTATTGCCATGTTTGATTATCTCCGGTTTCTCCAGCGTAATTTCATCCTTGTCAGGTGTCACCACGCCATACCCTTTGATGCGCACCATATTCACTGCGTCCAGAACCTTCACATATTCATGTTTCATGGCCGCAAAATCTCTGAGCTTACTGATGAGCTGGTATTCATCCGTGATGGTTTCTCCCACCATTTCGGTAAGCATTTCATAATAATAGGACTCTTCCACATCAAGCATGATACGAATAATACCATCAGACAAGCTTACCGTGTCTGTTTTACAACGTTTTATGTAATCACTGGTGAGTTCCACAGGCTTTTTCAGCGCATCCCGTATGGTGCTGTAATCTTTCATCAACGCCTTGATTTGTATGATGATGTCCTGCTTCATGCGATTATCCCCGGGAAGCATCTCAACCCATTTGGGCATATAGAATTCTATGGAAGATATGGGGAACTCATAGAGTACATTTTCCAGCAGCATGTGAATATCTTCTTTCTTCAGCTGCTCGCAATTGACAGTTACCGCAGAAACACCATATTTCTCGGATATTTCTCCCGCTACACGCTTGGCATCTTCAGAATATGGTTTTTGACTGTTTACCAATACCAGGAAGGGTTTCCGCAGTTTCTTCAGTGCCAGTATGGTCTTCTCTTCCGCTTCCAGGTAATTGCTTCTGGGAATCTCACCGAAGCTCCCATCCGTAGTCACCACCAGTCCTATGGTGGAATGATCGTTCATAACCTTATCCGTACCGATTTCCGCAGCTTGGGTAAAGGGAATCTCATAATCAAACCAGGGCGTTTTCACCATTCGTTCCACATCTTCTTCCATATGCCCTGCTGCCCCTTCCACCATATATCCCACGCAGTCAATGAGACGTACTGAGACGGGAATTTCCCCGCTTAACACTACATTGGCCGCTTCGTTGGGGATGAATTTGGGCTCCGTTGTGGTAATGGTTTTCCCACCGGCGCTTTGGGGAAGTTCATCCTGCGCTCTGTTTCTGGCATGTTCATCTTCCATATAGGGCAGCACCATTTCCTCCATAAAACGTTTGATAAATGTGGACTTTCCGGTTCTTACCGGCCCCAGAACCCCTATGTATATTTCTCCTCCTGTGCGGGTCTTAATATCATTGTACAGGTCATAGGTGTTTATTGCATAATTCTCCATAAGAAAAACCTCCTGCATATACTGCTATATTATATGCCGAAGGTGAAGAATTATGATAAAGTTTCGCCGCCCAGGAAGTAGTTCTGATACTCCTCTATATTGAGCCAATTTTTTCTATTTCACAGATGTGAAATTTCACAGCTGTGAACCTTGGTCTTGGCGTCATAATTGATTCCGACCATCACAATCTCACCGCCGTAATCTTTCAGGATTTGAGGATATTCTTTCTTCTTTATCTGTTCAATAGCCCCTTCCGATGAGTTATTCCATTTTAATTCCACAATCATGGCGGGAAGCATGGATTTTCTCTTTGGCAGATACACCAAATCGGCAATCCCCTTTCCGGAAGGAAGCTCTTCAATCTTAAGATATTGGTCTATCGCCGCAATATACGCAAACTTAATCACATAACGCAGCGCCTGCTCATCATTGTAAAATGTGGGCGCATACTGGGTGATTCTCACTGCTTCTATGGCCTTTGCCACCTCAGCCGAATTTCCTGCGATGGTATCCTCTAAAAGCTTTCTGGAACGTTCTATCAATTATTCACTATTTGTAATGCTCTGAAATCCGCTATTTCCGGGGTCTAAATAGATTCCCATTGAAATTCCTTTCCAAAACAGCCCAGTACACCATTGCGTTCCTCCTTGAGTAATCAGCACTGGTGTACCCAATATGCTTATTCCATAGTTACTCTCTTGAAATTCTTTTTGCCCCGCCGGACAACAATGCCCTTACCTGTAAGCTGCTCCGGATGATACAGAGTCTTAATATCACTTATCTTCTCATTGTCCACTGCAACGCCGCCCTGTTCCACCGCCCGTCTCGCTTCGGAACGTGATGTGGTAAGGCCGGATTTCACCAATATGCCTAGTATATCTATGACCCCATCCACGAAATCCGTCTCCGTCAGGGTGGCTGTGGGCATATCCGCATCGCCCTCACCGGAGAATATATGACCGGAGAAAATCCTGCGCGCGCTTTCCTGCGCTGCCTGCGCTTCTGCTTCCCCATGCACCAGCTTCGTCAATTCAAAGGCAAGGATTTCTTTTGCCTGGTTCAGCTGACTGCCCTCCCAACTGTCCATTTCTTCTATCTGCTCCATGGGCAGGAATGTGAGCATTCTAATGCACTTTAACACATCGGCATCCGCCACATTCCTCCAATACTGATAAAATTCAAAAGGTGATGTCTTATTGGGGTCAAGCCAAACGGCTCCCTTCTGAGTTTTGCCCATCTTTTTGCCTTCGGAATTTAAGAGCAGCGTGATTGTCATAGCATAGGCGTCCTTTCCAAGCTTACGCCGGATTAATTCCGTGCCCCCAAGCATATTGCTCCACTGGTCATCCCCGCCAAACTGCATATTGCACCCATAGTTCTCATACAGCTTCAGGAAATCATAGCTCTGCATAATCATATAATTGAATTCCAGGAAACTTAATCCCTTTTCCATTCGCTGTTTATAGCATTCCGCAGTGAGCATTCTGTTCACGGAGAAATGCACTCCAATATCTCTGATAAACTCAATGTAATTCAAATCCATAAGCCAATCCGCGTTATTTACCATCAATGCCTTGGAATGGGACTCTTTCTCTGGTGAACCAGCCTCCTGATTCTCCCCAAAGTCTATAAAACGACTCATTTGCTTTTTAAAGCATTCACAATTATGGGCAATGGTTTCTTTGGTCATCATTGTACGCAGATCACTCCGCCCTGAAGGATCTCCTATCATCCCTGTACCGCCGCCAATTAAGGCAATAGGCTTATTTCCGGCCATTTGCAGACGTTTCATCAGACACAGCGCCATAAAATGCCCCACATGAAGGCTGTCTGCCGTGGGGTCAAATCCAATATAAAAAGTTGCCTTGCCATTGTCGACAAGTTCCCTGATCTCCTCTTCATCCGTCAGCTGAGCCAGCAGCCCCCTTGCCTTTAACTCTTCAAATACTGTCATAGTTCCTAATCCTTACCTTTCTCATCCATATGATATAGATATTTGTCCTAACGATTTGCCATCAGTTTTACCATGGCCTGGTTCAGCCCGTCCACAGTCAGTTTATACATGGGGAACAGCTCCTTCACTGCCGTCTCCGCCTCCCTCCATGGGGCTCTGCCAGGCGCCATCTTAGGATTCAGCCATACGATTTTTTTATATTTTTTCTTTAAAAGCAGCAGCCATTCGTATCCTGACAGACCTCCGTTGGGACCCCTGTAATTGCCGGTGTCAGAGTACAGCTCTTCTGGCGCCATGGCTGCGTCACCTACAATGATTACCTTATAGTCACTGTCCACATTGCGGAACATCCATTCTGTGTCCACCCAGTCACCATTCTCGCATTCCGGCGTCTTATACATTTTACTGTATATGCAATTGTGAAAATAATAGGTTTTTACATCCTTGTAATGATTTGACTTGTGAATTGCCTGAAACAGGTCGTTTAACAGACTGCTGAATGGAATCATGGTACCGCCGGAATCCATTAAAAGCAGCAGCTTTACCGCGTTTTTTCTGGGTTTTTGCATGACAATTTGCAGACACCCTCCATTATTGCAGGTTTTGTCCACTGTGCCGTTAATATCCAGTTCTGTTTCGGGAATATCCAGTCTGCTGGAAAACTGTCTCAGCTTTCTGAAAGCCATCTGAAATTGCCTGTTATCCAACACTCTGTCATCCCGGAAGTCCCGGTATTTTCTGGCGCCAACCACTGCGAAGGCAGATTGATACCCTGTCTTACCGCCTACCCGCACTCCGCCCACATTTCCGCCCATATTCCCAAAGGAAGTCTTGCCCATGGTTCCAATCCAGAAGCTTCCCCCATTGTGCTCACTATCCTGATCTTTTAACCGCTGTTTGAAGGTTTCTTCCACATCCTCTTTGTCTATCTGAATTTCCTCCACCTGGTTTAAATGACTCCTGGCTTCTTCATGGGCAAGCTCCATCATATCGGATTTGTCCAGCCAGCGGAGCATTTCCTTTCCCACTTCCGTCTCCCGCTGCGCCGCTTTGAAACACTCTTCAAAAGCCATGTCAAACTTGTCAAAATCCGTCTCGCTCTTGACCAGAATCATTCGGGCCACATAATAAAACTGGGTCAGAGAGCTTGTACACAATCCCTTATCCAAAGCTTCCTGCAAGGTCAGCCATTCCCCCAGTGTGACCCTCAATCCCTTTTCACGTAAAGTCTCAAAAAATTTTATAAACATGCCAACTCACTTTCCCGCCATTGTCAAAGGTTCGGTTCCTGCCTTACCAACTGCAAATCTTCATCTTTTTTTACTACCACACCGATGAAAGGAAGTGTCTTTCGGATGGTATCGGCCGGGATTCCGCCGATTTGCAATGCATTGACCCAGTCAATCAGCTCTGAGGTACTTGGTTTCTTGCGAATATCCCTGATTGCTCTGATATTATAAAATACTTCCATGGCATTTTTCAGCAGATGCTTCTCCACCTCCGGAAAATGAACCTTTACAATCTCTTCCATCAATTCTCTGGACGGGAAATCAATATAGTGGAAAATACAGCGGCGAAGAAACGCGTCCGGTAATTCCTTTTCCGCATTGGAAGTAATAATCACTATGGGGCGCTGTTTTGCTTTCACGGTACGTTTCGTTTCGTTAATGTAGAATTCCATCTGATCCAGTTCCCACAGAAGGTCATTGGGAAATTCCAAATCCGCCTTGTCAATTTCATCAATGAGCAGAACTACCTGCTCGTCACTGTCAAAAGCTTCACCCAATTTGCCAAGTTTTATATATCTTGCAATATCATTGACGCCCTCTTCTCCAAACTGCCCGTCATAGAGACGCTGGATGGTGTCATACACATACAAACCTTCCTGGGCCTTGGTGGTTGATTTGATATTCCAGATAATAAGCTTCTTGCCCAGAGCCTTTGCCACGGCCTCCGCCAGCATTGTCTTGCCCGTACCGGGTTCCCCCTTAATCAAAAGTGGTTTTCTCAAAGCAATTGCAATATTTACACTGGCCATGAGCTCTTCGCTTGCCACATATTCCCCTGTTCCCTGAAATCCCTGCTGCTCCATTCTTTCACACCTTTCTGTCAAAACTATTGTCACTTGAAAAACCTTCTTTTTCATGTTACGATATTCCTGACTTAAAATCAAGTCCAAACTGACGAAAGGGAATAAACTATGCTAAAAGATATGTTTGAACACAAGAACACGCTCTCATTTGAAGTTTTTCCTCCGAAAAAAGATGGGGAGTTTCATGCGGCATTCCAGGTATTGGATGCATTGGGAAAATTATCGCCTGATTTTATCAGTGTCACATACGGAGCGGGAGGAAGCCGGTCAGGGAAGACAGTGGAAATTGCCTCCTACATTCAAAACACTTTGAAAATTGACGCAATGGCCCATATGACATGTGTGGGCAGCAAACGGGAGGAACTGTTACAGGTGGCAGCCGCGTTAAAAGACCATAATATTCAGTATGTGCTTGCGCTTCGTGGAGACAGACCAAAAGATATGAGTGACGAACAATTTGCTTCCAGAGATTTTGCCCATGCCAATGACTTAATCTCATTTTTGAAGGAAAATACCGGACTGCATATGGCGGGGGCCTGCTACCCTGAGAAGCATTATGAATGCTTCAGCATGGAATCTGATTTGAATCATTTGAAAAGAAAGCAGGATGCAGGCGCGGAATTTTTCATCAGTCAGCTGTTCTTTGACAACGATTTCTATTATCGTTTTCTGGAAAAAGCCGCTAAAAAAGGAATTTCCATTCCTATCTGTGCCGGAATCATGCCCATCACCGCAGCAAAACAGCTGGGAACCACCGTTACATTATCCGGTTCCAGCGTTCCGAAGGCTTTGACTGATTTGATTGCGACTTATGGAGACAGACCGGATGACATGAGAAAGGCCGGAATTGATTATGCCATCCGTCAGATTCGGGACCTTCAGGAAAATGGTGTCAATGACATACATCTCTACACAATGAATAAACCGAAAATGGCGGCAGAAATTGCGGAAGCCATTTACCGATAAGCCTGACGCAGCAGCTACATATCTCTGTTGTACCGAAAAAGTATGGGCAACCGCAAAAGCAGCCACGGAAAATCCATAAAGATTTTCTGTGGCCATTTTTATTTTATACTGCGCACCGGTTAAATTTGCAGTATAACATTATTCCTCCGGCCAGGGCAAATCCGACACTTCCAGCTTTTTGTCCCGCAGCATCAATTCCTTCACCGCCTGATCCGCGCTTTTTCCCGCAAATAAAATTTCATTCACCTGTTCGATAATAGGAAGCTGCACTTTATATTTTCTGGCCAGTTCCATGGCGGCCCTAGCGGAATGTACACCTTCCACCGCCATACCCACCTCTGCCATGGCCTCTTCATAACTTTTGCCCTGACCAATTAAGATACCCGCTCTGCGGTTTCTGGAATGCATACTGGCACAGGTGACAATCAAATCTCCTATCCCTGTAAGACCGCAAAAAGTTTCAAATTTACCGCCCATGGCGGTACCCAGTCTGGCAATCTCCGTAATCCCCCTGGTAATCAGGGCCGCTTTGGTATTGTCCCCGTACCCAAGACCATCCGCAATCCCGGCAGCCAAAGCC